>NZ_JBILAF010000062.1:0-12370 GCF_044354325.1 Sphingorhabdus sp. | reverse complement strand
CAACCTTACGCAAAGCCGAGTTCGGCTTTTTCGGGGTCGTTGTGTAAACGCGGGTGCAAACGCCGCGCTTCTGTGGATTTTGGTCCATCGCAGGGACCTTGGACTTGGTCTTCTGCGGGGTCCGGCCCTTGCGGACCAGCTGGTTAATCGTTGGCATATCTTCACCTTGTTTAAAGCGGTTACTTTGGGTGGGCAGCCGTATTTTGCGGTGGAGGCTCAGCCTTTGGCCCACCCGGCCGATCACACAATGTGCTGCTATTCTGAGTTCTTCCCAAATGGCCAAAGAGAATCGGTCCTCTGGCCATGGGAAGGCGCGCCATTAGCGCCAGCAGGCGGTCGGGTCAAGTAGTGCCCACACGTTCGCCCAGCACGGCATTTTCAATCCGGATCCGCCACCACAATAACGCAGCGTTCAATATCGAAAACGTCAGCGCCATGGCAGGTGCGCCAAGCAGGAGCGGCAGCAGCGCGATTTCCACGACCACCAATGCGTAATTTGGGTGCTTGATAAAGCGATATGGCCCACGCTTCACCCGCGGGAAATGCGGTGCACTGATGATGCGGGTCGTCCACCACCGGCCAATGCTTGCCAGCGTCCAGAAACGGAATGTCTGGCTGGCGACGAACGCGTTGAGCAATAGCAGGTTCGGCCCTGCTGTCGGTTCCGCAAACAGCGCAATCGACACAAGCCAACCGCTGTGCAGCAATATGAACAACGGATAATGCTTTGCCCCATGCTCACGCCCGCCTTCGGCCAGCAAACGCCGCGTATTGGCGTTGGCATAGGCAAGCTCGGCAAGCCGCTGTATGATGACATAGGCAAAGACCGCCTGTGCCCAAAGTGGCCAATCCAACAGCATCATGGCGTGAGAACTCCCATCGCACCGACAAATCCCGGACCAAGCGCCGTTAACAAGGTTGGCTTTGCAATCGGTCCAGCCGCCAACAACGCTTCCAACACAAACAGCACCGTTGGCGAGCTCATATTGCCATGCGCCCGCAGCACCGAACGGGTCGTAGCCAAATCATCACCCAGATAGTCCGCAAGCGCATCAACAACGCGGCCGCCGCCCGGGTGACAGGCAGGCTCAGCCATCTCGGACTTCTCAAGACCTTGCCGCGCCAAAAATGCGTCGCAGACAGGCGCAAAATGGCCGTTCACGAACACAGGAATGTCGCGCGCAAGCACCAGATCAAAGCCCGTGTCGCCAATTTCCCAGCCCATCATATCCAGCGTGTCGGGCCACACATGGCTGGCAAAGGCGGAAAGCGCTGGGCCGGGCCCTGCCCCGATCACCGTCGCCGCGCAGCCATCGGCAAAAAGGGCAAGCGCAACCATATCTTTTTTGTCCATCCGCGCATGGTCATAGGCAATGCTGCACAGCTCAAGACTTACGAGCAGGACGGGCTTGTCCGGATTGGCGCGGAACAGGTCTGCAGCAACGCCAAGGCCAATGACCCCGCCCGCGCAGCCATAGCCAAATAAGGGCACGCACCGCGTGTCGGGCGCAAAGCCCATTTTCGCGATCATCCGGCTCGGCAGGCTTGGCGTCATGGTTCCAGTGGTTGACACAAACACAATCTGACCGATGTCGGCGGCGTTGACGCCTGCACGATCAAGTGCTTGTACCGTAGCGGCTTCAAACAGAACTGCTGCAGCGTCGGCATATACCGCTGCGCGACCGGCCCACGAGCGCGGTGCAAAATAATATTCAGGCGGCATCGCAATATGCCGCTGATCAATGCCGGTATTGCCCAGAATATCCGCCATGCGTGCCGGTAACGCGTGACCTTTGGCCTGCGCCAATATCGACAAGACCTGATCTTGCGTAATGCGATGCGGCGGCACAGCGGTTCCAAGCGAGAGCAAGCGGGGGGAAATAAGCGTCATTGGTCAATCAGCTACGCCTGTTATCGGCTTTGCGCTAGGCAGACTTTACCCTAGCCCGATTTAATCCAACGCACATATCGCCCTTTCGCAATTGCAGCGCGAAGATGACAAGCATGGCGGGGCTTGATAGAGGACCGCCAAACCGAGATTGAAAGAAGCACTGAACATGAATGCCATCACCCGTCCCGTTCGTACCCGGGTAGCTCCATCACCCACTGGCGATCCGCACGTCGGCACCGCCTATATCGCGCTCATCAACTATTGCTTTGCCAAGAAGCATGGCGGGCAATTCCTGCTGCGGATTGAGGATACCGATCAAGTGCGGTCAACGCCGCAATCGGAAAAAATGATTCTGGAATCACTCCGCTGGCTTGGGCTTAGCTGGGATGAAGGTCCGGATGTTGGCGGACCGCACGGGCCCTATCGCCAGTCGGAACGTAGCGCGATCTACACCGAACATTGCGACCGCCTGCTGGCTGATGGCCATGCGTTCAAATGCTATTGCACGCCTGAAAAGCTCAGCGCCTCGCGTGCGGCCCAAATGGCGGCGAAGTTGCCGCCGAAATATGACGGCACCTGCCTTTCATTGACGGCCGACGACTGCGCGAAGCTCGACGCAGACGGCGTGCCGCATGTTGTCCGCATGAAAATCCCGACGACCGGCACATGCATCGTTCAGGACACATTGCGCGGCGAGATCGAGTTTGAATATTCGGTGGTCGATATGCAGGTCCTGATGAAATCAGACGGATTGCCGACCTATCATCTGGCGAATGTCGTCGATGACCATCTGATGGGCATCACGCATGTCATGCGCGGCGAAGAGTGGATTTCGTCGGCGCCAAAGCATTTGTTGCTATATCAATATTTCGGCTGGGAACCGCCAGTGCTCACGCATTTGCCGTTGCTGCGCAATGCCGACAAATCAAAGCTGTCAAAGCGGAAAAACCCGACGAGCATCTTATATTATCAGCGCGCAGGTTATTTGCCGCAGGCGATGCAGAACTTTCTTGGGCTGTTCATTAAATCCGCAAGCGAAGAAGATGAAAAAACCTCGCTGCAAACGCTTATCGACGAATTTGACGTGCACAACATATCGCTCGGTGGCCCCGTGTTCGACACGTCTAAACTGGACTGGCTGAATGGCCGTTATCTGCGTGAAGAATTGAGCGTTTCCGAGTTTCTGGACGCCGTAAAAGCATGGGCATTGAATGACAGCTATCTGACGCCCATCGCCGAAATGGCGCAGGCGCGGATCACCAAAATGTCGGATCTTGGTGGGCTTACCGCCATGTTCTTCATGAACCGCATCGAAGGCATGACGCTTGAGCGGCTGCGCGATGGCGTGAAGCTGGAACAGGATGCGCAACGCGCGGCCTACACGATAGCGCTGCAGCAGTTTGACGGGATGATCGAATGGCACCGGGACGGTGTTGAGGGAACATTGCGCCGCACCGCCGAAGTTCTGGATGCCAAGTTGAAGGATGTTATCCGGCCATTCTATCTGGCCATAACCGGCAGCGCGCAGGGCGTGCCATTGTTTGACGCCATCACGCATCTGGGCCGCGACATCATTCGTGAACGGCTGCGCCACGCTATGGAGCTGCTTGGGCCAGCGACATCGAAAGAGGTCAAGGCTTGGACCGATTTGCTGACTGCCCCGCCAAAGGCAGAATGAGCGGCCTTTCCATACCTAATGGCTGGGAAGCACCCTTAAGCGCGGCACTGGCAAGCGGAGGCATGGCTGCACTTGCACGGTTTTTGGAGGCAGAGCGGGCGGCCGGCAAAACGATATACCCGGAACGATCCGCATGGTTTCGTGCGCTTGAACTGACCCCGCTCGATCAGGTGCGGGTCGTCATTTTGGGGCAAGATCCCTATCACGGCCCGGGCCAAGCCCATGGGCTGAGCTTCAGCGTGCCGCCGGGTGTCCGGCCGCCGCCAAGCCTTGTGAACATTTACAAGGAACTGGAGAGCGATCTCGGCATACGCCGCCCGTCCCATGGCTTTTTGGAGCATTGGGCAAAACAAGGCGTGCTGTTGTTGAACAGCGTCCTGACGGTGGAAATGGCCAAGGCCGCTTCGCATAGCCGGAAAGGATGGGAGCAGTTTACCGACGCGATTGTTGGGCTCGTGAATGACAAGCCAGAACCGGTCGTGTTCATGCTGTGGGGTGCCTATGCCCATAAGAAAGCGGCCAATGTCGATGCCAGCCGCCATTTGGTGCTGAAGGCTGCGCATCCATCGCCCTTGTCCGCCTATAACGGTTTTCTGGGCTGCAAACATTTCTCGCAATGCAATGCCTTTCTGACTAGCAAGGGTCAGCCTCCGATTGATTGGACCTTGCCCGATGCGGTTTAGTGAACAGCCCCACCGCCGTTTCAATCCGCTGAAAAACGAATGGATTTTGGTGTCGCCGCATAGGGCGAACCGTCCATGGCAGGGGCAACAGGACAGGCCAGATAATGCAATGCGGCCAAGCCATGACGCGAACTGCTATTTGTGCCCCGGCAATGAACGCGCTGGCGGGGTACACAACCCCGATTACAAACATGTCTTCATTTTCGACAATGACTTTGCCGCGCTGATGCCGGGAGACCGCGACGAAGCGGGCGAGGACAACGCTTTGTTTCGTGCAGCACCTGCCCATGGCACATGCCGGGTCATCTGTTTCTCCCCGGACCATGGAAAGACGTTGCCCGAAATGCCCGTGGCCGAGATCGCGGCCGTCGTCGACAATTGGGCGGCGCTGGAAGCCGAGCTGTCGGCCAACCATGCCTATGTGCAGGTCTTTGAAAACAAAGGCGCGATGATGGGCTGTTCAAGCCCGCACCCGCACGGGCAAATATGGGCGACCGATTATGTCCCCGCCGAACCCGCGCGTGAGGACGAAACGCAGGCCGAATATTTCGACAAACACCACAGCGCGATGCTGCTGACTTATGCCGCACAAGAGGCAGCGGACGGTGCGCGTACTGTTGCCATGAATGATCGATGGATTGCGGTGGTACCTTATTGGGCAAGCTGGCCTTTCGAGATCCTCCTGCTCCCGCGTTTTGCTGTACAGCGGCTAAGTGCGCTGACCTCCGCACAGCGCCAAGACTTGGCCGACATCCTAAAGGCGCTCACGACCGCTTACGACAATCTGTTCCAGACAAGCTTCCCATATTCGATGGGGTGGCATGGCGCGCCAAGCGCAACACCGGACGCCCCGCACTGGCAACTGCATGCCCATTTCTATCCGCCCCTGCTGCGTTCCGCGAGTGTGCGCAAGTTCATGGTGGGATATGAGATGCTGGCCGAAGCGCAGCGTGACCTGACACCCGAAGCGGCGGCCGAACAATTGCGCGCGCAAAGCAAAATCCATTACCGGGCCAAAGCATGACGCCGCTCGACAAGGTGCTATATGACAAGGTCAGTGCGGCCTTTGCCCAAGGATTTGGGTCAGCGCCTGATCTGGTGGCCCGCGCGCCCGGACGGGTGAACCTGATCGGCGAGCATACCGACTATAATGACGGGTTTGTCCTACCCTGCGCCATTGGCCCGTCGACGATGGTTGCCGCCAGCCGGCGTGACGATAACGCCGTGCATGTTGTTGCGGTGGACTTTGACAACGCGGTGGATGCGTTCAACCTCAAACACCCCATACAACGCAATGCGGACCAGCCATGGGCCGATTATATTCGCGGCATGATCATGGCCCTGCAACATGCGGGGCATGCGCTTACCGGCGCGAACATTGCCATCGCGGGCAATGTGCCCAAAGGCGCAGGCCTATCGTCATCGGCCTCGCTTGAGGTCGCTGTCGGCAAGGCCATGCTCGCTCTGGCCGATATCGAGATTGACCACAGCCGCCTCGCGCAAATCGCGCAAAGTGCGGAACGCGACTTTGTAGGCACAAAATGCGGCATCATGGACCAGCTCATTTCCGCCCAAGGCAAAGCCGGCCATGCGCTCTTGATCGATTGCCGAAGCCTTGCGCTGACAGATGCACCCGTACCCGATGATATTGCCATCATGATTGTCCATTCCGGCGTCACACGTGGCCTCGTCGACGGGCATTACAACGAACGACGCGGCCAATGTGAGGCCGCCGCCAAAGCGATGGGTGTCGCCGCGTTGCGCGATGCGGACCTCGACATGCTCGCGGCGGCAGGGCTTGATGCCGTCACGACGTCACGGGCACGCCATGTGATTACTGAGAACCAACGGACTTTGGATGCAGCGGACGCGCTTGCGAGAAACGATCTGACCACGCTTGGGGCGCTAATGGCGCAAAGCCACGCATCGATGCGCGACGATTTCGAGATTACCGTTCCCGCCATTGATGAATTGGTCGCGCTGTTGCAACGCGCGATTGGTCCCGAGGGCGGCGCACGGATGACGGGTGGCGGCTTTGGTGGCGCCTGTGTCGCGGTCATGCCAGCGGCCCGCGTCGATAAAGTCCGTGCAGCTATTTCTGCCGCGTATAAAACGCCGGAAGGCGAATCGCCAATGATCATGGTGGAACGCCCAGGTCGGGGGGTCGCTATTTTATGAAGGATATTAAGGTGCGCCGTTTCATTCGAGAGCCGCTGGTACATTTTTTGGCCGCAGGTTCAGTGCTATTCCTGCTGATGAGCCAGTTCGGTTCCTCCGACAGTCTGGACCGAAGCATTACGATCAACGAAGAGGAAGTCGCGCGGCTTGCATCCCAATGGGAACAGACGTGGCAGCGCCCGCCGAGCGCGCAGCAACTCGACAGCCTGATCCGCGATTACATCAAAGAAGAAGTGTACGTCCGCGAGGCTATGCGGCTTGGGCTTGACGTGGACGACCCGATTATCCGACGCCGTTTGCGCGCCAAAATGGAGTTTCTGGCGACCGCTGAAATCCAGAATATGGAACCAACCGATGCCGAGCTCCAACGGTATTACGACACCAAAAAATCCCTTTATGCTGCGCAACCCGCGTTCAGTTTTGACCAGCAGTTTTTGGGCGAAGATGAAAATGTGGCGCAAAATTCTATGCGGATGCTCCTCCAAGGAAAAACACCGCCCGCGCAAGCATTGAGCGTTCCCCAAAGTATGGAAGACGCCGAGTGGGACAGCGTATCGCGGCAGTTTGGCGATGATTTTGCCAATAGTCTGCGGAATGCCCCACAAGGAAAATGGTCTGGCCCGGTGCGCTCAGGCTTTGGCTGGCACGCCGTCCGCGTCCGCAAAGTCATTGCAGCAGGGACGCCAGCCTTGTCAGCTATCCGGCAGCGCGTATCAAACGACTGGCGCGCCGAGACCCAAAGCAAGCGTGAAGCCGCCGCATATCAGGCGTTGCTTGACGGATATGACATTCGCATTGCCAAGCCATGATATTCCGGCTGCTTCTTTTGATCATGCTGGCGGCCTGCCTCTCGCCCGCACGCGCCGATGATTTGCAACCCGGCTATTTGGAATTGCGCGAGCGGGTTGGTAGCGCGCCAAATGCGCACCAATATGATGTCACGTGGAAAGCACCCATCAAGCCGGGTCTCGCAACGGGGGTAACACCCACATTTCCGAACGATTGTGTTTCGACACCCCCTGAACGCAGCATCGACAGCGCGGCACTTTTGGTGCGTTGGGTTATCAATTGCAAAGCGCCGTTGGCGGGTCGCGCGGTCCGTCTGGACGGTATGGAGAATATGGCTGCTGACGCGCTGCTGCGCTATCAGTCTGCACGCGGCATAACGCAGGCTGCGCGGCTTACACCGTCGAATCCCCAAGCGACGATAGCGCAACGGCCGGATAGGTGGCAGGTTGCCCGCACATATTTCATCACAGGCGTTGAACATATCCTGATGGGCTATGACCATCTGTTGTTTGTGCTGTGCCTCGTGCTGCTGCTCAATGGCGCCTGGCGTGTGGCCGGAACCGTCACCGCCTTCACAATCGCGCATTCGCTGACATTGGTGGCAACAACGCTTGAGCTGATCAGCGTGCCGGGGCCGCCGGTCGAGGCAGCGATTGCTTTGTCCATCGTCTTTTTGGCGGTCGAGGTTGTTAAACGCGACCCCAGCGCGCCGCGCCTTTCGGAACGCATTCCATGGGTTGTCGCCTTCCTCTTCGGCTTGCTGCATGGCTTTGGCTTTGCGGGTGCACTGGCCGAGATCGGACTGCCGCAAGGTGAAGTCCCCATGGCGTTGCTGACGTTCAACCTGGGCGTCGAAGCGGGCCAAATCCTTATCGTTTGCGCGGCGATGCTCGTCCTATCCCTGCTCCGGCGGTTTAATGCGCTTTATGCTGCACGGCTCCATCGGTTCAGCGCTTATGCCATCGGCACCATAGCCGTCATGTGGCTTCTGCAACGTATATTGGGCGTCAGCTAGCGCCTAAAACCCTTGTGATCGGGCAAAGCCCAGGAAAAGGTCAGGCCAAGTCTCCACGGGCTTCCCTATGGCCTTTCGTAAGCCAAAGCCGTGTCCGCCATGGGCAAAGACATGGGTTTCGGTCAAAATGCCTTTGCTCCGCAATGCCGCACGCATCAGATAGCTATTTTCAACGGGCACAGCATCGTCATCCTCCGCATGCAGCAAGAAGAACGGCGGGGCGTTATCCGGCACATTCATATGCGGGCTTAGCCGCTTTTCCGCCGCAGCCTTCGGTGCAGTCCCAAGAAGCTTTTCACGGCTACCGGCGTGCGCATTGGGTGCCTGCATAGCAATAACGGGATAGATCGGCGCCGCAATAAAGGGACGCGCCGACAGCGCATCGGCATCATCGACGGGTTCATATGTCTTCACGTCAAAGCGTGTTGCAAGGTCGGCACATAGATGGCCGCCGGCGGAAAAACCCATCGCGCCAACGCGTGCGGGGTCGATGCCATAGGTTGCGGCACGCGAGCGGATCAGGCGCATCGCCCGCTGCGCGTCGGACAAGCCGACATCAGGTCCTGCCGCCCAGCCTTCGCCCGGCAGCCGATAGAATAACACAAACACCGTGTAGCCGCGGGCTGCAAGCCAGCGACCCATTTCATAGCCTTCTTTGTCCACGACGACCCAGCGATAGCCACCGCCCGGTGTGATCAGGACAGCGGCCCCATTTGGCTGGCTTGGCCGGAATACGACCATGCGCGGACGGCTGATCCCGAATACGGCGCGGTCGGTCAGTTGGGCATCGGTTGAACGTTCGTTCACCGTTTCAACCAAAAGCTTCGCTGGCGCACCGGGCGCGCCATCGGGCCAAAGGTCAATGGTTTCGGTGGGCTGATACAGCCCGCGCGGCACTGGCACATTAGAGCCCGGAGGTGGTGTTTGTCCAAACGCCGTTCCTGCCATACCGGCGGCGGCGAGTGCCATGACTGTGCGTCTGTCGAAAGTCATATTACCTCATATCTAAAGTGATTGATCCGCGCGCGAGATAGCCCAGTCACATACGGCCTTGGGCAGATTGTTATTCACATAAAAAAGGGCCAGTCACGCATTGCAATGACTGGCCCCATTTTTACGTTTTAGACAATCCGCAGATTACATTTTGAAGCGTGCACCAAACAGGATGGTCCGGCCAAAATGGTTGTTCTCATAATTGCGGTCCGCATCAAAGTCGGTGAACCGGTAGCGATAGGTATCCAGCAAGTTGTTGCCTTCTACAGATACTTCCATCCACTCGGTGAGCTTGTAACGGACAGAGGCGTCAAAGTTGGTGGTTGCGCCATAACCTTCCAAAATGTTGCCTGTGCCGCTTGCGCCTTCATGATAGCGACCACGATAGCTCAACATCCCGCGGGCACTGAACTTGCCATCATCATAATAGAGCGTGCCGTTAAATGCCTTTTTGGTGACATTGCCCAGCGTATTGCTGATAACCGCATTCTGCAAAGCACCACCTGGGGCAATTGCAGGGCCTTGGACATTGAAGCTCGCGTTCGAGTCAATGAACGTGGCGTTTGCAAGGATGCCGAAGTTGGAAAGCATGCCATCTGTGAACGCGCTGAACGGAATTTGCGCAGCGAGTTCGATGCCCTTCAGTTTCGCACCGGAACCATTGACGGTGGTAGCCAGCGTCCAACGTGGTTCAAGCTGTTGCGCCGGGTTCAAAGCTGCTGGTGATGCGGGGCTGAGCACCGATGCTGGCAAGCCGGTTTGCGCAAATGTTGCGCCGGTAATCGACGCCGATTGCGTGAATGTGCTGACATCCTTTTGGAACACGGCGAGTGACAACACAGCCTGAGGCGCAAAATACCACTCAAGCGACAGATCGTAATTTGTAGCGCGGAATGGAGCAAGGAACGGGTTACCGCTGGTTACGCGGTAGTTAAATCCGTCCGCCGAACCACCTGGTGTCAACGAACCCAGCGTTGGGCGCGTCATCACGTCTGCAACCGCAAAGCGCACAATTGTGCTTTCGGTTGGGTACAAAGCGAGGTTTGCCGATGGCAACCAGTCGTCATAGCTACGGGTGACGGTCGCGGTGACGCCGCTGACGAGGCCATATGAAGACTGGTCGGTCTTCGCATAACGAATACCTGCATTCAGTGCATATTCAATTCCAAGGACATCGCCCTTGGCGTCCGCTTGCAGATAAGCACCCTTGGTCGTTTCTTGAACGCCGCGGATGTTGCCGGCATCATTTGCTGGCGTACGGCTGTACAAACCAGTGAACGCGGTTGCTGCATCGAGATTAGGTACGATCCAGCCATTTGTGTTTCCAACTGGCTGACCTGCGTTACCCAGGCTGAACGATTGCGACAAAGCGGGCGTAACTGCAAAACCATAAATCGCTGTTGGCCCAAACAGGCTGCTTGCCGAGCAAGTGATTGTGCCCGCTGTGCTAGTTACCAAGCTTGTGCCGCCGTTACCGCAAACAGCGGTATCACGGGTGTAGGCTTCGGCATCGAAGTTGAACCGGCGCCATACGGCACCCGCCTTCAACGTGATATTCTCACTGACATCCCACTCGGTCCGCAACTGTGCAGTTTTGAAGCGGTTGGTCACGTTCGAAGGCCGGTCACGGATTTCTGCAAGCTGGAAGTTTGCAGGATCCATGACGCTGGTTCCAAAGGTCAGCTTTGGACGCGCCATGTCCCTATAGTCATAGCTATAGCCCTGCGCATCACGGTCGTCGAAAATGACCGTCGTTTCAACCGGGATATCGGCGTTTGATTTTGACACGCCACCCAATGCGGTGAAACGCAAATTGTCGGTAACGTCCTGATCCCATGTGCCGCCAACCTGATAAAATTTGGTTTGCGATTCACGCAGATAATGCTCGGTACGCACCCATGCATCATTCAAGGTCGCCGCAATCATGTTGTTGTTGGCGTCGTAAACGGGATTCACGACATTGATGGAACGCTCGTTGGAGCGCAGCAATACTTCGCCCCATTGCTCTTCACGTGACGCATCATATTTTGAAAATAGGGCGTCGATCGAAAGCTTGGTTGCGTCGCTTGGCGAATATTGCACCGAACCGGTCAGGCCCAAGCGCTCACGATCGTGGGCAACTTCACCGTAACGCGGAATACGCGGGTGGAATGTCGTCGCTGCACGGTCACAAGCGGTGCTTGGGACATAGGTTCCGCCGCTGTTCGCGGTGGTGAAGCAATTGGTTGCGTCGACACCGTCGAAACGCGCCTGCGCCCAACGGACCGAATTATTGCCAAGTTCCAATGTGCTGGTTTTCGAATAAGCGGCCGAAATCGACGCACCGAGCGTACCGGCATCATTGCGCCAGCTCAGCAAACCGGCAAGGCGCGGTCCAAGGTCTTTCGCCAGATCATTGTACGACCCCACAACCGAGAGCGCACCGTTAAGACCAGCACGGCCAGCCAAAGGATTGCCGGTATTCAGGTCGACAACCGCACCCAGCGAACCTTCGTCCAGCGATGCTTCGGCTGTTTTACGAACCACAAGGCTGCTGAAGAGTTCCGATGCAAATACGTTGAAATCGAAAGCACGGTCGCGGTTTGCAGAAGCGCCGTCTGTCGAGGTCGCAATGGTCTCCATGCCGTTAACGCGTACGCGTGTGAACTGCGACGAGAGACCACGAACCGTGATCGACCGGCCTTCGCCGCCATCACGGCTGATCGAAATGCCGGGAATACGCTGAAGCGATTCCGCAAGGTTTTGGTCAGGGAATTTTGCAATGTCTTCGGCCACAATCGCGTCGACTGCAGCGACGGAATCGCGCTTCAGGTTCAACGCAGCTTCCAGCGAAGCACGGAAACCGGTGACAACAATTGCATCACCTTCTTCTGCAGGTGCAGTTTCAGCGGCAGCATTTTCGGCTGCGGCGTCCTGTGCATGGGCTGTGCCTACTGCCAAAACGCTCAGTGACACCGCCGACAAGAATTTCGTCGCATTTTTGCTAAATTCGCGCGATCCAGATTTAATCATTCCCACTTCCCTTCCCAATTACCGGTATTGATACCGGTGTCTTTTTGATTCGAGACGCGATGAAATCCAGCGCATCCTCTTCGTTCCGGCTGCGTATTTTAACGCTATTTTGCCGTTTTTAGTAACCTTAG
>NZ_JBILAF010000157.1:0-3594 GCF_044354325.1 Sphingorhabdus sp. | reverse complement strand
GTCGGTTGTCAGCTTTTCATAGCCTTCAGCCAACATCGGATATTTCTCAAAACTCGCCATCAGGCAAAACCCTTCGTCACAAAAACATCCCGACCGGAGAAATGATAACCATCAATCCGATATGCAGTTCAATTGTCGGGGAACGATACTGCTCGTGTTAATAATAGTCTTGAAGTGGCCGAACTTCAAGTTGCCGTTGCTGCAGCGCCGCAATCGCCTGTGCAACCGCGATGCTTCCTGCGGCTGTTGTATATTGCGAAACCTTGCCAACCAACGCGGAACGGCGGATTTCTTCGCTGTCTTTCAGGCTCTGCCAACCTTCGGTGGTGTTGAAAATCAGTTGGATTTCACCATCTTTAATCTTGTCGACGATGTGCGGGCGGCCCTGCGCGACCTTGTTCACGCGCTCGACCTCTATCCCCTGCTCACGCAGATAATTGGCTGTGCCGTCGGTTGCGCATACGGTAAAGCCGCACGCAATCGCTTGTTTGACAGCGGGGACGATAACCGGCTTGTCTGTGTCTTTCACCGAAACGAACAGCTTCCCGCCCATCGGTGGCGGCATCCGCGCGCCGATTTGCGATTTGGCAAAGGCCGTCGCAAAATCGCGATCGATACCCATGACTTCGCCTGTTGATTTCATTTCAGGCGACAGCACGGGGTCAACACCGGGGAAACGATCAAACGGGAATACTGCTTCCTTGACCGCGATATAATCGATGTCGAGGTTGATGGGTGGCAAGTCCTTGAGCTTTTCCCCCGCCATAACGCGCGCAGCGATCTTGGCGATAGGTGCGCCGATGGCCTTTGCGACGAAAGGCACGGTCCGGCTGGCACGTGGATTGACCTCGATCAGGTACACCTCGCCATCCTTGACCGCGAACTGGATGTTCATCAGGCCACGGACATGCAGGTTGACCGCAAGCAATTCGGTCTGGCGGCGGATTTCGGCAATGATGTTATCAGGCAGGCTGTAGGGCGGGATGGTGCAGGCGGAATCGCCGCTGTGCACGCCAGCTTCCTCAATATGCTGCAATATGCCGGCAACAACGACTTCGTCGCCATCGCACAAAGCATCCACATCCACCTCAATGGCGTCCCGCAGATAGCTGTCGATCAACACGGGCGAGTCGCCCGAGACGATCACGGCCGTTTGGATGTAATTTTCCAGCTGCGCCTGCGTATCGACGATTTCCATCGCACGCCCGCCAAGGACGTAGGACGGCCGCATCAGCACGGGGTAGCCGATGCTCTCGGCAACCTTAATGGCTTCGTCACGGCTACGCGCAATGCCGTTTTCGGGCTGCTTGAGCTTCAGTCTGTTGATAAGCGCGGCAAAGCGTTCGCGGTCTTCGGCCAGATCGATGGCGTCGGGCGATGTTCCCAAAATCGGGATTCCAGCTGCCTCAAGCGCCTTTGCGAGGTTCAGCGGGGTCTGACCACCGAACTGGACGATGACGCCCTTCAGCGTGCCATTCTGCTGTTCAACATGCAGGATTTCCAGCACGTCTTCCGCGGTCAGTGGCTCGAAATATAAACGGTCGCTGGTGTCATAATCTGTCGACACGGTTTCCGGGTTGCAGTTGACCATGATCGTTTCATAGCCCGCATCCGCCAACGCAAAGCAGGCATGGACGCAGCAATAATCGAACTCAATCCCCTGCCCGATGCGGTTCGGACCACCGCCAAGGATAACGACCTTCTCACGATCCGTGGGCTGGCTCTCGCACTCCGGCACACCGAAGCTTGGGGCTTCATAGGTTGAATACATATAAGGCGTCTTGGCCTCAAACTCCGCAGCGCAGGTGTCGATGCGTTTGAACACGGGGCGCACGCCCAATTTGTGCCGCAATGCGCGCACCTCATCTTCGGTCACGGCGCCAGCAATCGCGCGGGCGGCCTGCATGGCGATGCCAGAACCACGGCGGACTGCGGTTTCCATGCCCGGGCGGATATTGACCGATTCCAGCGCCAGATAGGCCAGCCGCTTGTCCGAAAAGCCCATGGCTTTCAGACGGCGAAGCGCCTCGGGCGTATTGGGCAAACCGTTCGTCTTGACGTCATTTTCCGCCGCAACGATTTCTTCCAGCCGTTCAAGGAACCACGGATCGAACTTCGCAATTGCGTGAATTTCGGCAACGCTCATGCCCTCACGCAGCGCTTGCGCCGCGACCAACAGCCGGTCTGGCGTCGCACGGCTCAATTCGGCAGAAAGCTGATCTTTCGATACACCCTTCAGCGCGTCGACATAATTGAAACCCGAAAGCCCGGTTTCCAGCCCACGAAGCGCCTTTTGCAGGCTTTCGTGGATGTTGCGGCCAATCGCCATCACTTCGCCCACGGACTTCATCGCCGTGTGCAACAATGGCTCGGCGCCCTTGAACTTTTCAAAGGCAAAGCGCGGAATTTTGGTGACGACATAATCAATCGTCGGCTCGAACGACGCTGGCGTTGCGCCGGTAATGTCGTTGGTGATTTCGTCGAGCGTGAAACCAACCGCCAGCTTCGCCGCAACCTTGGCAATCGGGAAGCCAGTGGCTTTCGATGCAAGCGCCGACGAACGCGATACGCGCGGGTTCATTTCAATCACGATCAGGCGGCCATCCTTCGGATTGACTGCGAACTGTACGTTCGAACCACCTGTTTCTACACCGATTTCACGCAAGCACGCGATGCTCGCGTTGCGCATGATCTGATATTCTTTGTCGGTCAGCGTCAGCGCTGGCGCAACCGTGATGGAATCGCCGGTATGCACGCCCATCGGGTCGATATTTTCAATCGAGCAGATGATGATGGCATTATCCGCGCGGTCGCGCACGACTTCCATTTCATATTCTTTCCAACCGAGGAGCGATTCTTCAATCAGCACTTCGGTCGTTGGCGATGCATCCAACCCGCCGGTGACGATCTTGATGAATTCGTCGCGGTTGTATGCAATCCCACCGCCGGTACCGCCCATGGTGAAGCTTGGGCGAATGATTGATGGCAGGCCCGTGCGCTCAAGCACCTCAAGCGCTTCTTCCATCGAATGCGCGATGCCCGAGCGCGCCGATTCCAGACCAATTTTGGTCATCGCGTCGCGGAATTTGATCCGGTCTTCAGCCTTGTCGATAGCTTCGGCATCGGCGCCGATTATCTCGACACCATATTTCGCCAGCGTGCCGTCGTTGAACAAAGCCAAAGCCACGTTCAAAGCGGTCTGCCCGCCCATGGTCGGCAACACCGCGTCGGGGCGTTCTTTTTCGATGATCTTGGCAACGATTTCGGGCGTAATCGGCTCGACATAGGTCGCGTCCGCCATATCCGGATCAGTCATGATCGTCGCCGGATTGGAATTGACGAGGATGATGCGATAGCCCTCTTCGCGCAACGCTTTGCACGCCTGCGTCCCCGAATAATCAAACTCGCACGCCTGCCCGATGATGATAGGGCCAGCGCCGATGATGAGGATCGATTTTATGTCAGTACGTTTGGGCATTTAATTCATATTTCCAAAGGCCCCAGTCGCACTTTCACGAATACGACAGAGTGTAGAGGATGTCAGTGCGCAGCACATGGAATAGAGGGCCGGCATTAGGCTACTCACCCCATCAT
>NZ_JBILAF010000088.1:0-8774 GCF_044354325.1 Sphingorhabdus sp. | reverse complement strand
AACAGATAATGGCTGTCCTGCGGGCCGGGTGATGCTTCTGGGTGATATTGCACCGAAAACGCGGGCTGGTCGGCGAGTTCAAAGCCGCAATTGCTGCCGTCGAACAGGCTGATATGCGTTGCCTTTGCATTGGCGGGCAAAGTTGCTGCATCCACGGCAAAGCCATGGTTCATGCTGGTAATTTCGACCGCGCCGTCGCTCAGGCGCTTGACGGGATGGTTCGCGCCGCGGTGACCCTGATGCATCTTCTCGGTCTTCGCGCCGACCGCGAGGCCAAGCATCTGATGCCCAAGGCAGATGCCGAACAAAGGCTTTTTGGTGTCCAGCCACTGCTTGATCACCGGAACGGCATATACGCCCGTCGCGGCGGGGTCGCCGGGGCCGTTCGACAGGAACAGACCGTCGGGCGCATGCGCCATGATTTCTTCGAATGTCGCGGTCGCGCTCACAATCGTGACGTCGCAACCGACATCAACCAAATTGCGCAGGATATTGTGCTTTATCCCATAATCGATGGCGACGACTTTTTTGCTGCCCTTGGCAGGTTCGGCATAGCCCGAACCCAGCTTCCAAATCCCCTGATCCCAACCATAAGTCTGCAACGTCGTTACATCCTTGGCGAGGTCCATGCCTTCCAAGCCAGCCCATGCCTTTGCGCGTGCGAGCAATGCAGGCACGTCAAAATCGCCGCTCACCGAATGTGCGATCACGGCGTTTGGCGCGCCGGCAACACGGATAAGCCGCGTGAGCGCACGGGTATCAACGCCCGAGATGCCGATACGGCCATTGGCCTTCATCCATGCATCAAAATGCTGTGTGCTGCGGAAATTGGATGGGTCGGTCACATCCTGACGCACGATAGCGCCAAGGGCATGCGGGTTCAGTGCCTCGACATCTTCGGGGTTGGTGCCGACATTGCCAATATGTGGGAAGGTGAAGTTGATGATCTGCCCCGCATAAGACGGGTCGGTCATGACTTCTTGATATCCGGTCATTGCGGTGTTGAAGCAAACTTCGCCAACGGCTTGACCTTCAGCGCCAAAGCCCTTGCCCCAGATGACTTCCCCGGACGCCAAAACCAATACCCCCGTCGCTCCAGAAGGCGCGCGCGAGGAAATGGGGTCGGCCATGATGGGGTCGCTCCTGTGAGACGGATTACAGCAATGTCGCTAAGGGATTGCGCCTAGAGACGGCGGGGGGATGCGTCAATCTCAAACTCACCATCCCCGACGTGTTTCCGCATCTTACTTGTGGATGAAATGACATTAAGACCCTGAACCAAGTTCAGGGTGACGGTTTGGCGCGGATTGGCTATCTGCGCAAAATACATATTCGGAAAGAACATTATGATTCGTGATACCATCAAGGCCGCCCAAATTACCGCGATGAAGGCTGGCGAAAAAGACCGGCTCGCCGCCGTTCGCCTTATCCTCGCCAAAATCAAAGACCGCGATATCGAACTGCGCACCGCATCGCAGCAGCCTGATGATGACGCGATGGTGGTTGAGGTCATGCAAAAGATGATCAAGCAGCGCCGCGAATCCATCGCGCTCTATGAACAGGGCGGACGCGTTGAGCTGGCCGCGATTGAAGCCGCTGAGCTTGCAATCATCGAAGATTTCTTGCCCGCACAAATGAGCGACGCCGAAACCAGCGCAGCCATCGAAGGTATCAAGGCGGAACTCGGTGCAGAATCCCTGAAAGACATGGGCCGTGTCATGGCGACCTTAAAAGAACGCCACGGCCCGCAACTCGACATGAGCAAGGCAAGCGGCCTTGTGAAGGCGGCGTTGTCGTAAAGATGCTGCTTTCCCGTCTACGGGAGGGGAATACGACAATATGACCCTCACCCCGCAATGGCTTGATGAACTGCGGTCGCGGACGACGCTTTCCGCGTTGATTGGCCGCACCGTAAAGGTGACCAAAGCGGGGCGCGAGTTTAAGGCATGCTGCCCGTTCCACAATGAGAAGTCGCCGAGCTTCACGATCAACGATGAAAAAGGCTTCTACCATTGCTTTGGCTGCTCCGCGCATGGCGATGCCATTCGGTGGATGACCGACCAACGTGGCCTGTCGTTCATGGATGCGATCAAAGAATTGGCCGCAGAAGCCGGGATGGAGGTCCCTGCCCCTGACCCCAAAGCCGCCCAGCGCGCCGAAAAAGCAAACAGCCTGTATGACGTAATGGCGTCAGCGCAGGACTGGTTCGTTGCGCAATTGCAAGGCCCCGATGGCGCAGCTGCGCGCGCCTATTTGAAAAAGCGCGGGTTCACCGAAAAAACCATCCGCGATTTCGGCTTCGGTCTGGCGCCCGATAATCGCACCGCATTGAAATCAGCGCTGAAGCAATATGGCGATGCCATGCTAGTTGAGGCGGGCCTGCTGATCGCGGTTGAGGGCAAGGATCCTTACGACCGGTTTCGCGGCCGGTTGATGATACCTATTCGCGACCCACGCGGCCGCGTCATTGCGTTTGGCGGCCGGATATTGGGCGATGGCGAGCCCAAATATCTCAATTCCCCAGATACGCCATTGTTCGACAAGGGGCGCACGCTCTACAATTTGGACAAATGTTCGCCCGCATCGCGCCAGACCGGCCGCGTTATCGTGGTCGAAGGCTATATGGACGTGATTGCGATTGCGCAGGCCGGCTTTGGTGACGCGGTTGCCCCATTGGGCACCGCACTGACCGAGCAGCAAATCCAGATGCTCTGGCGCATGACCGAAAAACCGTTGCTTTGCTTCGATGGGGACTCAGCTGGGCAGAAAGCCGCCATGCGTGCCGCGTTACGTGCCCTGCCCTTGTTAAAACCTGGGCACAGCCTTCAATTCGTGACGTTGCCCGATGGGCAGGATCCGGACGATCTTGTGAAGGCATCGGGTGCAAAGGCCCTTACAGAACTTCTGGAGGCGTCTGAGCCGCTTGTGGAGCGATTATGGAAGGCGGAGGTGTCAGCAAGCCCCTTGGACACGCCAGAGGACCGTGCGGGGCTTAAACAGCGTCTTGGTGTGCATATGGCAACGATCACGGACGGAGAAATCAAACGGCATTATGAGGATGCGTTTCGCGAGCGGTTCGATAATCTTTTTGCACGACCCCGCAACGCGCCACCGACATATTTCCCCAAAACGCAAAAACGCGATTGGCGAAAGCCGCCGATATTGCCGCCGGGCGCAGAGACCAAGAGTTTCAATGCAAAGGGATCGGATTTCTTGGTGCAAGGTGTGCTTGGTGCATTGCTGCGTAATCCGTCCATGATAAGGCAGCATCATGAAGCATTGAGTGACTTCGTTCCGACCGACCCGAATCACGCCGCTTTGCTCAACATCATGCTGAATGAATCTTTTGCCAAAGAATCGCTTGATACCGACGGCCTAATTACCATATTGGACAAGAAGTTGTATAATGTCGCATCGACGCTCCTCCACAGCAATGGCAAGGTCTTTGCCTTCAATCGTGGGGAGTTCGGTTCGGGGGGCGACGGATTATCCAGCGTTTCAAAAGATTTGGGTGAAGCTATCAGGCTGATGAAGCAGCGTCCCGCGCTCGAAGAAGCATTGGAACGCGCTACACGGTTGGCGAGTTTAGAGATGACGGAAGAAACTTTTGCCGAACAGCAAAGGTTACGTCACGAAAAGAAGGCATTTGACGATCGTATCATCGCATTTTTCAGGCGAGATGCGGACGATTTATGACAGTATCGGGGAATTATTTTGGCAAGTCGCGTAAACGAGAATGAAGAAGATATGGTCGAAAACGGCGATGCACCGCTGATTGACCTGAATGATGCGACCGTCAAAAAATTGCTAGCCAAGGCAAAGCGCCGCGGTTTCCTGACCTATGACGAATTAAATGCTGCCTTGCCGCAGGATCAGATGTCTTCCGAACAGATCGAAGACGTCATGTCCGCCATCAACGACATGGGCGTGCAGATCGTTGAGAATGACGAAGCCGGCGAGGATGGCGAGGACGAGCAGGAAGAGGAAGAAGTCGAAACCGTCGACAATATCTCTGAAAACGACCCGCGCTCGCTGACCAGCACGGTCAAGAAAACCGGAACTGGCGAACGCACCGATGACCCTGTGCGCATGTATTTGCGCGAAATGGGCGCGGTTGAATTGCTGTCCCGCGAAGGCGAAATCGCGATTGCAAAGCGGATTGAATCGGGTCGCGATACGATGATTCTCGGCCTCTGCGAGAGCCCAATCACTTTCCACGCCATTATTGACTGGTCGAACGCACTTAACGACGGCGAAATGCAGCTGCGCGAGATCCTTGACCTTGACGCCATGTTGTCAAAAGCGCCTGAAACGCTGACCGACGACGAGGAAGAAGAAGGCGACGGGGAAATCAGCGAAAAAACCGCTGGGGTTTCTTACAAGGAAGAAGACGAAGTCGACGAAGAGCCGGAATCGGCGAGCGACGACGATGATATGACCGAACGGCGTTCACGTCCGGTTGAAGAAGAGGAAGAAGACAACACGCTCAGCCTCGCGCAGATGGAAGAAGCGCTGAAGCCCGCGGCATTGGAGCGTTTTGCCAAGATCACCTCATTGTTCAAGAAATTCTCGAACATTCAGCTTGAGCGGATGCGCGCTTTGAACGCCGGCGAAGAGTTTTCCTCAGCTTCCGAAAATAAGTATCACAAATTACGTGAAGAATTGACTGCGGAAGTCGAAAGCGTCCAGTTCCACGCGAACAAAATCGAATATCTGGTCGACCAATTATATTCGTTCAACCGTCGTTTGACCGCGCTTGGTGGTCAAATGCTGCGTTTGGCCGAGCGTCACAAGGTTCCGCGCAAGGCATTCCTTGACAGCTATATGGGCCGTGAGCTCGACGAAAATTGGCTGGCCGAAGTATCCAACCTCGACAAAAAATGGACGGCGTTCGCGACGAACGAAGCCGAAGGCGTTGAGCGCATTCGCAGCGAAATAGCGGACATTGCCGCGAATACCGGCATGTCGCTGGGTGAATTCCGCCGCATCGTCAACATGGTGCAAAAGGGCGAACGCGAAGCGCGTATTGCGAAGAAAGAAATGGTCGAGGCCAATCTGCGCCTCGTTATTTCCATCGCGAAGAAATACACCAACCGCGGTCTTCAGTTCCTTGATCTCATTCAAGAGGGCAATATCGGCCTCATGAAGGCGGTCGATAAATTTGAATATCGCCGTGGTTACAAGTTCAGCACTTACGCAACATGGTGGATTCGTCAGGCGATTACGCGTTCGATTGCGGACCAAGCCCGCACCATCCGTATTCCAGTGCATATGATCGAAACGATCAACAAGCTGGTGCGGACCAGCCGTCAGTTCTTGCATGAGCAAGGCCGCGAGCCGACACCAGAGGAAATGGCCGAGCGACTTTCCATGCCGCTCGAAAAAGTGCGCAAGGTCATGAAGATCGCGAAGGAGCCGATCTCCCTCGAAACGCCAATTGGCGACGAGGAAGACAGCCATCTTGGTGACTTCATCGAAGACAAAAACGCTATCATTCCCGTCGACGCCGCCATTCAGGCGAACTTGAAGGAAACTGTGACCCGCGTTCTGGCGTCGTTGACACCGCGCGAAGAGCGCGTGCTGCGCATGCGTTTTGGTATTGGCATGAACACCGACCATACATTGGAAGAAGTTGGTCAACAGTTCAGCGTTACGCGCGAGCGTATTCGTCAGATCGAGGCGAAAGCACTCCGCAAGCTGAAGCACCCAAGCCGCAGCCGCAAAATGCGCAGCTTCCTCGACCAATAAGCGACGGTCTGCCGCGTTTATATTTCTGAGCGGTTGAGGTTATGGACCGAATACTCGCACTTTTGTGTGGGTCTCCGTCAGCCATTGCTGGAATAGTGCGTGCGCAATCTGGCGGGACCAACGTTGCAAAACGAAATGCGCGCCACCTGTCCAATACTCCGCGGCGTAAACTATTATATTGCATAACGCGGTGGGCCCACTTAACGAATTAATCGTTCGATTAACAAACGGGGTCCGTCCATGCGCTTTGAAGGCACTGATAATTACGTCGCAACTGATGATTTGAAAGTTGCCGTAAACGCAGCCACGCGGCTACGCCGCCCGCTTCTCGTCAAAGGCGAACCCGGCACCGGCAAGACCGTCCTGGCGCAGGAAATCGCAACCGCACTCAATGCGCCGTTGATTGAATGGAACATCAAATCCACGACCAAGGCGCATCAGGGACTGTATGAATATGATGCCGTTGCCCGTTTGCGCGATAGCCAATTGGGCGATGAGCGCGTTCATGACATCAAAAATTACATCAAGAAGGGTAAGCTTTGGGAAGCGTTCACCGCGCCTCAGTTGCCCGTTCTTTTGATCGACGAAATCGACAAGGCCGACATCGAGTTTCCGAACGACTTGCTTCAGGAACTCGATCGCATGGAATTCTTTGTGTACGAAACACAGGAAACCGTCAAAGCTGTCGAGCGCCCGATCGTTATCATTACCTCGAACAATGAAAAGGAACTGCCTGACGCATTCCTGCGCCGTTGTTTCTTCCATTATATCAAATTCCCTGACCGCACGACGATGCAGTCCATCATTGATGTCCACTTCCCCGGCATCCAAAAAATGCTGGTGTCGAAGGCCATGGACATTTTTTACGAGGTTCGGGACGTCCCCGGCCTCAAGAAAAAGCCAAGCACAAGCGAATTGCTCGATTGGCTAAAGCTGTTGCTGCACGAAGACATGCCACTTGATGTTCTGCAGTCACGCGATCCAACAAAGGCCATTCCGCCACTTCACGGCGCGTTGCTTAAGAATGAGCAGGACGTGATGCTGTTTGAACGGCTGGCCTTTATGGCACGGCGGCCAAACAGCTAAGCTGCGTCCTTTTTAAACGCTGTAAGCGATTTCAAAATCGCCCCAGCGGCGTCCATTTATGCGCAATGGGACATATACGTTCCGCATGACCTTGTAAGAATGGCCGTCGCCTTCGTGGCGAAATACGGCCATCATATAGTCCTGCTCGCTTGTTTTTGCAGGGATATCCACAGGGTCCTGAATGACGCGGCCGTTGCGGCAATATTTCGTGTCATGCGCGATATCGCCCGTTGGCGCTCGCGACAGTTCTTTCAACTGTACGGGTAAGAAGCCTTTAAGGCTGCTGCACACAACCGACGTTATTTCGTCGGGATTGCTGTCTTTGACGGCTTCAATAAATGGCTGCCAATGTTGTTCCGCCCATGGTGTCAGCTTCGATGTAAAGCGCGGCGGATTGCTACCCTCGATGAGACGCAGATCGGTATCAAACAGCGCCTCTAACGTCAGCGTACCATCCGCGATTGCGGCCTCGGTTAATGCTTTTACTTCTTCGGCCTTTTGGCGGGCCAGCTCGACAAATTCGCTATCGCGCTTTGACAATCCGCTGTGCACAATATGGTCAAACATCTTGTTTGCCTGCAATTCCAGACCGCCGATCTGGCTATGCGCACGCACAACAGCCGTAAACATTTCGCCATTGGCCCCTTCGACCGCATCACGAACATTTTGCGAATCGACCAGCCCACGGTGAATTTGTGCGGTGCTGTCCGCAATCTCACGATTGTGATCACCTACCTTGGCAACGACATCGCTCACGCCATAAATGAGCTCCTGAAGGCTCGAGAACTGCTCTTGCGCGGCGCCGCTTGTCGATACACCCTCCTCGATTTCCACGACAAATTTTGCGGCTTCATGCGAAAGGGAGTTTACCGTTCCAGTTATTTCCACCGCAGCGCGTCGCGTATCATGCGCCAGCTTTTTGACTTCAGCTGCCACGACCGCGAACGTCTGCCCAGCAGCACCCGCCTTTTCCGCCTCAATCGCGGCGTTAAGCGCCAACATGTTGGTCGTGCGAGCAATCGAATCGATCGATTGCGACACCCGCTTCACTTGCTCCATCGCTGCTGCAAAACCGGTGATATGCGAACCAAGGCTCATGATGAGACTGATGAGTTCCGAAAAGCTCGCCAGTGATAGCTGAACGGTGTCATGCCCCGTCTTCAGCTTTGCGACAGCGGCTTCAGCCAAAATCCTTGCATCTCGGGTCGCCTGCGCAACCTCCGCAATGTCCGCATCAAGTGCTTGCGTCAGCTCGGTCATCTCGCCGTGCCTCGCCTTGAGCCAATCTGCGGATTGTAGCGCCTGTTCGAGCACACCTGCAGCTTCGGCACAGCCAACGGTAACCTCACCGCATATCTGTGCGGTTTCGTGGATCCAGTGATTTTCACTCAATGCAATTTTTTCCATTTTCATGGCTTTGGCACCTTGTTCTGTCGTTTGTAACGGGGCCTATCCCAATATGGTTATCACAGAGTTAATCGCCGGTTGTTGACGGGGCGTTTCGAAACAGCCAAAAGCTTTAACTGGTCAATTAAACAGGAGCCTGCCGGTGTTTTTCTCATTCATGGAAGAGTTGCGGTCCGCCGGTATATCCGCTTCATTGAAAGAGCATCTTGCGCTTCTCGCCGCTTTGGATGCGGATGTTATCGACCAAAGCCCAGAGGAATTTTATTATTTGGCCCGCGCCACGCTGGTGAAAGACGAAGCACTTTTGGACCGTTTCGACCAAGTATTTGGCAAGGTTTTCAAAGGCGTATTCACTGAGTATGGCCAAAACGATGTCGATGTACCCGCCGATTGGTTAAAGGCGATTGCCGAGAAATATCTGTCGCCAGAGGAAATGGCGAAGATCGAAAAAATGGGCAGCTGGGACGAGCTGATGGAGACGCTGAAAAAGCGGCTTGAGGAGCAGGAAAAGCGCCATGAAGGCGGCAACAAAT
>NZ_JBILAF010000061.1:0-12409 GCF_044354325.1 Sphingorhabdus sp. | reverse complement strand
CAACTGCATCGACACAGGCTCTTCAATCGCATCCCATTCGCATTTTTGGATGCTCTGGCGCGTTTCGCGGATCATCGCTTGGCTCGCAATCATCTCGGTCACGTTCAAGCCAGAGCCAAATTGCCGAACGATTTTGCGGAATGGCATGTCGGTGACGCCCGTCATCGGCGCCAAAATGACGGGACAATTGATTTCAATATTGCCGATTTGGATAGGTTTCAGCTGCATTTTCAAAACTTGCCTAAAATTTAGGCAGGCCGTTACCCGCTTTCGGCTTGGCGGGCAAGTGCGCTGTCGCTAGAGCGCGGCTATGGTATCTCAACCAATCACCATTGCGCTCATTGTTGCCGCTGGCTCGGGAAGTCGCGTGGGCGGAGATATCCCCAAACAATTTCGTCCGGTACGCGGCAAACCAATGCTGCGGCATAGCTATGAAGCGCTGTCCGCGCATCCATCGATTTCGAAGGTCTATGTGGCCATTGGCGCGGGCCAAGAGGCGGACGCTTCGGCAGCACTGCGCGGTCTACCCGATGCGATCTTTGTTCTGGGCGGCGCCACTCGTCGGGAAAGCGTGCATTTGGGTTTGAAGGCGATTGCAACGGATGGTGGTGCAGACCGAATTTTAATCCATGACGCTGCGCGACCATTTCTGCCCGGCACGGTCATTGACGACCTAATCGACGCACTCGACGAAGCGCCCGGGGCTGTTCCTGCCCTGCCCGTTGTCGATAGCCTTTCCAGAGGCGATCAAAATCTGTCCGAAACCGTTGACCGCGAACAGTTGTGGCGTATCCAAACACCGCAGGCCTTCGCCTTCGCCGATATATTTGCCGCGCACGAAATTTGGACCGGCGACGAGCCAACCGATGACGCCCGCATGCTGATGGCCAGTGGTGGGCAGGTTCGCATTGTTCCGGGATCAGAAGCGCTCAATAAATTCACCTTTTCAACCGATTTTGAAGGATCGACTATGCCGTCATTTCGAAGTGGCAATGGGTTTGACGTGCATCGCCTTGTTCCCGATGCCGAACTGTGGCTGTGCGGCGTGCTTATTCCGCATGACAAGGGTCTTGCGGGGCACAGCGATGCGGACGTGGCCATGCATGCGCTCACCGATGCGATCTTGGGCGCCATCGCCAAGGGCGACATTGGCGACCATTTTCCGCCGACGGACCCGCAATGGCGCGGGGCATCATCAGACCGGTTTCTGGCCTATGCGATGCAGCTCGCCCGCGACGAGGGCTATGCACTCGCCAATGCCGACGTGACCATCATTTGCGAACGCCCCAAAGTTGGTCCCTTCCGGGGACAGATGCGGCAACGGTTGGCCGAAATAATGGCTGTTGATATCGATTGCATATCGGTAAAGGCAACAACCACCGAGATGCTGGGTTTTACTGGCCGCGGCGAAGGCATCGCTGCGCAGGCCACAGCTACTTTTGAGAAACATTGATTATGGACACCGTTTTACCCGCCGATATCGCGCAAATGGCCGCGCGTGTAGTTGCCGAAAACAAGGCCGCTGGCCGCACTGTCGCTGTCGCTGAAAGCTGCACAGGTGGGCTGGTGACTGCCGCAATCACCGAAGTCCCCGGCAGCAGCGCCATATTGGGCTCTGGCTATGTGACATATAGCAACCAAGCCAAGATGACGATGCTGGGCGTCAATGAAGATATTATCGACACCTTTGGTGCTGTGTCGGTCGCGGTCGCATGGGCGATGGCGCAGGGCGCGTTAAAGAAAAGTGGCGCAGACATTGCCGTGGCGATCAGCGGCGTTGCTGGACCTGATGGCGGAACAGCGAACAAGCCCGTCGGCACGGTTGTCTTTGCAGTCGCGCTGAAAGGGCAAAATCCCGAAGACGTGGTCGGCGATAAAAAGGCGTTTGGTGCAGATAAAAGCCGCGCTGATATCCGCGCCTTTGCAACGCTTTACGCGCTTGAGCTCTTGCTGCCGCCTGCCCCGTAAAGTGCATCCGCACGGTCGATAAAGGCCGTTGTCATTTTGCGCAGGGCTGAATCAAAAAACTGTCCGGCCAGTGCCTCAAACACACGGTTGCGGAATGAAAAATCGACCGTGAAATCCACAATCGATCCGCCGCCCGCGACATCTTCAAATGTCCAAGCGTTGTGCAAATGCTTCATGGGGCCGTCGAGATAATCGACGACAATCGACGAATGCGGGGTTTTGACCACCCGGCTGCTGAAGGTTTCCCGAAGCGATTTGAAGCCGACAATCATGTCCGCCAGCATCTCGCCTTCTTCATCCTTGCGAATACGGATGGCACTGACCCACGGTAAAAATTCGGGATAGAGCGCCACATCGGCCACCAGATTGTACATTTGTTCCGCACTATGCGGCAAATGACGGCGTTCGTGATGGTGCGGCATTCGGGCTGTTACCGAGCCTTGGCCAATTGCGCCGCGCGCGCGTCACGCATTTTTGCAAAATCATCGCCCGCGTGATAGCTGGACCGCGTGAGCGGGCTGGCTGCAACAAGCAGGAAACCCTTGGCACGGGCAATGGCCGCATAAGCGTCAAATGCCGCTGGGGTAACAAAGTCCATCACCTTTGTGTGCTTGGGCGTTGGCTGCAAATATTGGCCCATCGTCAAGAAGTCGATGTCGGCACTGCGCATGTCATCCATGACCTGATGCACTTCCATCCGCTCTTCGCCCAAACCAAGCATGACGCCTGATTTGGTAAAAATGGACGGGTCGTGGCGCTTTACGGTCTCCAGCAAACGAAGCGATGCGTAATAACGCGCACCGGGCCGGATCGTGGGATAAAGGCGCGGAACAGTCTCCAGATTGTGGTTATACACATCCGGCCGCGCGGTAACGATGGCCTCAACCGCGGCTTGCGCCTTGTTCCGGAAATCCGGCGTCAGGATTTCAATCGTGGTGTTGGGTGTGTTGCGGCGCAGCGCCTCGATCACTTTCACAAACTGGCTCGCGCCACCGTCGGGCAAATCGTCACGATCAACCGAAGTGATGACGATATGTTCAAGGCCCATTTTCGCCGCCGCAATCGCCACATGCTCTGGCTCTAACGGATCGACAGCGCGCGGCATTCCGGTTTTGACGTTACAAAAGGCACATGCCCGGGTGCATACATCCCCAAGGATCATCACGGTTGCGTGCTTTTTGGTCCAACATTCCCCGATATTTGGGCAAGCCGCCTCTTCGCACACGGTGTTCAAATTCAAGTCCCGCATCAGCTTGCGGGTCTCGTTAAAACCCGCGCCAGTAGGTGCCTTGACGCGGATCCAGTCCGGTTTGCGTTCGCGCACGGGGCGCTCGGGTATCGATATCGGAACGTTCATGCCGTTCGAATAGCCGCCATGCCTCAACTTGCCAACTGCAACTTGCCTGCTATGGGTTGCAAAATTCGCAAAGAGGCTATGATGATAATCGACACATTGACGTCGCCGGTAATTCTCTTTTTTGTCCTCGGCTTTATTGCTGCCGCACTTAAGTCCGACCTCAGCATTCCCGAAGCCTTCGCAAAAGCCATGTCCATCTATCTGATGGCCGCCATTGGCTTAAAGGGCGGCGTTGAGGTGGCGAACAGCGGAGTCACGGCAGAAGTGGCCGCTGCTGCGTTGGCAGGCCTTGCCCTCAGCTTTCTTTTGCCGGTCATCGCATTTGCGTTGCTTCGCCAATTTGGCGGACTTTCCAAAGTCGATGCCGGCGCGGTCGCGGCACATTATGGCTCGGTCAGCGTGGTTACGTTCGTTACCGCAAAAGAAATTCTCACCGGCCAAGGTTTAGGCCCAGCAGGCTATATGGTCGCCGTTCTTGCTTTGATGGAAACCCCCGCCATTATTTCGGGCCTTATGCTTGCACGGCGCGGCGACAAAGATACGACCGAAAAATCCTCCACGCCATGGCACGAGGTCCTCACCAACGCGTCAGTGATGATTTTGGTCGGCAGCTTCATCATTGGTGTTATTGCCGGCAGCGATGGCTTCGCACCGATTATGCCAGTGTTCGATACCGGATTCCGCGGCGTCCTTTGCTTGTTCCTGCTGGATATGGGGCTGATCGCAGCACGGCGGCTTATCCAGTCACGCAAGATGAACCTTCGCTTGGTTAGCCTCGCTATTGTCATGCCATTGTTAAACGGTGCAATTGGTACAATTGTCGGGACATTGGTCGGTCTGGATGTCGCGTCCGCCGCTACGCTTGGCATCTTGGCGGCAAGTGCCTCGTACATTGCCGTTCCAGCAGCGATGCGGCTTGCCCTACCCAAAGCCGACCCCGGCATTTACCTCAGCATGTCACTTGGCGTAACCTTTCCTTTCAACATCATCTTTGGCATCAGCATTTTTGCGGCATTCGCCAAAGCAATAGGATGATTTATGATTCAAACTGTCAGCCGTAAGCGGATCGAAATTCTGGTGGATACGCCGCTCGTGCCGCGTGTTGTCGCACAATTGAAAGCGGTCGATATATCTGGCTGGTGCGTAATTCACGTCGACTCTGGCGGTGGCCGTGCTGGTGCATGGCAACAGGACGATGTCACGGGAGCAAGCGCGAAAACAATCGTGCTGGCTATCGCATCAGACGCCAAGACGTCCGGATTGATTGAGGCGATTGCACCTTTGCTGGACAGCTATGGGATGTTGCTCACCATCGGCGATGTGCAGGTTGTGCGTGGGGAAAGATTTTAATGCCCGAATTTGCTGTGCTGGTCGAAGGATATCGCCGCTTCAAATCCGATGCCTATGTCCGCCAAAAAGCGCGCTATGATGAGCTCGCGAATGACGGTCAGGCGCCGCCCATTATGATCATTTCCTGCTGTGATAGCAGGGTCGATCCGGCAACCGTGTTTGACACAAAGCCCGGCCAAGTGTTCGCGTTGCGCAATGTGGCAAGCCTCGTTCCGCCTTATGAAATAGGCGGCGGGTTGCATGGTGTGTCTGCGGCCATTGAATTTGGCGTAATGGGGTTGGAAGTGCGGCACATCGTTGTCCTTGGTCACGCCCAGTGCGGCGGCATTAAAGCATCGTTGGAAGGTGCAAATCTGGGCCATGGGGGCCACAGTTTCATTGATGGCTGGGTCGACATTATCCGCCCTGCCCGTGAAAAGATTTTAGCATCAGCGTCCGACGACCCGCAACATGATTTGGAACTGGACGCCATAAGGGTGAGTTTGAAAAATCTGCGCACATTTCCATTCATTGAAGAGCGCGAGCGATCCGGGCAGCTGAAGCTACATGGTGCCTATTTCGGCATCGCCGACGGCAACCTTCATGTGCTCAATGACCAAAGCGATCAGTTTGAGGTCCAATGACCAATCAGGTCGCCTTGCCAACCTATTATAACGACCTTGACGCAAGTTTTGCGGAAGCGTGGAATGTCGTTGCAGCCGGTGTAACGGACCGGAACAGCCCTGCACACACGCCGACTGTCGGTACCGTTGATGCAGACGGCACGCCGCAATTGCGCATCATGATATTGCGCGCGGTGTCGCGTGATAGCCGAAGCTTGCGTTTTCATACGGACGCACGGTCCGAAAAGATCGCGCAACTGCAAAGCGGCGCGGCGACGAGCGTTTTGGTCTATGACGCGGCGGCAAAGGCGCAGATCCGGCTATCCGGACGCGCCCACATTACCTCCGATGGCGATCTTGCAGATACGGCCTGGTCCGGTTCAACGCCATTTGCCCGCCGCTGTTACATGGCCGAAGCAGCGCCCGGCACACCGATTGCGCAACCTTCGTCAGGATTGCCGGAATGGATTGAAGGCAAACAGCCCGAAGAAGAACAATTGGCCGATTACCGCGGCAATTTTGCGGCTTTGATGTTTCAGGCGAACAGCATCGAATGGCTATATCTGGCCAACGCCGGGCATAGGCGCGCAAAATGGCATTGGGACCAAACGCAAAATCTATGGCTTGGGAGCTGGCTGGTTCCCTAAACCGCGGCACTCTATCCTAACGGCCAAAGCGCCCTCCTCTGCTGCATTGGCGTTGCAGAGGAGGGTTCGCTTCATGTCACCATTAACGCGTCATCTTCTTATAGGTTGCACGATGTGGGCGGGTGGCTTCGTCGCCAAGGCGGGCGATTTTGTCTTCTTCATAGGATTCAAAATTGCCTTCAAACCATTCGACATGGCTGTCGCCTTCAAACGCCAAAATGTGCGTTGCAAGACGGTCAAGGAAGAAGCGGTCATGGCTGATGACCACGGCACAACCAGCGAAGCTTTCAAGGGCTTCTTCCAATGCCGACAATGTTTCAACGTCCAAATCGTTGGTAGGTTCATCGAGCAGAAGCACGTTGCCGCCTTGCTTCAACATCTTCGCCATGTGCACGCGGTTGCGTTCACCACCGGACAATAGACCAACTTTTTTCTGCTGGTCGGTACCCTTGAAGTTGAACGCACCAACATAAGCGCGGGTCGGCGTTTCATGCTTGCCCAATTTCATAAAGTCGGCGCCGCCGGAAATTTCCTCCCACACATTTTTGTTGGGGTCGAGATCATCGCGGCTTTGGTCGACAAAGCCCAAACGCACGGTTTCGCCGATTTCAATTTCACCCGAATCCGGAACTTCCTGACCGGTGATGAGGCGGAACAAAGTCGATTTACCCGCACCGTTTGGACCAATGACACCAACGATGCCGCCTTGCGGAATGGTGAAGGACAGGTTTTCAAAGAGCAGTTTGTCACCATAGGCCTTGGTGACATTCTTCACCTCAATAACCTTGCTGCCCAAACGCTCGGGCGTCTGGATAACAATCTGCGCCTTACCGGGTGCACGGTTTTCCTGCGCCTCGACCAGCTGGTCAAAGGATTTGATACGCGCTTTCGATTTGGTTTGCCGGGCCTTTGGACTTTGCCGGATCCACTCCAGCTCGTCCTTAATCGCCTTTTGACGACCAGCGTCTTCACGCGATTCCTGCTCCAGACGCTTCGCCTTCTTTTCGAGATAGGTCGAATAATTGCCTTCGTAGACAAAATAGCGTCCGCGATCGAGCTCAAGGATCCAGCTGACGACATTGTCCAAGAAATAGCGATCGTGGGTCACGAGGATGACGTTGCCCTTATAATCGACCAGATGCTTTTCCAGCCATGCAACGGACTCTGCGTCCAAGTGGTTGGTCGGTTCGTCGAGCAGCAATATGTCGGGCTTTTCGAGCAAAAGCCGCGTCAGCGCGATACGGCGCTTTTCACCACCCGAAAGGCTGGTGACGGGGCTGTCGCCGGGAGGGCAACGTAGCGCGTCCATCGCGAGCTCCAGCTGGCTATCGAGCGACCAGCCATCAACGGCATCAATCTTTTCCTGAAGCGTGCCCATTTCTTCCATGAGCGCGTCAAAGTCGGCATCCTCCGGCGGATCGCCCATGATGGCCGAAATCTCGTTAAAACGATCCACAAGATCGGCAACAGCGCGCACGCCGTCCATGACATTTTCCTTGACCGTTTTGTTCGGGTCAAGCTCTGGCTCCTGCGCCAGATAGCCGACGCGGATATGTTCGCCGGGCCACGCTTCGCCCGTAAACTCTGTGTCCATTCCGGCCATGATTTTCATCAGCGTGGATTTACCCGTGCCGTTTGGCCCAACGATGCCGATCTTTGCATCCGGATAGAATTGCAGATTGATGTTGTTGAGGACGGGCTTGCTTGCGCCGGGGAAGGTTTTCGTCATTCCCTTCATTACGAAGCTATATTGGGCTGCCATGGGCTTTAATTCCTGTGTTGCATTACTTTTGATTTGGCCGCTTCCCTAGCTATCTGCGCGTTTCGCCGCAAGGTGGGATTGCAAATCCCGACGATGCGATTAAGCCTGCCAAGCATGAAGAAAAACATCCTATTGCTCGCCGCAGCCTCCACGCTGTTCCTTTCGCCATCCCTCGCACTGGGCGCGCCTGCGTCGCCCGACAGTGCGTCGGTCGCATCGATCCGCGACAAAGCGTTGCAGAGTGACAGTTTTGCCTATGACATCGTCGAAGGGCTCACGACTGAAATCGGCCCGCGGCAGGGTGGTACCGAAGCCGAAGCGCGCGCGCGCACTTGGGCGGTCAGCAAGCTGAAGGCACTTGGATTTGATAATGTCCGCATCGAAGAATATCAGATGCCCACATGGGTGCGCGGCGAAGAAACCGCATCCATCGTCGCCCCCTTTCCGCAGAAGCTTGCCATTGCCGCATTGGGCAATAGCGGCAGCACAGGCGATTCTGGGCTCGAAGCTGAAATCGTGTATTTCCCGACGATTGATGATCTGCGCGCAGCCCCCGATGGCAGCTTGAAAGGCAAGATTGCCTTTGTCAGTCACAATATGAAAGCCACGCAGGATGGCAGCAGCTACGGCGCATTTGGCCCTGCCCGCTTTGTCGGCCCGAACATTGCCGCGAAAAAGGGTGCGGCGGCCATCGTCATCCGTTCAATCGGAACCGATTATCATCGCAACCCGCACACGGGGAACACCAACTTTGACTCCGGCGTCACGCCCATTCCGGCTGGTGCATTATCGATACCCGACGCCGAAAATCTGGAGCGTATGATTGCGCGCGGTAAGCCTGTGCGGATGAAGTTAAAGCTGACCCCAAAAAATGTCGGCATGCAGACATCGGGCAATGTTTTGGCCGAAGTTAAGGGTTCGAACCCTGAACTTCCCATGATTGTCATCGCCTGCCATCTGGATAGCTGGGACCTTGGGACCGGCGCCATTGATGACGCCGCAGGTTGCGGCATCATCGGGGCCGCGGCCAAGCATTTGAAATCGATGGGCCAACCCAAGCGCACCGTGCGCCTATTGTGGGCTGGCGCTGAAGAAGTCGGCATTTGGGGTGGCCGGGATTATGGTGAAAAGCACGCTAGTGAGCCACATGCCCTCGCGATGGAATCCGATTTCGGCGCGGGCAAAGTCTGGGCCGTAGATTTCCGCCTGCCCGAAAGCGCGTCGGCACTTCGCGGTCAGATCGTTTCCGCATTGGCCCCCTTGGGTGTTGTTCCGCGCAAGGATTTGGCCGGCGGCGGCGCGGATGTTGGCGCGATAATCGCGGCGCAGAAATTGGGCATCATTGACCTGCAGCAAGATGGCACGAAATATTTCGACCTGCACCACACGCCAGACGATACGCTCGACAAGATCGACAAAGCCGAATTGCGCCAAAACGTCGCGGCATGGGTTGCAACCTTAGCGCTCGTTGCAAATTATGACGGCGAATTGAAGCCAGAGGCGGCGCGTTGAAACACGCTTTTGTCTTGGCGTTCATGCTTATGGTTGGGGGTTGTGGCGACACGGCCCCCACCGAAACGGACAAGGCTGGTGACGCGGACACACCAGAGGCCGCGCAGAAAAAGGAACTGGCCGCGCAAAAGCTGAGCATTGAACAAGCCGCCGAAGAAGCGACGAAGCTGATTGAAGCGGATGCAAAGGCTGAAATTGACGCGGCCAATGCAAGTGGCGGCGCTGCGCAGTAAATCATCGCAACATATCGCGGGCAATGCAGCACACGGAACGCAAAGCTGCACCGGTCGGCAAAAATGCCAGAGATTTTGAAATTTTTCCGAAAAAATGGTCGGGGAGACAGGATTCGAACCTGCGACCCTCTGGTCCCAAACCAGATGCGCTACCAGGCTGCGCTACTCCCCGACAAGGGATCACTGGTATAACAATGTCCGCGCGGCTGGCTGCCTGCCAAATTCCACAAAAGTGAAACTGGTGGGCCCGGAGGGACTCGAACCCCCGACCTAGCCGTTATGAGCGGCCAGCTCTAACCAACTGAGCTACAGGCCCTGACCGGCTCGCCAACTGCCTGCGCGCCGATAGCCGAACTTTGGGCGAGGTTGCAAGCCTTTATCTCACCAAAAAGATTTAAATCGGCTGACGTTTACATAAAGCACCATCCTTTTGGGTCGAACGCTTCTGTTCCACCATAGCATTATCGCTCTTCGTCCATTAATCCGGCTCGCCCGTCATTGACGGCTGGAAGCGACACGATCAGCGCTTGATTGTAACAACGTAAATCCCCGCCAGCATTTCGGGCAAGGCTCCGTACGAGGCGCAACGAAAAGCCAAGCCCAAGCAATGGCGCGTCATGAGAATCATCAAGCGGGCCGGAGCCGAACAGTGCGTCCTCATCCATATCGCCAAGCTTTTTCGGTAAGCTAAGCACAAAACGATTAACCGCATTCAACCCGGGCTCCGTCCGGAAACGACCATCGAGGACTTCGCCAGGCTCGCAGCCGATGATGACGGCAGACAACAGCCGCGAAAACAGACGCTCTGCCAGTTGGTTATCCAGCGCAAATGGCCGGACCGGATGTGCATGGACCAAGTTCAGGGTAACGTGCAAAGCGTCGCTCAATTCGCGGAGCCGATCTGCCAACCGAAGCGACAGCCAATCGCAATCGGTTAAACCGACCTCCGTAACATAAGTTCCCGTTTCAATTTTTGCAGCGGTTGAAAGATCATCCAAGCCAGACAGCAAACGCCGGGCATCGTGCAGGATGCTAGCGGCTATTGTGCGATATTCCTCGATGACAGGACCAAAGAGTTGCTGTTCGATAATTTCGGAAAAGCCGATAATGGCACCCAATGGCGTGCGCAGTTCGTGCAACAATTGCTGGATATTTTCCGCGTCATGCGTGTCGCCTTCCGGAATGTGCGCGACTTCCGCGATATTGGGGCGACGCAATATCCCGCGATAGCCTTTGAACCGTCCACTGGCAGGTTCAAAAAACGGTGCCGCGTTGATCCGCCAGTCCCCGGCAATCGCAGGCGCGCCGCACAGGCGCAGGCGCGCATTTTCAAGTGGCATTTTTTGCCGAAAGGCAGCGGCGCCATAGGCATCTGGTCCGGGCCCCTGGTCAAATGCGGGCTCCGCAATATCCACGCCAACAATCGCCCCTGCGGGTGCGCCTTCAACCGAGCTGATGGTGCCATATTCGTCGGTTTCAAAGCCTATTTCGTCAATCGGTTTGCCAAGCGAAACGACTGGTTCGACAGACGCCCCGGCCTGTATTTCAGCCGCATCGTGACGTTCCCGCTCAATTCGCAATTTTTCGATGCGTTCAACAATGTCGCGGATTTGCACAACCTGCGGCGCACGCACCGCTGTCTCGGTAACGGATCTGTCGAGAGACAGCGCGAAATCGGCCGAAGAACATGACCGAAGCGCACGCAGGGTCATGGGGCCAATGTCGACGCGGTTGCGCAAGAACCCGCGCGCACGGGTGGGCATATGGGGGACGATATCTGCCCATTCATGATCATTCAACCGCGCGGCACTGACCGCCGCAGCGGCAACCGCCGGAACATCACCCGACAGCAGCAAGAGCAACGGCGCAGAACGCAGTCGCCCAGACAAGGCGCGTACGCATTGTTCGCGGACAGTTGCGGGAACCATGTCCATAAACTGCTCCACGTTTTGCAAGCCGGAGGCGACCGCAGCCGGGTCAAAGTCCGAAGAGTTTTGCGCCAATATATCAACCAGTTGCTGCCATTTCGCCGACAAGCCAATGCCATCATCCCCCGCCTGACGCAAAGTGGTTTCAAGGCGGTCGTCAAAGCGCAAATTCAGCACATCCTAATGCTATATCATCCGTGTTGTGGCCGCCGGATAAACCGATATCAGGACGTGCGAAAGCGACAAAATTGGTGCGTCACACTTTGGGACAATTGCAATATAATATAATTATATTATAAAGCGGGGGCATAATCGAAATGGAAATAACAAGATCATGGCTAATATGAACCTCGATGCGATAGATATGAAGCTTTTGGCGGAATTGCAGGCTGATGGTCGCATTACCAATGTGGAACTTGCATCAAAGGTTGGGTTGACTGCCCCGCCATGCTTGCGCCGCATGCGCGCGTTGGAACAGTCAGGGACGATTAAGTCCTATCACGCAGATGTCGACGCCAGCGCCTTGGGCTACACAATCACCGTATTTGCCATGGTTAGCTTAAAAAGTCAGGCCGAAGAAGATTTGAAGGCATTTGAGCAGCATGTTCGGGCACTCCCCGATGTGCGCGAATGCCATATGCTGAATGGCGAAATTGATTTCATCCTCAAAATCGTTGCGCGCGATCTGCAGTCATTTCAGGAATTTCTGACATCGCAATTAACGTCCGCGCCCAATGTCAGCAGCGTAAAAACGTCGCTGACCATTCGCACCGCAAAAGACGAACCGGGCGTGCCAATCCCAATGGCATAAAAAAAGGGCCCGATTGCTCAGGCCCTTTTCCAATCAATTATCGCAAAGCTTAGGTAGCTGGCGTTGCCGCAGGCGCGGCTGCTGGTGCAGGCTTTTCCAAATGGTTGATATAGATCACCCAATATTCGGCAATTGCCTTGCGGTTTGCACCAGTGATCTGCGCAAAGTCGGCTTTCGCGCCAGCATAATCGCCGAGCATGGCTTTCGACATGGCAAGGCGGAAGCGGGTGCGGTCGGTC
>NZ_JBILAF010000158.1:0-3433 GCF_044354325.1 Sphingorhabdus sp. | reverse complement strand
TTGGCACCCGCGCCTGCGCGACCACAGAGTTTTTCTGTGGCACGCAAGATTTCCCCGATGCGCAAGGCCGCGTCGAATGGGCGATTTCGTGGCCGCTGTATTCCGACGGTTCGTACAGCTGGTATTGTAACACCATTCCGACCCCCGATGGCGGCACCCATGAAGCCGGCGTTCGCGCTGCGCTGACCAAGGGCTTGCGCGCCTTTGGTGAATTGATTGGCCAGAAAAAAGCGGCGCAGATATCGGCGGAAGACATTTTCAACGAAGCCGAATTGATGTTGTCGGTGTTCATCCGCAACCCGCAATTCCAAAGCCAGACCAAAGACCGGCTGACCTCACCCGAAGCCACGCGCTTGGTGGAAAACGCCGTGCGGGACCATTTCGACCATTATCTTGCCGACAATATGGAACGCGGCAAGGCGTTGATGGGCTTCATCCTGGAAAAGGTCGACGACCGCCTGCGCCGCAAGGCCGAGCGTGAGGTCAAACGCACAACCGGCAGCGCAAAGCAAGCGCGTGACCGCAAGACGCAGGCGATTCTGCCGATCCGGGGTAAAATCCTGAACGTCGCGTCGGCCACCGCAGACAAAATCCGCGCCAACAACGAAATCGCGGATCTTCAGCTCGCGCTTGGCTGTGGCACGCGCAAGGACTGCAACCCCGACAATTTGCGCTATGAACGCATCATCATCATGACCGATGCGGATGTCGACGGCGCGCATATCGCGACCTTGCTGATGACATTCTTCTTTCAGGAAATGTCCGAAATCGTGAAAGCCGGGCATCTCTTCCTCGCGCGGCCGCCGCTCTATCGCCTGACGCATGGCAGCCAAAGCGTATACGCCGCCGACGACGCGCACCGCGCCGAATTGGAAGCGACCGTGTTCAAGGGCAAGAAAGTCGACGTTGGCCGGTTCAAGGGGCTGGGTGAAATGAACCCGAACCAGTTGAAAGAAACGACGATGGACCCCGCGACCCGCTCGCTGATCCGCATTACCCTGCCGCATGAATATGAACGGCGTGCAGTGGTCAATGACCTAGTCGACCGGTTGATGGGCAAAAATCCGGAGCACCGGTTCAACTTCATTCAGGAAAATGCTGCGCAGTTGGACGAGGACACGATTGACGCTTGATGCGTCACATATCCTCTATCACCAGCCGTCACCCTGAACTTGGTTCAGGGTCTTAATTTTTGCAGCGAAGGCAAAAGAAAGTAAGATGCTGAAACAAGTTCAGCATGACGGTGGGTCTGATCGTCAGGCCGTTAAAGCCTCAACCAAGGCCTTGACCTTTTTCTGCCGCCATTGCGGCAAGGGTGCGACCAGCCAATAGGCCTCTTCGCTTTCTTTCGCGTTGTCGACCGCGCGTATTTTTCCGCTCGCCAAATCGGCTTCGGCCAAAAGCAGCGGCACGGTCGCCCGGCCCAGCCCAATGGCGGCCGCGTCAATCGCAAGGCCCGCATCGGCGAGCCGAAGCGCAGCCACGCCGTCGGCCACAGGGCAATTGGGCCAGCTAATCGGCGTTTCCGCCCCGCCTTCGGGTGCAGCGACGGTCACATGCGCGCCAGCGGCCAGCTTGACACCTTCATGCTCGCCGGGGCCAGTGGCCAAACGGATGGCGAGGTCAAGATTGGCTTCGGTAAAATCGACAGCCTCGTCCGCCGCCACCAAAGTGAAGCGGGTATCAGGATTTGCCTTACTGAATTTCGCCAACCGCGCGGCCAGCCACTTGGCGGTGAAATCGCGCGGCGCAGCGATGGTCAGCGAATTGGAGGATTGCCCCGCCTGCATCGCGCGGACGGACTCTTCAAACTGTAGGAAGCCTGCACGCAGCGCATCAAGGCCGTTTGCCGCCTCGTCCGTCAGCTCAAGGCCTTTGGGTGTCCGGCGGAAGAGAACGACGCCCAACATATCTTCCAGCGCGCGTATCTGTTGGCCGACGGCCGCTGGGGTCACCGCAAGCTCGTCCGCCGCCTTGGTAAAGCTTAAATGCCGCGCCGAAGCGTCCAGCACGCGTAGGCCATTTAAGGGCAGATGCGTACGCTTCATCGGATGCTCAACGCGCTATGGCCGGGGCGACCAGCGTAAAGCGCGGAATTTCGGCGAGGAATGTCGTGCCATCTTCGCGGATGAAACGATATTGCCCCTCCATCATGCCGCTGGGCGTCGGCAGTGGGCAGCCAGACACATAATCATGGCTTTCGCCGGGTTTCAGCAACGGCTGTTCGCCGACCACGCCATCGCCATCGACATGGTTGATTGTGCCGCGACCGTCGGTGATGCGCCAATGCCGCGTCATCAATTGCACCGGTTCATCGCCGCCATTTTCGATGCGGATATGATAGGACCAAAACCAGCGGCCTTGCGCGGGGACCGATTGTTCGTGCAGAAAATTGGGTGACACGCGGACGGTCACGCCCTCAGTCGTTGCGCTGACCGCAAAAAAGGAATCGAGGATGCTCGTCACAGCCCCGCGGCCCTGAGCGCCTGATCCAGATCGTCGATCAGATCGGCGGGATCTTCCAAGCCAACATTGATGCGGATCATCCCTTCGCCAACACCCATGGCTTCGCGGCCTTCGGGACCCATGCCGTGGTGGGTGGAGGACGCGGGGTGGCACATCAGGCTGCGCGCATCGCCGATATTGTTCGAAATATCGATCAGCTGCAGCGCGTTAAGCAAGGCGTGCGCCTGCTTGCGGCCACCATCGACTTCAAAGGAAAAAATCGGCCCGCAGGCTTTCATCTGGCTCATGGCGAGATTATGCTGCGGGTGGCTGGCAAGACCGGGATGCATGATATGCGGCACGCGGCCTTCAAGGAATTTGCCAACAAGCAGCGCGTTTTCCGACTGCCGCATCGCGCGCAGTTCCAGCGTTTCCAAACCCTTATGCACGACCCAAGCGTTGAATGGCGACAGATTGGGTCCGGTGTTGCGCTGAAACGGCAGCAGCACGTCATCGATCCATTGTTGCGAACCACAGACGGCACCGGCAAGCACTCGGCCCTGCCCGTCCATCAGCTTCGTTGCGCTATAGGCGACGACATCTGCGCCATAATCCATCGGCCGTTGCAGCACGCTGGTGGCAAAGGCGTTGTCGACCACCGTGGTGATGCCATGTTCTTTGGCGAGGCCGCAGACATAGGCCATGTCGACAATGTCCATCGTCGGGTTGGCGGGCGTTTCAAAGAAGAACACTTTGGTGTTCGGCTGAATCGCCGCTTTCCACGCATCATTGTCGCGGCTGTCGATGGTGGTCGTGCTGATACCCCATTTGGGCAGCAAAGTGTCCGTCAACCAACGGCACGAGCCAAAGGCCGCGCGGGCGGCAACCACATGGTCACCCTGTGACAATTGGCACAGCAACGCCGTCGTCATCGCCGCCATGCCCGTGGCTTGCGCGCGGCATGCCTCGGCCCCTTCCATCAGCGCAA
>NZ_JBILAF010000060.1:0-12618 GCF_044354325.1 Sphingorhabdus sp. | reverse complement strand
GCTTCGGTCGCACCAAGCCCGATGCGCGCGGCGACAACATGCCATCCGGCAATCGCCCACCCATGTGCCATGGCTGCAAGGCTCCAGGTCGTTACACCCGCTACCATCGATCGCAACACGCCCAATTTGTCCACCAGCCAGCCGGTAAACAAGAATGACAGCGCAGCCGCAACCTGCGTCACAAAAGCCAGATTGGCAAAATCCGTATCGTTCCAGCCGAGATCGGCGGATATGTCAGGCTTAAGGATCGCAATGACCGGCCGATCCATCGCATTGAAGATACCCGCGACACATAACAGTCCGAAAAGGATCCAACGCAATGTTGGTGTGATAGGCTTCACTTCGCTTCACCCCTGCGCATGACTGTGTCCACTTGGCGTATAGTCCAACCTGCTTTATGCTGGAACTTCTGATGCATCTGCCTATAGAAGGCCATATGACACCGCAAGACATAAACGCGAATTATATCGCTGACCTGTACGGCGAGACATATCTTGCCGAGGACAATCCGGCGCCGCGCAAACGATTGATGATCGGCGCATTGTTCCCGGGCCTTGCTGTGGTGGGTATCGCGTCGGTCGCAGCGACTTGGTTCTCTGAACATTATGCCATGCCCGTCATATTGGCCGGGCTTCTGCTTGGTCTGGCGCTCAATTTTATATCGGCTGAGCAAAAGGTTCACCCGGGCCTCGATTTCTGCGGCACATCTTGTTTGCGGTGGGGCATCGTTCTGTTGGGGACTCAGGTCACCGCGATGCAGATTGGCGGATTGGGTGCACTCGCCTTTCTGGGGCTGGTGTGCATCATGGCGCTGGTGATGGGCGCGGGCCTGTTCGGCGCGCGAATGGCGGGACAAAGCAATTATGCAGGCTGGCTTGCCGGCGGCGCGACAGCCATCTGTGGCGCATCAGCGGCCTTGGCAATCTACGCCGTTATTGGCCGCGAACGGCTGAACCAGAACCAATTCACGCTGACGTTGGTGGGTGTTTCACTCGCCAGTGCCATCGCCATGTCCTTTTACCCCCTCATCGCGGCGCAGCTTGCCTTTACGGATCGTCAGGCGGGTTTCCTGATGGGCGCGGCGATCCATGATGTCGCGCAGTCGCTGGGCGGTGGTTATAGTTTTTCCCAATCCGCCGGTGAAACGGCAACGATTGTAAAGCTGTCGCGCGTGGCCTTGCTGGCCCCAGCGGTGGCGCTCATTGGCCTCGCCATCGGCTCGGGCAATGGCCAATCGAAAAGCCTTGCGGCGAAGTTGAAACTGCCGTGGTTCATCATCGCATTCTTCGCGGTGGTTGCCGTCAACTCGCTTGTCGACGCACCAAAGTGGGTGGCCGAATATGGCCTGCTGGCATCCAAGGCGATGCTCTTGTTCGCGGTTACTGCAACCGCTATGCGGTCACGGCTTGATTTGTTACTCGGGCAAGGCTGGAAAGCGATGCTGCCCGTGATGCTCGCCACCTTGACCGCTTTCATCGCCGCGGCGACCTTTGCTTGGGGATTTTTATGAGCCAGCCAATTTTTGACCTCGCCGTAATCGGCGGCGGCATAAATGGTGCGGGCATTGCGCGCGATGCGGCCGGGCGGGGCGCAAAGGTGGTCTTGCTCGAGCGCGGTGATCTTGCGCGCGGCACATCCTCTGCATCGACAAAACTAATCCATGGCGGGCTGCGCTATCTTGAGCATTATGAATTCGCGCTGGTCCGGGAATCCTTGATTGAGCGCGAACGGTTGTGGGCCATTGCGCCGCACATCATTTGGCCGCTGCGCTTTATTCTGCCGCATCAAAAGGGCATTCGGCCCGCATGGCTCGTCCGCTTGGGCCTGTTTTTATATGACCATATTGGCGGCCGCAAACTGCTCCCTGCGACCCGGACCGTAAAGCTTGCGTCTGAACCCGCCGGGAAGCCGCTGAAGCCCCAATTCACAACAGCGTTCGAATATTCCGATTGCTGGGTCGATGATGCGCGACTGGTGATCTTCAACGCCATGGACGCCGCACAACATGGCGCAGAAATCCGCACGCATTGCGAAGTGACGCACATCGAACGACGTGATGGCATCTGGCATATCGAAATTGCAGGACAGCCGCCCATCAAGGCGCGCGCCGTTGCCAACGCAGCAGGTCCCGCGGTGCTTGAACTGCTTGCGCGCACCACCGGGCGTCAACGCAACGCAGCGGAAACCATCCGGCTTGTCCGCGGGTCGCACATCGTTGTGCGAAAAATGTTCGATACGCCGCAGGCCTATTTCTGCCAAAACCCCGATGGCCGGATCTTCTTTGCCATTCCGTATGAGGATGATTTCACCCTGATCGGAACGACCGATGCTGATCACAAAGGTTCGCTCGACGACGTTTTCGCGACGCCCGAAGAAATCGATTATATCTGCGAGTCCGCTGGGGCATATTTCAAACAAACCATCACTGCGGCAGACGTTATATACAGCTATGCCGGTGTTCGTCCGCTGGTCGATGACGGGTCTGGCAAGCCAGAAACCGCATCGCGCGGTTACCATTTCGAAGTCGACGTTGATGCCGATGGGCAAGCGCCGATCCTGTCTGTCTTCGGCGGCAAGATTACAACATACCGTCACTTGGCAGAAAGCGCCGTCAAAAAGCTCGCCGGATATATGCCTATTCTCGATGGGCGAAGCTGGACGCTCCAACAGCCGCTTCCGGGTGGCGACTTTCCGACCGATGGCGCCGATCACTTGGCGGATGAACTGCAGCGCGCATATCCGTTTCTGCCGGCGCCGCTCACCCACCGCTGGGTGCGCAGCTATGGTACGCTGACGCGAGCGATTCTGGCCGATGCGAACGCCATCGCAGATCTTGGTACGCACTTTGGCCATGGGCTGTATGCGCGCGAAGTCGACTATTTGATCGGCCAGGAATGGGCGCGCTCCGCAAGCGACATATTGTGGCGGCGCAGCAAGCTGGGCCTGCGTTTTTCTGCTGAAGAAACAGCGAATTTGGAAAGTTACGTCGCGGGCAAATTACGGGAATAAGGCGGCTTAACCCCAAAAAATATCGTGAATGTTCAAAAGCGCATGCGGCTGGGCAAGGAAAACTACCGCAATATAGAATCCTTTCTGGGTTGATTTCCGCCGATAAAGGGACCATCTGCCCCCAATCGGAGTAAATTTATCTGATTAGGGACGTTGTTATGCGTTTGTCGAATATGGCAGATTATGCAGTGGTGGTTATGAGCGCGGCTTCGCGCCATTGCGGCTCTGCGCGCGTATCTGCGACGGACCTTGCGACCGAAACCGGCCTTGCGCTGCCCACGACTCAAAAGCTGGTAAGCATGTTGACCAAAGCGGGCCTGTTGCGTTCGGCACGTGGAACAGGCGGTGGCATCACGCTTGCCCGTCCTGCTGCGGCCATCAATCTGGCGGATATAATTGAGGCCGTTGAAGGCCCAATTGCGATGACCGCGTGCTGCGATACGCATAAACACGCCTTGGGTCAGCATTGTGCGAAAGAAGGCAGCTGCCACGTCCAATCGCATTGGCCCGTCGTCAACAACGCCGTGCGCGGTGCGCTTGCGCAAATCAATTTGGCAGGACTGACGCGATGACCGACGATATTGAAATCAAAGACAAGGCTGCATGGGATGCCGCCGAAAAGGTCGCCGATTACGAGCATGGCTGGTCGTCGGACATCGAAACCGATTTCGCGCCAAAGGGCCTGAACGAAGATACCGTTCGCTTCATTTCGGCAAAAAAGAATGAGCCCGAATGGATGCTCGAATGGCGGCTTAAGGCCTTTGCCATGTGGAAAACGATGGAAGCGCCGGATTGGGCCAAGCTCAATGTCCCGCCCATCGATTATCAGGACGCATATTATTATGCCGCGCCCAAGGCGAAGCCAAAGCTGAATTCACTGGACGAGGTCGATCCCGAAATCCTGCGCGTTTATGAAAAGCTAGGCATTCCAATTGCCGAACAGAAGTTGCTTGCCGGTGTCGAAGGCGGCGAAGATGGTGGCTTGCCCCAACGCCGCGTCGCGGTTGATGCCGTGTTTGACAGCGTTTCGGTGGCCACAACCTTCCGCGCGGAATTGGAGCGGGCTGGCGTTATCTTCCGCAGCATTTCGGAAGCGATTAAGGAATATCCTGATCTCGTCCGCAAATATCTCGGCAAGATTGTGCCGATGCACGACAATTATTTCGCGACGCTCAATTGCGCGGTCTTTTCCGACGGGACGTTCGTCTACATCCCCGAAGGCGTGCGCTGCCCGATGGAGCTTTCCACCTATTTCCGTATCAACGCGGAAAATACCGGACAGTTCGAACGGACATTAATCGTCGCCGACAAGGGCAGCTATGTCAGCTATCTCGAAGGCTGCACCGCGCCGATGCGCGACGAGAATCAGCTGCACGCCGCTGTGGTCGAACTGGTCGCGCTGGACGATGCCGAGATCAAATATTCGACCGTGCAAAACTGGTATCCCGGCGACGCGGAAGGCAAAGGCGGCATCTATAATTTCGTCACCAAGCGCGCATTGTGCCAGGGACGGAACAGCAAGGTGAGCTGGACCCAGGTTGAAACCGGCAGCGCGGTGACATGGAAATATCCAAGCTGCGTATTGAACGGCGAAAACAGCGTCGGCGAATTTTACTCGGTCGCGGTGACCAACAATCACCAGCAGGCCGATACCGGCACCAAGATGATCCACAATGGTAAGGGTTCGCGCTCGACCATCGTCAGCAAGGGCATCAGCGCCGGACACAGCAACAACACCTATCGCGGGCTGGTGCGCGTTGCGCCCAATGCAGAGGGCGTACGCAACTTCACCCAATGTGACTCGCTGTTGCTCGGGTCTTTGAGCGGCGCGCACACTGTCCCCTATATCGAAGTCCGCAACCCAAGCGCGCAGATCGAGCATGAAGCGACGACGAGCAAGATTTCGGACGACCAGATGTTCTACGCAATGGCCCGCGGCCTGAATGCCGAAGAAGCGGTCGCGCTGATCGTCAACGGCTTTGCCAAAGAAGTGCTGCAGCAACTGCCGATGGAATTCGCGGTTGAGGCGCAGAAGTTGTTGGGCATCAGCCTTGAGGGGAGCGTGGGGTGAGGCATTGTCGCTTCTCCAACGCAAAACGATTTAACGGAAAAACAAACGTCATATGCTCCAAATAAATAACCTCCACGCCAATGTTGGCGACAAGCCTATCCTTAAGGGCCTCACGCTCTCGCTGAACGCGGGCGAGATCCATGCGATCATGGGTCCGAATGGCGCGGGAAAATCGACGCTGGGCTATGTGCTTTCGGGACGCCCCGGTTATGAGGTGACCGAGGGTTCGGTGACCTTCAACGGGCAGGATTTGCTCGCCCTCGAACCGCATGAGCGCGCCGCCGCAGGTCTGTTCTTGGGCTTTCAATATCCGGTCGAGATCCCCGGCGTATCGAACGTCCAGTTCCTGCGCGAGGCGCTCAATGCGCAGCGCAAATATCGCGGTGAGGCTCCGCTGACCGGTGGTGAATTCCTGAAGGTCGCACGCGAACAGGCAGGCGCGCTTGGCATGGATATGGACATGCTCAAGCGTCCCGTGAATGTCGGCTTTTCCGGCGGCGAGAAGAAGCGCAACGAGATGGTGCAGATGGGTATCATCGACCCCGCGCTCGCGATCCTCGACGAAACCGACAGCGGCCTCGACATCGACGCGCTGCGCACCGTGGGCGATGGCATCAACCGCATCATGCGCAAGCCGGACAAGGCTGTGCTGCTGATCACCCATTATCAGCGGCTGCTCGATTATGTGAAACCCGACTTTGTGCATGTCCTCGCCGACGGCCGCATCACGCGGACCGGTGGTGCAGAGCTCGCGCTTGAGCTGGAGCGTGACGGGTATAAGGAGTTGGCGGCTTGAGCATGTCCGCGCCGACCCGCCACAATGAAGCATGGCGCTACAGCGACATTGCCGCCGTCGAGGCGGCTTGGCCATTGCCTGCGCCCGAAAGCATCATCGTGCCTGCGGGTGGGACATTTGCGCGGACCATCATTCAGGACGGCGGAACGATCCATCAACTGGACATCGCGATTGGCAAAGGCGCCACCTCCGCCATCCATGTGCTGAATATCGGCGGTGAATATGGGCGGGTGGAGCTTAACGTCACACTGCATGAAAAGGCTGATTTCAAACTTGGCGCGGTGCAAATTGGCGGCGGTGCGCAAACGCTTGAGGTCATTACCACTGTCACCCATGCAGAACCCGGCGCGACATCATCGCAGATCGTCCGCTCCGTCTTGGCGGGTACAGCGACCGGCACCTATCTCGGCAAAGTAGCCGTGGCACGCGATGCCCAGCAAACCGACAGCGTACAGTCCGTCAAAGCGATGCTGCTGGACCGCAGTGCGACCGCCAACGCCAAGCCCGAACTCGAAATTTACGCCGACGACGTCAAATGCGCGCATGGCTGCGCGATTGGCGAGTTGGACGCCATGGGACTTTTCTATCTGCAAGCGCGCGGCATTACCCCTGCCGAGGCAAAGAAGCTGATGTTACAGGCCTTTGTCGCGGGCGTGTTTGAAGGTGCGGCGGATGAAGAGGCGCTGACCGAAGCAGCGCTGGCCAAATTGGGGGATTTGGTGTGACCACCACCGCCCTTCGCGACCAATTCCCCGGCCTTGCGAACAACTGGCATTATCTCGACACCGCCGCGACGGCGCAAAAACCGCAGGTCGTGCTCGACGCGATGATGCGGGCCGGCGGCGCCGATTATGCCACCGTCCATCGCGGCGTCTATGCCCGCTCGGCCAATATGACTGTCGCGTTTGAGGCGGCGCGCGAGCGCGTGGCGCGCTTCATCGGCGCAGCATCGCCGAACGAAGTCGTGTTCGTGCGCGGCGCGACCGAGGGCATCAATTTGGTCGCGCAAAGCTGGGGGCCCGCCAATCTGAACGCTGGCGATCGCGTCATGCTCAGCCGGTTGGAGCATCATAGCAATATCGTGCCGTGGCAGATGCTGGCGGAAAAGGTCGGCGCGCATATCGACGTCTGCCCGCTGACCGACGACGGCCTGATTGACCTCGACTGGCTGGAAGCGAACCTTACTGAACAACATAAGCTCGTCGCGCTCGCGCATGTGTCCAATGTGCTGGGGTCGGTCCTTGGCGTAAAGCGTGCGGCCAAGGCTGCACATGCCGTTGGTGCCAAGCTCATGCTCGATGGCTGTCAGGCCGCGCCGCGCATGCGGCTGAACATGGCTGAGCTGGACTGCGACTTTTACGTCATGTCCGGCCACAAATTATATGGCCCAACCGGCGTTGGTGTGTTGTGGGCAAAGGCGGAAACGCTGGATTCCATGCCCCCATGGCAAGGCGGCGGCGCGATGATTGATCGCGTGACCTTCGAAAAGACGACCTACGCCCCCGCGCCATCGCGGTTTGAGGCGGGCACCCCGATGATTATCGAGGTAATCGGCCTGCACGCCGCGATCGACTTTATCGACAGCTTTGGTCCCGAGGCGATATTTGCGCATGAAAGCGCGCTCGCCGCGCAAACGCGCGACGCTTTGCGCGGCATCAATTCGGTCACCTTATACGGTCCGGAAAAGTCCGCTGGCATCGTGTCCTTCAGCATGGAGGGCATCCATCCGCACGATATCGGCACGATATTGGACGAAGAAAATGTCGCCATTCGTGCTGGCCATCACTGCGCACAACCGCTGATGGACCATCTGGGCATCCCCGCCACCGCGCGGGCGAGCTTTGGTATTTATAATGACGAAAATGATGTCGCAGCGCTGGTGCGCGGGCTGGAACGGGTGAAAAGGATTTTTGGATGAACGAGAACATCCGGATAGAAGAAGTTGATAGCGTCGAAAAGCCGCCCCGTGCGCGCGTGGAAAACGCCGTCGAAACACCAGGCGAAACATTGGCCCGCAAGAAGGATTATCTGGAGGGCTTTCTCGCGCAGAAACCTGCTGCGCCATCACCGGGCGAACCCGACGGCGATTTGTACGAAGCGGTCATTGCAGCGCTTAAGGAAATTTACGACCCGGAAATTCCGGTGAACATTTACGACCTTGGCCTGATTTATAATGTCGAGATCAATGACGGCCATGCGCTCGTGTCGATGACACTGACGACCCCGCATTGCCCGGTGGCAGAATCCATGCCGGGTGAAGTTGAACTGCGCGTTGGCGCGGTGCCGGGCATTGGTGATGCTGAAGTAAATTTGGTCTGGGAACCCGCATGGTCGCCAGCCAATATGACCGATGAAGCCCGTCTGGAGCTTGGAATGTTATGACCGATGTAAAGACCCGCGTTCGCCCCGCAGCAGTCATCCTGACGCCCGCGTCGGAAGCGCGGATTGCCGAACTGATGTCCAAGGCACCCGAAGGCGCGATTGGCGTCAAGCTGTCCACGCCGCGTCGGGGCTGTTCGGGCCTCGCATATTCGGTCGACTATGTGTCCGAGGCCATCGCTTTCGATGAAAAAATCGAAACGCCCGGCGGCGTGCTCTATATCGATGGCGGCTCGGTGCTTTATCTCGTCGGCTCCATCATGGACTGGGTCGAAGATGAATTTGCCGCTGGCTTTGTCTTCAATAATCCCAACGCCACCGGCAGTTGTGGCTGCGGAGAGAGTTTTACGGTTTAAAAACCGAACTGCAGCCGGAACGCCACGCCGATGTCATTCGGCGCGCTTTCGAAATGCCCCGGCTCCTGTCGCCAGAACAGGTTTGACGACACATAGCCGCCGCTCATTGGCAATATCCAAGCAATCTCGCGCGCGATTTCGCGGCCTTGCGGCGCAAGGCTGAAGTGCCTGATGCCGAATGTCGGCGTAAGCGTCGCGTAATCATAGGCAATGGGCACATTCAGTGCGAGACCGCCGCTGGTGACGCGCAGCGGTTGGGCAAACCGAAACGCCAGCCGGTCGCCATAGGCAAATGCGTTGGCCCGTGTGACGTCAAAGGAAAATGCGTTGCTCTTCAGAAGGCTTTGTCCCGTCAGTGTCGAACCCGCATGGGCATAGGTCCATCCTTGCCGCCAACTGGTGCCGATGGACCAATCCTGTCCCAAAGCCGCTTCCATATTGCCGTCGACGAACAGGCTGCGCGCACCGCCGCGACCGATGAAATTGGCAAAACGGGCACCGAGGATGGTTTCATCCTCCCGCATCCAATTGGCACCCAGCGCCAGTCTGGCCGGCCCGATCTTGCGATCCAGCGAGAGCCCTAATGTTGCATAGGGATATTGGCGTGTACCCCGGCGGAGATATTCGTCGCTAGCGCCTTGATACAGACGGGCCTCACCATGTTCGACGCTGCCCGTCAGTCCGAAAGCACCCAATTGCTGTCGCAGGGCAAAGGAATTGCCCGGCTGGCGTTCAAACCCGCCCTCCATCCGCGCCGCACCAGCGGTCAAAAAGGCGCTGCTTGCCATGTCTTGCAAGGCCACAACCTGATGGGCGGCCGTTTGCCGGATGCCCAAGCTAAAGCGGGTATCTTTGCTAATATCTGCGCTCACCCGGCCCGCCAACAACCGCGCCTGTCGCGCGTGCCCGTCCGAAAGCGCAAGCGGCAATATACTGGCTGTGCCGGCGCCGTTGTCGCTGATGGAAAATGCAATTTGGGTTGTGCCAAGAACCGCGCTGACCGATCGGTCCTGATGGATAAGCGCAGGCGTTAACCTTAACCGGGGTGCAGTTGCATTCAATCCATGCGCAAGGTCGATGTCATATGCACGACCATAGCTATCGACGATCACCGCGTTCACGGGACGATTGGACATCGCAACATCGCCCATCGGGCCACTTGTTGTGCCACCATCGCCCGAAAGCGGAACGGCTATTGTTGTGCCCGCCAATGACGTCGTTCCGGCGGGCGCAAAGGCGCGCGCAATATCCAATATGCCGCGTCCGTAAATTGCGTCAGTGCCAGGGTCGCCCGCATCACGGGCGGACGTCAGGAGCAGATTTACAATCTGTGCGCCCGTGAGATTGGGAAAGGCTTGCGCCAGCAAAGCTGCAGCTCCGGAAATCTGTGGCGCAGAGAAAGACGTGCCGTTGAAAACGCGGGAGATTGTCTGACCATTTTGGTCGAACCGGTAAATTGCGTCGTCCCGATATTCGCAGCAGATGCCCTGCCCCAGTGCCGACAAAACCGACGCCTGCGAAACGCCGGCCTTGTTGCTGAAATTCGAAATCACGCCCTGATCATCGACAGACGCAGCGATGATGACGAGACCGTTACCATTGGCCAACAATGCTTGGGCAAATGGGCTCGGGTTGTTCGGGTCGAACGCAGGCACTGCATCATTGCCTTCATTACCAGCCGAAGCGACGATGATGATGCCTGCCTGAGTCGCACGGTTAATCGCCGCGCGAAGCGTGGCACTCGCGCCACCTGCACCGCCCAGAGATATATTTATAACACGCGCACCATTTTCGATGGCGCGGTCCACACCTGCTGCAATCGCGGAGTCATAAAACGAGCATTCCGCCGCATCCTCACCGGGCGCGGCTGTGGTGCAGCTGCCGGCTTGGTCCGCACGCAATGCCAAAATCGTCGCGTTAAAAGCAATGCCATGGACATCGCGGTCATCCTTGGCAGCGGCAAGCACGCGCGTGACTTCCGTCCCATGACCATCATCGTCGCCAAGCGGCCTGCCTGCGCCCGTGACATCGCCCGACTGCGCATGAATACGCCCGGTGAATTCGTGGCTATTGGGATCAATCCCGGAATCAATAACGCCCACGGTCACACCCAATCCCGATGCGCCGGTGCGATAGGCCGTTATCGCGTTGTGAAAATCCGGACCGTCGGACCGATTAAATTCCGCTGTCGCAAAATTTGGCGAGGTTGGTGGCGGCGGAGGGGTTGGTGGGGGTGGTGCCACAACTGGAGGGGGCGCGGGCGGTGCAGGTGGTGTCGAATTGACCTCTCCACCGCCACAGGCAGAAAGCGACAATGCAAATATAATCGACCCGCCGATGACCAGCTTACGATCAGACAAAGCTGCACTCATGACCTTGCAAACCCTCTATGCGGGGCACCCTTTTACGCACAAATCGCTTTCGCCAATCATAACATGGTTATTGAGATATTCCCAACGCGTTGTTACGCGCGGACCATGCAATCATATTTCACCGATATCGACACATGGATCTTTGATCTCGACCTCACCTTATATGGCCCGGAGGCGAATATCATGGCGCAGATCCGGGATCGGATTGCGCTATATGTCGAGGATCATTTTCAAATTGGTTCCATCGAGGCGCATGAAATCCGGCATCGCTATTGGAAGAAATATGGCACGACATTGGGCGGACTCATGGCCGAACATGCGGTTGACCCTTACGGCTATCTCGATTTCGTCCATGAGGTTGACCTAAGCTTGTTGCAACCCGCGCCGGATTTGCGTGGGCATATTCATGCTTTGCCGGGCCGGAAAATTATCTTCACCAACGCCGATGCACCTTATGCCGAGCGCGTGTTGACCGCCCGCGGTCTAGACGATGTGTTTGAGGATATTTTTGACATCCACCGCATGCAGCATATGCCAAAACCTTTCGCCGGCAGTTATGATGCCTTGTGCAACGAATTGGGGATCGACGCCACGCGCGCACTTTTTGTGGAAGATTCGGCCCATAATCTCGTCCCGGCCAAAGCGTTGGGCATGCGCACAATTTGGGTGAAACATGAAGGCGAAGCTGATAGCGCAGCCCATCAAGACCATATCGACCATGAAATTTCCGATGTGACCCAATGGCTATCGGAAATTCACAGCTTTGAAAGAGCCGCATGACTGAACAGCTAACTGCTATCATTGACGCCGCATGGGACGCCCGTGACGCGATCAGCAGCGCAACCCAAGGCGAGGTGCGCAACGCCGTACAAACCGCATTGGCTGGCCTTGATGACGGGTCACTGCGCATTGCGGAAAAGCTGGATGGCAGTTGGCAGGTCAACCAATGGCTGAAAAAGGCTGTTTTGTTGTCGTTCCGGTTGAATGACAATGTCGTGGTTGATGGCGGTGCAGCTGGTGCCCCTGCCTATGACAAGGTCCCTTCCAAATTTGCAGGATGGGGCGAAAGCCGCTTCGGGGACGCAGGGTTCCGCGTTGTGCCCGGCGCCGTCGCGCGGCGCGGCAGCTTCATCGGCAAGAATGTTGTGTTGATGCCCAGCTTTGTAAACATCGGCGCACGCGTTGATGAAGGCACGATGGTCGACACATGGGCAACAGTCGGAAGCTGCGCGCAAATTGGCAAAAATGTCCATCTGTCGGGCGGCGTTGGCATTGGCGGCGTACTTGAGCCGCTGCAGGCCGGCCCCGTCATCATTGAAGACAATTGCTTCATTGGCGCACGGTCAGAAGTTGTAGAAGGCGTCGTTATCGAAGAAGGCGCAGTGCTTTCGATGGGCGTTTTCATCAGTTCCACCAGCAAAATCATTGACCGGACAACCGGCGAAATCTTTGTGGGCCGCGTACCGGCATATTCGGTTGTTGTCCCCGGTTCGCTCCCGGGCAAAGCGCTTCCCGACGGCAGCCCGGGCCCAAATCTTTCCTGCGCGGTCATCGTGAAACGCGTCGATGCACAGACCCGCGCAAAGACCGCAATCAACGACCTGTTGAGGGATTAATTCGCCGAACCGAGCAGGG
>NZ_JBILAF010000172.1:0-2502 GCF_044354325.1 Sphingorhabdus sp. | reverse complement strand
GCTATTGCCGCGCCGATAAGCGCGAACGCCGCAATCGCGCCATAAAGGAACGCCGATCGGAACACATGTCGGGTGTAATCAAGACGCGAACGGTAATAGTGCATTTCGGCCGTCACCAGCGCGCGCAAGTCTTCCATCACCAACGAAACCTGTTCGCTTGCGGTCGCATCTTCTGGTTTTGGGCTATCCTCCACCACTTGGTCCTGACGCTGATCCATAATCATCGGTTTCACTTATCGGTCAAAATCGGCCTTTTGCAAAGCCGCTAATGGTGTCTAATTAGGCGTCTTTGCCGCCAGAGCGAATGAGGCGTGCGAGCACAAAGCCAATGGCTGCCGCAGCGCCAACCGCAACTGCCGGGCTTTTGCGGACAAACTGGCGGGCATCATCGGCCAAGGCATCGACATCCTTTGCGTCCATCTTACCAGCGAAGCCTTCAACCATGTCTGCTGCGCTACGGGCGTAATCGCCATATTGCTTGCCGACATTGTCATCGATGGTCGCAGCGCTGTCGCGAATTAGTTTGCCAATGCTGTCAACGGCTTCTGTCGCGCGGTCCTTGCCTTTTTGAGCCGCGGCGCGTGCGCTGTCCGTTGCTTTGGATTTGAAATCATTCATTTCTGATTTGACCTTTGATGTAACACCGTCGGTTTTGCCTTTAGCAGGCTGCGCTTTTGCAACGGCCTTGGGTGCCGAAGTCGCCGCAGCGGGTTTTGCCGACTTAGTGGCGGATGGCTTGACTGCTGCTGTCTTCGCAGCCGCAGGCTTGGCGGTTGCTCTTTTCACGGGCGCTGGTTTCGCTGCCGCTTTTGGCTTTTCAGTTTCGGCCATGGGAATATGCTCCTATCGGTTAAGTGCGGGCACTCAATTGGACGCCGCTATATCTTATATTTGTACGGGCGGTGCCTTAGTCAACTATAGCACCATAAAATTACATTTAAAATCCATATGTCTTAGCGTCGTTGCCAAATCCTCAACACAACGATAGACGCGCTGACATTGTTCCCATCACGATTTTACTGGAGCTTTCCATGACTGCGATCCTCGACATACATGCCCGCCAAATTTTGGATAGCCGGGGCAACCCGACAGTCGAAGTCGATGTGTTGTTGGAGGACGGCAGTTTTGGCCGTGCAGCCGTTCCATCGGGCGCTTCGACAGGCGCATATGAAGCGGTAGAAAAGCGCGATGGCGACATGTCAAAATATATGGGCAAGGGCGTATTGCAGGCGATCGAAGCGGTTAATGGCCCGATTTATGAAGCGTTGTTGGAACTCGACGCAGAAGATCAGGAAAATGTCGATGCGGTGATGATCGACTTGGACGGAACCGACAACAAGTCGAACCTTGGTGCCAATGCTATCTTGGGCGTGAGTTTGGCGGTCGCAAAGGCTGCTGCGGACGCACGCGGGTTGCCATTATATCGTTATGTTGGCGGTGTGAACGCACATGTCCTGCCAGTCCCGATGATGAATATCATTAACGGCGGTGAACATGCCGATAACCCGATTGATTTTCAGGAATTCATGGTCATGCCCGTTGGCGCGGGATCGATTTCTGAAGCTGTTCGCTGGGGCTCTGAAATTTTTCACACGCTCAAAAAAGGCCTGCACGAAAAGCGTCTGGCGACTTCGGTCGGCGATGAAGGCGGATTCGCGCCAAATCTTGCCTCAACCCGTGACGCGCTTGATTTCATCATGACGTCAATCGACAAGGCTGGGTTTAAAGCCGGTGAAGACGTCGTGCTTGCGCTAGATTGCGCGGCAACCGAATTTTTCCGCAACGGCAAATATGAAATTTCGGGCGAAGGTCTCTCGCTTTCTCCGCATGAAATGGCGGATTACCTCGCTGCACTTTGCAAGGATTACCCCATTCGATCGATTGAGGATGGCATGAGCGAAGACGATTTTGAAGGTTGGAAAGCCATTACCGACAAGATCGGCCACGAGGTCCAGTTGGTCGGCGACGACTTGTTCGTCACCAACCCAGAGCGTCTGGCAATGGGCATTGGCAAAGGTCTTGCCAACTCTTTGTTGGTGAAGGTCAATCAGATTGGCACGCTGACTGAAACGCTGGCTGCTGTGTCGATGGCGCACCGTGCTTCTTACACTGCCGTGATGTCACATCGGTCAGGCGAGACGGAAGATGCGACCATCGCCGATTTGGCAGTGGCAACAAATTGCGGCCAGATTAAAACCGGAAGCCTTGCACGGTCCGACCGGTTGGCAAAATACAACCAGCTCATCCGCATTGAAGAGGAACTGGGTGCATCCGCGCAATATGCAGGGCAGGGTATTTTCCGCTGACCCCTCCTTTCTTGCCATTATTGCGAAAATATGATTCTGTCTGAATATGGTGCGTTCAAACCGAAAGCCTGAATATGTGAAGTCGGTGATTGGGCCAGCCTTGGCGCTTGTCGCTTTGCTGGGTATTGCGTCTTATGCGCTTCTTGGGCCAACCGGCATCATCGCGTGGACCGACTATCGGGCAGCGCTGAGTGAG
>NZ_JBILAF010000059.1:0-12712 GCF_044354325.1 Sphingorhabdus sp. | reverse complement strand
TGGACAACAAGATGTTGTCAGCGAGCTTATTCTCCCGAATAATCAGAAAGGTCGAAATATGACGTCCAACGCGGCGATGTTTGATGTAGGCGATTATGTGGTGTATCCCAAGCACGGGGTTGGTCGCGTAATCGAGCTTCAGGATTCCGAAATCGCAGGGATGCAGCTGCAACTTTATGTGCTGCGCTTTGAAAAAGAAAAAATGACGCTTCGCGTGCCTTTCAACAAGGCCGAAGGCGTTGGCATGCGCAAGCTGTCGAGCGACAAAACGCTCAAGGAAGCAATGCATACGCTCACCGGCAAGCCCAAGGTAAAGCGCACCATGTGGTCGCGCCGTGCCCAGGAATATGAAGCGAAGATCAACTCGGGCGACCTCGTTTCGATCGCTGAAGTGACCCGCGACTTGTTCCGCCCCGATGACCAGCCAGAGCAGAGCTATTCGGAGCGTCAGATTTTTGAAGCGGCATCAAGCCGTTTGGCCCGCGAACTCGCGGCAATGGAAAAGACCGACGAAAAAGCGGCTCTCCAGAAAATTTTGGCTATTCTGAATGAAGCGGCACCGCAATATTACGAAAAAGCGGAATAACCCGTTTCCTTACCGGAAATTCAGAAGGGCGCTGGCAACGGCGCCCTTTTTTTGGCATTGTTATACCATATTATGCCCAGCCTGACGTCCCCTTGCGGCACGTCTAAACAGAGGCATGTTCAATCTCATCATCTGGTATGACGGCGCTTGTCCGCTGTGTGTTCGTGAAATCGCGCTGATGCGGCGTCTCGATTGGCAGCGAAAAATCGACTTCCAAGATATTGCGCCAGAAACGGCCATATGCCCGCTCGACCGGCAGCTGATGCTTGACCGTCTTCACGCCTGTGAAAATGGGGTGATGTTATCGGGCGCTGCAGCATTTGCGGCGATGTGGCGGCATATTCCACTGCTTAAACCCCTTGGTTGGCTTGCGCAAAATCCCGTTATTTTGGACATATTCGAGCGGCTTTATGTCCGCTTTCTGAAAATCCGTCCTTATTTGCAAAAGTTGCTGGCATGACAGTGGTGAAGGATATTTTTCCCGCCTCGCGGAACGCTGCACTCGCGCGCCTTGCGCAGTTCATACCCGGCGCAGGGCAAAATTATGCCTTTGGCCGCAACACGGATCCGGGGCCAGAGCAGCCAAGTGCTGTCTCCAAGCTCTCGCCCTATCTTCGCTATCGAATAATTACGGAGCATGAAGCCGTCCAAGCGGTTCTGGAGCAGCACAGCCTGGCAGCAGCGGAAAAATTCATTCAGGAAATATTGTGGCGCACTTATTGGAAGGGTTGGCTGGAAATGCGCCCGTCCGTGTGGACGCAGTTTCAGGAAGAACGCGACCGGCAGCGCGATAGTTTCCCCAATGCGCGCGCAATCCGCAACGCTGAGGCTGGGCAGACCGGCATTGAGGGCTTTGACGATTGGGCACGCGAGCTGGTGGAAACGGGCTATCTGCACAATCACGCGAGAATGTGGTTTGCCTCAATATGGATTTTCACGCTGCGCCTGCCATGGGCGTTGGGCGCCGACTTTTTCCTGCGCCACTTGGTTGACGCCGACGCAGCGAGCAACACGTTGTCATGGCGTTGGGTCGCTGGCTTGCAAACCGCTGGCAAAACCTATCTCGCGACAACGGACAATATCGCGCGCTACACCAATGGGCGATTTGCACCAAAAGGGCTGGCGACGACGGCAATAATCCCACCTGATCTGACCGTCGCAAATCCCCGTCCCATTCCGTTCGCAGTGCAATGGGACAGGCAAAAGCCGGCATTGTTGTTGGTAACACCGGACGACCTGCACCCAGAGTCGCTCTTTGCTCCTTCGGCGCCATTCAAGGCGGCATTTGTCGCCGCTGACCCCACCACCTTATGGGGCGACAATGCACGGGGTTTCGTCGCAAGCGCGTCACGTGACGCAGCAGAACGGGTCCGCACTGCGTTTCAATGTCCCACGGATATTCACGATACACTCGATATCGAAACCTTAATCACACAGGCAAAGCAAGCAGGCGCCGAACAGATTATCACCGCTTACGCGCCGGTGGGTCCGGTTGCTGACCTTTTCGCCAAATGCGCTCCGCGTCTGGAACAAGAAGGCATAAAGCTCGTCCAAACCCGCCGAAGCTGGGACGAGAAATTCTGGCCACATGCGACCAAGGGCTTTTTCCCCTTCAAAGAAAAAATCCCGAAGATCTTGGGTGAAATAGGTTCGAAGGACAGCTTGCAATTTGCTCTTGAGTTACATTCCCGAAGTGCATCATAACCACGATACACAAGGAGATTGACCCATGCGTAAAATCACGCTGTTCCTGCCATTTACCGCGATAGCCCGCGCCGCGTGTGGATATTCCGTTTCGGACGCTGCCGGGGATGTTAAACCTTCAGGCGCCAACGCATGAACGGTTGGTGGGACCGGCACGTCGTCCCCCGCCTGATTGGCTGTGCCTGCACCCAGCCTGCGGTGATGCGTGATCGCGCGAGAGTTGTTCCGCGCGCATCGGGGGACATTCTGGAACTGGGCTGCGGCGGCGGAACCAATCTGCAGTTTTACGACTGGTCGCAGGTGCGATCCCTATCGGGTGTTGATCCCTCGCCGGAATTGCTTGGCCGGGCGCAAGACGCGCTCTTGCGGTCAGGCCGAAGCGCAAATTTCGCAAACGGCATTGCAGAGGCGCTTCCGTTTGAAAGCAGCAGCTTTGATACTGTCGTCACCACCTTCACATTATGTTCGGTTCAGGATCCAACCGCCGCGCTTTCGGAGGTCCGGCGCGTCCTGCGCCCCGGCGGACGGCTGATATTTTTGGAGCATGGCAAAGCGCCAGACCCTGCTGCGGCAATATGGCAAAATCGGATTGAGCCTGTTTGGAAACATATTGCCGGCGGATGCCATTTGACCCGACCCGTAACTGGGGCCATATCTGATGCTGGCTTTGTGTGTGATGCGCCGCAGGGACATTATATGAAAAGGACACCAAAATGGCTTGGCTGGGTGGAATGGGGCGAGGCAACGTTGGCACATTAATTGTTGCCATCTCGCTGTCCGTCGGATTTTTTGCAGAAAGGCCCGCGCTGGCCGACGAACGCAAAATCCTCGTCGCCAGCTTTGAAAATATTCAAGTCATCGGCGACATCAAAGTACAGGTGCAAACGGGCAAAGCGCCATCTGCCAAAGCCAAAGGCGACAAAAGGGTGCTCGACGCCCTGAAGCTGGAACGTGTCGGCCTGACATTACGTGTGCGTCTTCAGGGTGCTTTGAACAACGAACAGGGCGTCCCGATGACGCAGCCGATTGAGGTCATGCTATCGACCCAAGCTATTAAAGACATGACGGTCAGCGGCAATGGAAGCTTGCAAATTTCCGAGGTAAAGCAACAAGACGCCGCCCGCATGCTGGTGGCTGGTAACGGTTCCATTGCGGTGGAACGGCTACTCACCGACCAATTTTCGGCTGACATCGACGGAAACGGGCGGATCGATATAAAAGCCGGAAAGGTACGTGACGGGCGCGTCACATTGAATGGCACCGGGTATTTTGATGCGGCCAATATCCCCATGCGCAATGTGCGGCTCGAACATATCGGTAATGGGGAATCCCGCGTGCATGTCGACGAAGCGGCCAATATCTTCAATCGCGGAACCGGATCGATCAATGTAGGTGGAAACGGAAGTTGTTTTGTGAAACAGGCCGGCAGTGCCGCTATTAACTGTGCCAGAATCGAAAAAGGATCGCCTAAATGAATTTACGTAAGCTTGGCAAAATGGGCCTTTACGCTACCGCCCTTTCGCTTGCCGCGTGCACAATGCCTGCCAATGGCGGAAACCAGACCGCAGGGTGCAAACCCGGAACGGGCGCAGGTCGGTCTGCCGCCGGGCTTGAACAAGTGACATTGTGCGTCACCAGTGGCGCAAAAACGCGGGCGTTCACGGTCGAACTTGCGCAGACGTCGATGGAGCAGGCCAAGGGATTGATGTTCCGGACCGAGCTTGCGGACAATGCGGGCATGATCTTTCCTTTTCCTGAACCGCGCATGGCAAGCTTTTGGATGAAGAACACGGTGATCCCGCTCGACATCATCTTTGTCCGGACAGACGGAACGATTGAGAGCATCGCCGAAAACGCAATTCCGTATTCCACAATGACGGTTGATTCGGGTGAACCCGTTGGAGCGGTATTGGAACTGCGCGGCGGGTTATCCGCCGAGTTGGGTATTTCAGCGGGTGACACCGTTAAATGGACCGCAAAGTAAGGCAAATAGGGATTGCACCGCAACGTGCTTGCTCCTAATCGCGGGTCCATGGGTATTCTCGGTAAAATCTTCACTTGGTGGGACGGTGCCACCATCGGCACAACGATCTACAGCTGGCGTAAGGGCAAAGCTGTGGGCAGCGATGCCGAGGGAAATAAATATTACCAGTCGTCCGACGGTAAGCGTCGCTGGGTCATCTACAATGGCGCGAACGATGCAAGCCGCGTTGCGCCCGACTGGCACGGATGGTTGCATGGTACCCATGATGGCGATCCGGAAAGCTATTTGCCTCCAGTCCGCGGCTATGAAACACTGCCTGAGGCCAATTTGACGGGCACGGACCGTGCCTATCGGCCAGCAGGATCGATACAGCGTGGCGGCCATCGTGCTCGCGCCACTGGAGATTATGAGGCGTGGAGTCCCGACGCATCATGATTCGCCGGCACAGCCTTATGCTGCTGCCGTTGCTGGCAACGCTCGTGGCGTGCGGACCCACTGACGAAGAAAAGCTGGCTCCGGAAAAATCCGGCAAAGCCCAAGCGACCGCAGACCGGATTGTTGCTGGGTCCGACAATGCACTTGGCACACCAATGGCCGAACGTGTTGCCGTTTTGGGCCTGTTGAACAAACGCAACGGACAAACGCGCGACATTGAACTCAAGCCCGGCGAAGCCATTCGCTTTGGCAAAGTTGTTGTAAGATTGCGTGCCTGCGAGAAAACAGCGCCGTGGGAAAATTACCCCGATGAAGGTGCCTTTGTTCAGCTGCTGGTGCATGAACGCCCGCCGGGTACAACCGACGCTGAAAAATGGCGCAGTGTGTTTTCAGGCTGGCTCTTCAAAGAAAACCCGGCTGCAAATGTTGTCGAACATCCCGTCTACGATGTCTGGGTCAAAAGCTGCAGGATGAGCTTCCCTGGCGAAGAAACGCCGGTCGAAGAAAAGTCATCGGAAGAAGCGACAGCACCTGCCGATAACGCATCGTCCAGTGCACCCCAGACTGCGCCTGCCGAACCTGCTGCTCCGTCCAATGAAGACGCTAAGCCCGACGAGGGCTGACCGGTCGTCTTCAACGCCGATTCGAGTAATTTCAGATACTTGCCTTGGGTGATTTCAATGGCACCAAGGCTGGCCAGATGGTCCGTCATGAACTGACAATCCAGCAGTTCGAAGCCACCTATTTTAAGACGCGCGACAAGCCATGCCAGTGCCACTTTTGACGCATCGGTCTCCCGCGAAAACATGCTTTCGCCAAAAAATGCGCGGCCCATGGCGAGCCCGTAAAGGCCGCCTACCAATCGGCCGTCGACCCAACATTCCACACTGTGCGCGCGGCCTTGTGCATGCAGTTGGCAAAAGGACTCCTCAATATCAGGGTTTATCCACGTCTCGCGCCGATCGTCCTGCGACTCGGCGCATGTTGCGATGATTTGGGCAAAGGCTGTATCCGCCGTGACTGTAAACCGCCCCTGCCGGATCGTTTTCGCCAATGATTTGGACAGCCGAAACCCGTCCAATGGCAAAATTGCACGATATTCCAGTTCAATCCAAAAGGTATCGGGGTCATCGCGGGCGTCGGACATCGGAAATATGCCATTGGCGTAGGCCTGAAGCAGCAAATCCAGATCGATGGGCAAAAATCTGTCCTTTCCTGTCCGTTAAGGGGCCTATCTCGAATTGCGCCGCCGCATGCAATGGATTATAGCGATCAAAATGCCCCGGCAGCGTTTGGTCATTTCACGACCGGCACCGCCGGGGCACGTCATTTTAAGCAAAGTCAGGGACCGCATATGACCCGCCGCCGCAAAATATACGAAGGCAAGGCCAAGATTCTTTATGAAGGCCCTGAACCTGGCACGCTGATCCAATATTTCAAGGATGACGCAACCGCCTTTAACGCCCAGAAAAAGGGTACGATTTCCGGCAAGGGCGTCATTAACAATCGCGTCTCTGAACATGTTTTTACGCGCCTGAGCCATATTGGCATTCCCACCCACTTCATCCGCCGCCTGAACATGCGTGAACAGCTCATCAGGCAAGTTGAAATCGTGCCGATCGAAGTGATTGTGCGCAATGTCGCTGCGGGCACTTTGTCCAAACGGCTTGGTATCGAAGAAGGCACACCCCTGCCCCACACATTGCTGGAATATTGCTACAAAGACGACAGCCTTGGCGATCCGCTTGTAGCCGAAGAGCATATTGCATGCTTCGGTTGGGCCACGCAGGAGGAAATGCAGGACATTTCTTCAATGGCGATCCGCATCAACGACTTCATGTGCGGCATGTTCGCAGCGATTGGCATTCGATTGGTGGACTTTAAACTGGAGTTTGGCCGACTGTTTGACGGCGATTTTTCGCGCATCATTTTGGCGGACGAAATCAGCCCGGATGGGTGCCGCCTTTGGGACATCGAAACCGGCGAAAAGCTTGATAAGGATCGCTTCCGCCGTGACTTGGGTGGTGAAGCCGAAGCCTATCAGGAAGTCGCGCGCCGTCTGGGCCTGATGCCGGATGAAAGCGAAGGCGCTGTGCTCGATATGGTTAGCCATAGGCTGCGTAAAGGCAAGTAACACAAGAATTTACATCTTTGCATCTTGCTATCGGTGGCTTTCTCTGGACACAGTCGATCGATGAACAAGAGACTTTTAGTTGTATTGGCGGCGGCTGCCTGTGTTGTAGGCGCACCCGCTTTGTCCGCTGCGCCGCAAGAGAGAACTAAAGTCGAGGGCACGGAACGCACCGCACCCTGGAATGCCGAGACTTCTAATCTAGAGCCAGATCGCAGCATCATTTACGGGCGGCTGCCCAATGGTCTGCGCTACGCCATTCGCCCGAACCAGCGCCCCCAGAATCAGGTGCTTGTGCGCATGACTATCGACTTCGGGTCAGCGGCAGAGGCGGAGGACGAGCAGGGTCTTGCGCATTTCATTGAACATATGGCCTTTAACGGCAGCACCAACGTGCCCGAGGGCGAGATGGTCAAAATGCTTGAGCGGCTTGGCCTCTCCTTTGGCGCCGATACGAACGCGTCAACGGGGTACACACGGACCGAATATAAGCTCGATTTGCCGAAAGCCGACCCACGCCTGATTGAGCGCGCTTTGTTCCTCATGCGCGAGACCGCCGGGAATATCTCGTTTAACCCCGCAGCGGTTGATCGTGAACGTGGGGTCGTATTGGCGGAGCGGCGCGAGCGCGAAAATTTCGCGTTTCAAAGTTGGCGGGCTGCCAACAATCTCTATTATCCCAACACCTATTTTTCGACACGCTACCCGATTGGCCTAGCCGAAATCCTCGAAACCGCACCCGCGGACCGGTTGAAGGCGCTGTATCGCACATATTACCGGCCAGACCGGATCAAGATCATCGTGGTTGGGCCAGTGGATCCCGTTGCGATTGAGCGCGAATTGGCGAACAAATTCGCCGATTGGCAGGTCACAGCACCACCCTTGGGTAACCTTGACCGGTGCGAACTCGACACGACACGTGGCGTGTCTGCCGCAAGTTTTACCCATCCTGAAATCAATGAAGCCATTGTCGTTCAACAGTTTTTCAAAGACAAATTCCGGCCCGACACCGTCGAACGGGCGATGATTGAACTTAAGATGCAAATTGCATCTGAGATAATTTCCCAGCGGATAAGCCGCCGGTCGCGTTCAGAGGACATTCCTTTTCTAGGCGGTGGTATAAACTTTACCTTAGGAATCTGCGACAATTATGCCGCCGTCGGCTTTAGCGCAGGCGGCAAAGACGGCAGTTGGCGGGCATTGCTGCCATTTACAGAACAGGCTGTCCGGCAAGCCCTGCAATATGGTTTTGACGACACCGAAGTTGCCGAGCAGATAAAGCGCCTCGACACCTCTTATGAAAACAACGCCAAGGCAGAGGGCACAGAGCAAAGCGCTTCGATCGCCAACGCATTGGTCGGACTTGACGATAACGTCTATAATTCAGACGCCTACCGGTTGCTGATATGGCGCCAATTGCGTCCGTTCATGACGAAAGCTGCCGTCAACGCGGAATTCGCAAAATGGTTTGGCCAAATGACGACCCCGCAAATATTTCTGTCGACGAAGCAGACGTCAGGGACGTCTTCCGATGATATCTTGACCGCCTATGCCGCAAGCCGCGCCGCTGCGGTGGCTGCACCCGTCGCGCGCCAGGCATCAGCATTTGCCTATACGGACTTTGGCCCCGCCGGCACCGTCGTTGCAGATACAATCATCCCCGACCTCGGCATTCGCACAATCCGCTTTGCCAATGGCGTTTTGCTGAACCTCAAAAAAACCGATTTTGAGGACAATCGCGTGCGCTATTCCCTGCGGATCGATGGCGGACAATTGCATTTTGCGAAGGACGAGGCGGTATTGGCTTGGCTGATGTCCGGGGCGTATGTTTCCGGTGGTCTTGCGCACATGATTTTGAAGACCTGCGCTCCTTGCTTGCCGGGACAACCGTCACACCCGCATTCGGGGTAGCTGAAGACTATTTCGGCGGCACTGGTGCCGTCGCACCTGTGGACTTGGAACGCCAGTTGCAGGTGATGGCCGCGTACACGAAATATCCGGGCTATGCCGACAGTGCCCTCCGCTTGTTCCGCCGCCCATTGCCAGAAATCTTCGCGCGGCTGGACGCAACTCCGGGTTCGGCATTGAGCATCGCCATGGCGCGAATCATGACGGACAATGACCCCCGCTTTGCGCTGGCACCGCTTGAAAAGGTCCAAGCGGCCGATTTTTCGCAGCTGAAATCTGCGTTGGGTGATGCGCTGATCCAGAACAGAATGGAAATCGCCATCGTCGGCGATCTCGATGAAACCGCCACAATTGCCGCTGTTGCCCGCACTTTTGGCGCCATGCCCACCCGAACGGGCACTGCAGATATGACAGCTCAGGACGCACGCTGGAGCACGGCCAGCGGGAATTTCGATATCCCGCACAAGGGTGAAGCCAATCAGCTGGGATGGCGCCGGGTTTGGCCCACCACGGGTGACCGCGATCAAAAGCTAACACAGTCGATGGATCTTTTGGCGCGTGTCGTAACCCTGCGCCTTACCGACGAATTGCGGGAAAAGCTGGGCGCGACATATGGTGTGCAGGCAGGATCAGAGATGTCGAATGTCTATCGCGACCGTGGTGCATTTTCGATTTCGACATCAAGCGACCCCAAGGACCTCGCCGCCATCGAAAGTACGGTTGATCTGGTCATGGCCGAAATCGTGAAAGCACCCGTTGACAGCGACCTGTTTGAACGCGCACGCAAACCTGTGCTCGAAAGCTATTCCGATTGGAAAAAGCGCAACCCGACATGGTTGGGGGTTGCAGCACAAGCGCAAACCAATCCCGACAGGCTGAACCGGTTCCGGCAGAACGAAAAAACGTTCAATTCGATTACGGCACAGGATTTATGGGCACTGGCCAAGCAGTATCTCGGCAAACCCGCACAGTTCACATTCCGCGCGTTACCAGACGCGGCGATTGCCAAACCCATCATGGCGCCCTCCAATCCGTAAAAGCGCCCTACGGAACGCGCTTAAAATCCTGTTGGGCGCGAGCTTACCCTTGAATCGCGCGGCGCGCCTTCTATAGGAAAGGCGAACAACCAAGCAGATAGGGCGCACATGAAAACCCGTATTTTTGTCACTCTGAAGAACGGCGTGCTCGATCCGCAAGGGAAAGCCATTCATCACGCGATCGAAGGCCTTGGGTTTTCGGGCGTTCATGATGTGCGGGCGGGCCGCCTGATTGAGATCGAACATGAGCCTGGTCTGTCCAAGGCTGATCTGGAATCCATGTGCACGAAATTGTTGGCCAATATGGTCATTGAGAATTTCGAAATCGAGCAAGCATGATGCGCGCTGCCGTCATTCAATTTCCCGGATCGAATTGCGACCGTGACATGGCGGTTGCCATTCGTGACATCACCGGCGCAGACACAAGCCTTGTGTGGCACCGCGAAAGCGCATTGCCATCCGGACTAGACCTGATCGCAATTCCGGGCGGCTTTTCTTACGGCGATTATCTGCGTTCTGGCGCAATGGCGGCGCGTTCGCCTGTGATGCAGGCGGTCATTGCCGCTGCCGGTCGCGGTGTCCCTGTCCTTGGCGTCTGCAATGGTTTCCAGATCTTGACCGAAGCAGGCCTGCTTCCCGGTGCACTGATGCGCAACGCGGGCATCCGTTTCGTGTGCCGCACGGTTGGTCTGACCGTCGAAAACAGTCAATCCATGTTCACCAGCGGCTATTCAGCCGGTGAAAAAATTCACATTCCAGTGGCCCATCATGACGGCAATTTCTTTGCCGATGATGCGACGCTTGATCGCTTGGAAGGCGAAGGCCGCGTTGCGTTTCGCTATGCCGAACCCGTCAACGGTTCAGCACGCAACATTGCCGGTGTGTTAAATGACGCAGGCAACGTCCTCGGCATGATGCCGCATCCCGAACGGATGATTGAGGCCATGCAGGGTGGATCAGACGGCCGCAGATTATTTGAGGGGCTGATCCGCGAAATCGCCTAATAAATCGGGTGTTGCGTCAGATTTTTTGGCCCGCGGAAACATAAACCGACCCAAAAGTAAGATTATCGTCGGCCAAAACATGGTATTGTAAAGATCGTGCATCGCGGCATCGATTGTCGCCTCGCCCGGCGCTTGACCCTGCAGATCGGCATATTCGTTGAACAATTCGGCGACGAGGACGATCAACCAGCACCAAATACTGTCGGGCCTGCGGCGCAGGATTATTGCTGAGCCAAATAATATGAACAATGAACCATGGATGTGCATCGCATCGTTGGTCAGTCCAACCGCATCAATCAGGCGTATTTTATAGCCGATCCAATATTCGGATAGCTGCTGCACATAATCCTGCATGACGTCCTAAACTTTGGTTTTGAAGGGCGAAAAATTCGTGCCCTCGTCGAAAATATCAACGCCTTCTTTACGTTTTAACCAGCCCACAACGACATATGTTACGGGCGTCAGCACCACTTCCCAGCCCACTTTCAGCAGCCAGTTGGTGATCATAACGCTAATCACCTGCTCTTGGCTCCATAGGCCCCAAAAGGCGAGTGGGTAAAACATGATGCTATCGACGCCCTGCCCCACGACAGTCGACCCAATGGTGCGCGACCACAGATGCTTACCGCCTGTCCATATCTTCATGCGCGCCATGACATAGCTGTTCACAAACTCGCCCGCCCAAAAAGCGGTGATGGACGCGATCACGATCCGCCATACTTGTCCGAATACGCTTTCATACGCGGCTTGGCCCTCCCAGCCCGGGGCTGGTGGCAAAGCAACGACAACCCAGCTCATGAACGCCATAAACAACAGAGCAGCAAAGCCGGCCCAGATGACGCGCCGTGCGCGGGCATAGCCATACACCTCAGTCAGGACGTCGCCGATGACGTAGCCAAGCGGGAAAAACAATATCCCTGCCCCGAATATCCATTGCTCCCCGCTTATGGTCACCGCGGCCGGTTTTGCCGCGCCAATGATGTTGGACAGCAGCAAAATGGCCACAAATGCGGCCATGACGAAATCATAATAGCGGAACTGTCGTCCGGTGACGGCACTTGCGCTTTCGGTTACAACGGGAGCATCTTGCATAAAATGACATAAGCAGCTTTGCGTTCGCAGGCAAAGCCGTTATTGCGCCTCTCAGCGCGCGCCCTTAGCTCAGCTGGATAGAGCGCGAGACTTCTAATCTTGAGGCCACAGGTTCGACTCCTGTAGGGCGCGCCACGCAGTCCACAAAATCACACCTTTCCAGAGACTTCTGTCGTCGGGTGCTATGAACGGCGGAGTTTTGCGGGCCTTGCCGGTTCCTAAATTCGTGCAGAAGCCAAACTTGTCTCTGTTGTGAGACCGTTTAGCCAAAAAATAGGGCCCGTCTCACGGGCCCCAAAAACAGACTTCTTCTAACATATCGCAGGTATTAGCCGAACCCGAGGAGCTGCCTCTGATCCGCCCATGCCAGCGGTAAATCGGCGGCAAGAAGTCTGCTTGGGGTTAGCTTTAGAGGCTGTCGCCCTTCCACAATTGCAGTAACGATAAAGGGGTCTAGGCAAACAAGCTTTGCAACCTTCATCATTCGAACACGGCAGCGACCTTGTTCGGCTGCAAGGGTCGGCACTGATTTATCAGGGTTTTTAACAATTTGAGCCATGATTGCTCTAGATTCGGCGATGAGCGCGACGAGCTTGTCATCGCGTAAAGACACGCCTTCACCTGCCGAGGTGGCGGGTATGATCAGCCTGAGCGCCTTACCGCGACGCAACCTTATGGCCTCGCGTTCAATAATTAGATCGCTACTTGACGGTTGGATCGACCCCTCCGCACTAATGGCATTGAGTAAACTCCTGTTATCGATTTTGATCACCACTCGGCCTTCATGCAGGTCGACCCGGTCGACTACATTCCGAACGATGGCTTGTTTCC
>NZ_JBILAF010000058.1:0-12781 GCF_044354325.1 Sphingorhabdus sp. | reverse complement strand
ATAAATGGCATTGACTCGGCAACAGCCAAGCAAATGCGTCAATTAATTTTTAAGCACTTAATTTTGCTCACTTTTTTGCAAAAACCCCTGTGGATATCTTCCGAATCGCGGGAAATCCGTCGCCTTTGCCTTTGTGACAGTGGGCAATAAAAAACCCGCCGGGAAAACGGCGGGTTTCAAATTTTAAGACTGGACCAGCCAGCCTGTAGAACATGGGTTAAGCGAGACCGCCAACCGCCTTTGTGAGGCGACCAAATTTGCGCGATGCTGTGTTCTTATGCAGAACGCCCTTGGATACGCCACGCGCCAATTCAGGCTGTGCAGCAGCGAGTGCGGCAGCGGCTGCCGACTTGTCACCGAGTTCAATCGCCGACTCAACCTTTTTGATAAAGGTACGGATGCGGCTGACGCGTGCGCCATTCACTTCGGTGCGACGCGCATTGCGACGGATACGCTTTTTTGCTTGCGGCGTATTGGCCATTTTTATCCTCGAATTTCGATATTTGCGGAGACGTCTTTATGAAACACGTCCGTTGAAGGAGCGGCCCTTAACCCTGCCCAACAGATTCGTCAACCTCGAAATACCGCACTATCGCTGACATTTCGCGCAGTAAAAGGTCGAACGCCCCGAATCAACGCGCCGTTGAACAGGCGCGCCGCAACCGCAGTCCTGCCCTTCGCGGCCATAGACGCGCCAATCCTTGGCAAAGTAGCCCAGTTCCCCGTCCGGTGCGGCGAAGTCACGCAACGTCGATCCGCCAGCCGCGATTGCCGCCGTCAGCACCTCTTTGATCGCCACAACAAGCCGAACAAGCCGGGGCTTGCTAATCGAGCTGGCTGGCGCCCGCGGATCAATGCCCGCCATGTGCAGCGCCTCACACACATAGATATTGCCCAAGCCTGCGACGATATTCTGGTTAAGCAACATCGCCTTAATAGGGGCCTTGCGTTCGTGCAGCGCATCGCGCAGCACAGTTGCATCAAATGCCGGCGACAAAGGCTCCGGACCCATTTTTTCAAAAAAGCGATAGCTGTCCAATTTGGCCGAATCGATAATATCGAGCGAACCAAAGCGGCGGTGGTCATTCAAAGCCACAACCCGGCCGCTGGCTGTTTCCAGAATGAAATGGTCGTGCTTTTCGATTTCCGCAGGATCAACGCGCCATCGTCCGGACATGCCCAAATGGAATATCAACGTATCCTCACGATCGGTATGGATAAGGCCATATTTGGCGCGCCGCCCAAGCGTATCGATTCGCGCGCCCGTCAGCCGCTGACGCAGATCGACCGGGATGGGCCAACGCAAGTCCGCACGGCGCGGTTCAGCCCGCACGATAATCTCGCCTTCAAGCACCGAACGCAGGCCGGCGACTGTGGTTTCCACTTCAGGTAATTCTGGCATATCGTTTTGCACCCAGGGTCAGGACCTATTGAATGCACCATCGCGGCGTCAAAATGGCAAAGATATCGAAGTAAAATGTCCGCCGCAGGCAGTTATTCTGCCTGCAAGGGCATTTTGCTTTGAGATCAAAGCCATTTTGGCGTCCTTCGGATTTGACCCATATTGTCTATTGCTACGTTGGCAAGCTTGGACTTAGAACCACTAAGTCCGGCGCTTACCGCCTTGCACTGAACAATATGGCCTCAAACCGCGAAGGTGCATTTAATAGGTCCTGACCCTAACAGCCTTTGCGGCTGGCGCAACAATCGGCTAGAGGCTGCAGAATGAATGATACGGTATCCTTTGGCTATGAACAGGTTAGCCCTGAAGAAAAGACAAAACGCGTAGGCGGCGTCTTTTCCAATGTCGCGCGCAAATATGACATCATGAATGACGCGATGTCCGGCGGCATGCACCGGTTGTGGAAAGACACCTTTGTCCGCCGTGTAAAACCGCGCGAGGGCGAAGATATCCTCGATATGGCGGGCGGAACGGGCGACATCGCATTCCGCATGGAAAAATCAGGTGCGCAGGTCACCGTATCCGACATCAATGAAGACATGTTGGACGTCGGTATGGAGCGCGCGATGAAGCGCGGGATCGACAGCCTGATCTGGTCCCCGCAAAATGCCGAAACGCTCAGCTTTCCCGATGCGCATTTTGATGCCTACACAATTGCGTTCGGTATCCGCAACGTCACCGACATTCCCAAAGCACTGCGCGAGGCACATCGCGTGCTGCGTTATGGTGGCCGCTTCTTCTGCCTCGAATTTTCGACCGTTGAATGGCCTGGCCTTGCGCAAATTTACGACGTCTATTCGGACAAGCTTGTCCCTAAGCTTGGCAAAGCCATCGCGGGTGATGAGGACAGCTATCGATACCTCGTCGAATCGATCCGCCGCTTCCCCGACATGCAAAACTTTAAGCGCATGATTGGCGAAGCAGGCTTTGTCCAAACGAAGGTAGAACCCATTTTGGGCGGACTTGTCGCCATTCATAGCGGCTGGAAGGTTTAACTTCCGCGCTGATGACACGTCCCGCAACCCATATTTTCCGTTTGCTCAAATGGGGCCGCATTCTCGCGCGGCACGGCGCGCTGCGCGCGATCGAAGCTGACCGGAACACGCCGCCGCAAGTTAAACGCCTTTGCCGTATCGCGCGCATCGGAACGCTTCAACCAAAGGTACCCGATTATGCCGGCGCCTTTCGCGCCATTGGCCCTGCGGCCATCAAGCTTGGGCAAACGCTTGCGACCCGTCCAGACATTATTGGTGAAGAAGCGGCGCGCAATCTGCTGTCGCTTCAGGATCAGCTTCCGCCCGCACCGTTCGATCTTGTGTACGCACAGATCGACAGCAGCTTGAATAAGCCCGCTGCAGAGCTGTTTGAATATATCGACCCCGTACCCGTAGGCGCAGCCTCCATCGCGCAGGTGCACCGTGCACGGACAACCGACGGCAAAGACGTCGCTGTCAAAGTCCTTCGTCCCGGTATTCGCGAACAATTTGCCCGTGATATCGAAACTTATGAATGGGCCGCGGCGCATCTGGAAGCATTGGGCGGCGAAGCTGCGCGCTTGCGACCACAGCTTGTCATCGCCAATCTGAAACGCTGGACCTTGCGCGAACTCGATTTGCGCCGCGAAGCCGCGAGCGCGTCTGAGCTGAAAGATGCCATGGTCGCCGTCGACGGCTATATGATCCCGGCCATTGACTGGGACCGGACGTCTGGCCGCGTGCTCACACTTGAATGGGTCGATGGCGTTAAGATTGCCGATATCGATGCTTTAAAAGCCGCTGGCCACGATCTAAACAAAATGGCCGAAAAGCTCGTGCTGACATTTTTGCGGCAGGCGATTTCGGAAGGCTTCTTCCACGCCGACATGCATCAGGGCAATTTGTTCGTGCAGGCAGATGGCACTATTGTAGCCATCGATTTTGGCATCATGGGCCGTATCAACCGGCAAGCGCGTTTCTGGCTTGCGGAAATCCTCTACGGATTGACCACCGGCAATTACAAGCGCGTCGCCGAAATCCATTTCGAAGCGCAATATGTGCCAAGCTATCATAATGTCGATGAATTCGCGACCGCCCTGCGCGCTGTTGGCGAGCCGACACGCGGCAAGCCCGTGAGCGAATTGTCGGTCGGGCAAATGCTCGACAGCCTATTCGCCATCACCCGCGACTTTGACATGCAGACCCAGCCGCATTTGCTGTTGTTGCAAAAGACGATGGTCATGGTCGAAGGCATTGCGACCTCGCTGAACCCAAGTATCAACATGTGGGATGTTGCCGCACCCTATGTGCGCGAATGGATCCGCGGAGAGCTTGGCCCGGAAGCCATGCTCGCCGACGGTATTCGCAAGCAAGCCGAAACCTTGCAGATGATACCCGACCTCATCCGCCGCTTGGACGAACAACTCCCCCGCAAGGGCGGCGCGCCAGAACCACCCCCGCTTCCGCCCGTACAGATCATTTGGGAACGTAAGGGCAAAAGCAACGGCTGGCGCTACATGATAGTGGCCATACTGGCAGGCGCCATTGGCGCTGCGGGCATGTGGGCAGCGGGATTGAGCTGATGACTGAAAAACGCGTCCTCCTGATCGTTAGCGGCGGCATCGCTGCTTACAAAGCGCTTGAACTTGTGCGCTTGCTAAAGCGTCAGGGTGTTGCCGTACGCGCGGTGATGACGAAAAGCGCGGCCGAATTTGTCACGCCGCTTTCGATGGGCGTCATGACCGAAGACCAAGTATATGGCGACATGTTCAACCTGAAGGAAGAACGCGAAATCGGGCATATTCAATTGAGCCGTCAGGCCGACCTTGTGGTGATTTGTCCGGCCACCGCCAATATCCTTGCCAAGATGGCCGCGGGTATCGCCGATGACCTAGCGACGACTATTCTGCTCGCGACGGACAAACCCGTTCTGGCGGTGCCGGCAATGAATGTCCGCATGTGGAACCATCCCGCGACACAGCGCAACTTGGCGCAGCTGCGCGCCGATGGCGTCCATATCATGAACCCCGATGAAGGAGCCATGGCGTGCGGCGAATTCGGCCCGGGGCGCCTGCCCGAACCGCCCGTCGTTGCCGAACAAATTTGCGGCATGCTGGGCGTGCCCTTCAATACGCAACTGGCGTCGGGTCGTTCACCGACCACCATGTCAAGCGCGACGCCGCTTACCGCGCAACCCGATTTTGCCGATGTCGATCATCGTCCGTTGTTTGGCAAACGCGTTCTTGTGACCGCTGGCCCCACGCATGAGGCGATCGATCCTGTGCGCTACATCGCCAACCGTTCGTCGGGGCGTCAGGGTTTTGCCATTGCGGCGGCAGCGGCTGATTTGGGGGCTGAGGTTATACTGATCGCTGGCCCCGTGCATCTGCCGACACCGCCTGGCGTATTGCGTATTGATGTCGAAACCGCACTGGAGATGCAGGCTGAGGTCGAAAACGCCCTGCCCGTCGACGCCGCAATCATGGTTGCCGCTGTCGCGGACTGGCGCGCCGCGCAAGCGCCGGACCAGAAAATCAAGAAAGATGGCAATGCCATTCCGCCGCTCGCACTGACCGAGAACCCTGACATCCTTGCAAGCCTGGCCATGCACAAACAGCGTCCGAAGCTCGTGATCGGCTTTGCGGCAGAGACCGAAAATATCATTGCCCATGCGCAGGCCAAGCTTGCGAAGAAAGGCTGCGACTGGATTGTCGCCAATGATGTGTCAGGCGATGTCATGGGCGGTGAGAACAACGCCTTTCATATCGTAACCAAAGCAGGCGTTGATAGCTGGCTGGAAAGCCCCAAGGACGTTATCGCACGAAAATTGATGGAGAAGGTCGCCGATGAGCTCGCAAAAAGTTGAAGTGCGCGTCAAGCGCCTGAACCATGGCGCGGGCTTGGCTTTGCCTGCATATGCGACATCAGGCGCGGCTGGCATGGACATTTGCGCCGCCGAAAGCCTGAACCTACGCGCTGGCAAGCGCCATGCCGTCGCAACCGGCTTCGCCTTTGCCATTCCCGATGGATATGAAGTGCAGGTGCGCCCGCGTTCGGGCCTTGCGCTGAAGCATGGGATCACCTGCCTCAACACACCCGGCACCATCGACAGCGATTATCGCGGCGAAGTGAAGGTCATTCTGGCCAATATGGGTGAAGATGATTTCATGATCAACAAAGGCGACCGGATCGCACAGATTGTGGTGGCGCCTGTCACCCACGGCCACTTGGTCGAGGTGGATGACCTTGACGAAACCGTGCGTGGCGCTGGGGGTTTCGGCTCAACAGGCGTATGACGCTTAGCGATCAACAGCTCGACCGTTATGCCCGCCACATTGTGTTGCGCGATATTGGCGGCGCGGGTCAAAGCAAATTATTGTCGAGCCATGTCCTGCTCATTGGCGCAGGCGGCATTGGCTGTCCGGCGATCCAATATCTTGCGGCAGCCGGCGTCGGAACCATCAGCGTTGTCGATGATGATGATGTGGCGCTGTCCAATCTCCAGCGTCAGATTTTGTACAGCGACCAAGATATCGGCACCGCCAAAGTGGAAGCGGCTGGCGCTGCAGCGGCGCGGCTAAACCCCGACATCACCTTCAACGCGATCACCCAGCGGATTGGCAAAGACACCAGCGCCGACATAATGGCGGGCGTCGATGTGGTGATCGATGGCAGCGACAATTTTATGACGCGCCTGATCGTCAATGACCTGTGCCTTGCGGCAAAGGTGCCATTGGTGAGCGCCGCGATTGGGCAGTTTCACGGACAGATTGGCACATTCACAGGATGGCAGGCAGATGCGCCATGCTATCGCTGCTTCGTCGGTGATGCCCACGACCCCGATGATTGCGACGATTGCGCCACACAAGGCGTTCTGGGCGCGATGTGCGGGCTTATGGGAAGCTTCGCGGCGATGGAGGCGATACGCGCACTGACGGGCTTTGGAGAGCCGCAGCAGGGCAAGCTGCACCTGTTCGACGGACTAACGCCATCGATGCGGTCGATCAAATTGCCCAAAGACCCGGCCTGCTCCAGTTGCGGCGGCTTAACCGCCTAAGACTTCGTCCACCCATTTTGGAACAAGCTCCGTCGCCGGGCCATGGCGCGACTCAGTAAACCAAGAACTGCCATGCGATGGTTCAAGGTTCAGCTCCAATGTGGCGATGCCGTTTTGACGTGCTTCCCGCACAAGACCCGCGGCGGGATAGACTGCGCCGGACGTGCCAATGCTGACGAACAAATCAGCGCGGTTGAGTGCATGGTAGATATCACCCATGCGGTAGGGCATTTCGCCGAACCAGACGATGTCAGGCCGCAATTGGCCAGATATGCCGCACGATGGCCAGGTCGGTCTGTCAATCAATGTGCCACGCCAGCCATGGCGTACATCGCACGCGGTGCACCAAGCATTCAGATGCTCCCCATGCATATGCAGCAAGCGTTTGGTTCCTGCCCGTTCGTGCAAATCGTCGACATTCTGCGTCACCAAAAGCAAATTGCCGCTCCATTCCGCATCGAGCCGCGCCAGTGCGTAATGCGCGGCATTTGGTTCCACCTGCTGAATGCGTTCACGGCGCATATCGTAGAAACGCAGCACAAGGTCGGGGTCGCGGGCAAAGGCCTCGGGCGTTGCGACATCTTCAACCTTATGCTGTTCCCACAAGCCACCAGCGCTGCGAAACGTATCAATGCCGCTCTCGGCGCTGACACCTGCGCCTGTCAGAATGACGATGTTTTTGATTTGGCGATCCACATTTGCTCCTTCACCGTCCCGCTGCGGCCAACGTCGTACACAGCACAACTTGTTTCGGCTCCCTAATATAGTAAGACCCTTAAACAATATCAGGGTGACGGTTATGAAAATAGGAATCATTGGCAGCGCGGGCCGCATGGGGCAGGCTTTGGTCGACGCAATTGCGGCGGATGGTCAGGCATATGCAGGCGGCGTCGACAAAGGCGATGATCTTGCCGCTTTGGTTGCGTCATCTGATGTACTCGTCGATTTTTCCAGCCCGCATGCGATTGAGGCGAACCTTGATGCATGCGTTGCTGCGGGCAAACCAATCGTCATTGGCACCACCGGACTGGAGGAACGCCACCATTTCCTGATTGATGATGCAGCGCGCGACATTCCAGTTTTGCAGACGGGCAATACCTCATTGGGGGTGACGATGCTGTCAGCGCTCGTGCAGCAGGCCGCACGCCAATTGGGTGAAGATTGGGATATCGAAATATTGGAGATGCACCACCGGCATAAGGTCGATGCGCCGTCCGGCACCGCCCTGCTGCTGGGCGAAGCCGCCGCCAGCGGACGCGGCATTGACCTAAAGCAACATAGCGACCGCGGCCGCGACGGCATCACCGGCGCGCGCAAAGCGGGGGACATTGGTTTTGCATCCTTACGTGGCGGCAGCGTCGCAGGGGACCATCATGTTATTTTCGCGTCCGAACATGAACGGATCGAGCTGGTCCATCGTGCTGAAACCCGCGCGATATTCGCGCGCGGCGCGGTAAAAGCCGCAACATGGCTGACGCGGCAAAAAGCCGGCCGGTTCACTATGCAAGAAGTGCTTGGTCTTTGAAAAAGGCAGATATCTTCGAATTTTACCACCGGCTGGCAGAAGCGAACCCTGCGCCTGAAACCGAGCTGGCATATGGCAATGCCTATCAATTGCTCGTTGCGGTCACTTGCTCTGCCCAATCGACCGATGTCGGCGTGAACAAAGCCACCAAGGCATTGTTTGCGGAGGTCAAAACGCCCGCGCAGATGGTGGCGTTGGGGCTAGAAGGGTTAAAAGCGCATATCAAAACCATTGGGCTGTTTAACAACAAAGCCAAAAACGTCATTGCCCTGTCCGAGATATTGGTCCGCGACCATGCAGGCGAAGTCCCTGCAGACCGCGACGCGCTGGAGGCGCTACCCGGCGTTGGACGCAAGACCGCAAATGTCGTGATGAACACCGCCTTTGGCGCGGAGACCTTTGCCGTCGATACCCATATCTTCCGTGTCGGCAACCGGACCGGGATTGCGCCGGGCAAAACCGTTCTGGCCGTTGAAAAGGCGCTTGATAAGAAAACCCCGCAACCGTTTCGCGTTGGCGCGCATCATTGGCTGATCCTGCACGGCCGATATATCTGCAAGGCGCGCACGCCGGAATGTTGGCGCTGTCCAGTCGCGGACCTGTGCCGCTTCAAACCAAAAACGCCACCACCCAAGATCAAGTCAGCTACAGTTCAGACTGGCACCGTTAAATCAGCCGAGTAATATGGGAGAGCAAACATGCGTAAAATACTGCTAATCATTCCTGCTGTTGCTTTGCTTTCGGGTGGCGGTGCGATTGCGCTTTCCGGCAATAAAGCGCCCGAACCCGTCCGCGCAGTCGGCGAGCCAAAAAGCTGCGTCACGATATCGCAGATACGGTCAACGAAAGTCATCGATAGCCGCACTATCGATTTCCGCATGGCAGGCGGCAAGACCTATCGCAACACCCTGCCACAAAGCTGCCCGGGTTTGAAATTCGAGGAGCGTTTTTCCTACCGCACGTCAATCAACCAATTGTGCAGCGTCGATATTGTGCACGTTTTGCACGACCAAGGCGGGCGACTATATGAAGGTGCAGGATGCGGGCTTGGCAAGTTTCAGCAGATAGAGAAGCTTAGCGGCAAATAGCGGCTGACGATGTTGACTGCTTCGTCATCCTGAACTTGTTTCAGGATCTTAATAACGACCCAGCTAGGAAGTAAGATCCTGAAACAAGTTCAGGATGACGGGACGGAAAAGTTTATCGTAAGACTGAAGCCCTACTTCCCCGTCCAATTCCCGGGCCGCTTTTCGACAAACGCGGACATGCCCTCTTTCTGATCTTCCGTACCGAACAGTCCGTGGAACAGGCGGCGTTCGAATAAGACGCCTTGCTGCAACGTTGTTTCGAATGCGGCGTTGACCATTTCCTTGCATGCCAGCGCAGCCAAGGGCGCCATGGCGGCGATGGCTGTCGCAGTTTTGATGGCTTCGTCGACCAGCTCTGCGGCCGGAACGACCTTTGCGACCAACCCGGAACGTTCGGCCTCATGTGCGTCCATCATACGGCCCGTCAGGCACATTTCCATCGCCTTTGCCTTGCCAATCGCACGCGTTAGCCGCTGCGAACCGCCCATGCCGGGGGTGACCGCAAGTTTGATTTCCGGCTGCCCGAATTTTGCGTTGTCGCCGGCAACGATAAAGTCGGCCATCATGGCAAGTTCGCATCCACCACCAAGTGCAAAGCCGTTCACGGCCGCAATCCATGGTTTGCGGGTCGCGGTCACGCGGTCAAAGCCGGCAAAAAAGTTGCGGCCATACATGTCCGCAAAGGACTGGCTTTGCATTTCCTTAATGTCCGCGCCCGCAGCAAATGCCTTCTCGCTGCCGGTCAGCACAGCACAACGTTGGCTGTCATCGGCATCGAATGCAGCAAAGGCAGCAATGAGGTCCACCATAACCTGATTGTTTAACGCGTTCAAAGCCTGCGGGCGGTTGAGCGTGATGAGCGTCACCGCACCGCGTTGTTCAACCAATATTGTTTCGTAGCTCATAAGGGCTTCCATTCTTCTTGTGCCGGCAATGGAGCAAAAATCGCGTCGACAAGTGCGTCCGTAACGCCTTCGGCTGTCGCTGGATCCCATTTGGGGCTGTTGTCTTTATCCACGATTACGGCCCGCACGCCTTCAGCAAAGTCGGGGCGAACAATCACGCGGCTCGCGATGCGATATTCCATGGCCATATTATCGGCAAAGTCGGTGAGCTTGCTGCTCTCGGCCAATTGGCGCAGCGCAACTTTACAGGTCTGCGGGCTTTTGGTCCGCAAAGTCGCCAGCTCTTTTATCGCCCAATCGCTTTCATCGCCTTCCAAGCTTGCAAGAATATCCTCTAGCTTGTCCGACGCGAAGTGGCGGTTAATCTGGACTATTGTCTCGACGATTTTGGAATCTGGCGGCGTCACCGACAAGGTTCCCAATATGCCGTCAATCCGTTCGACATCCTCGGTCGCAATACGCGACTTTGCCTCCGCAAGAACATTGCTCGTCAGATAATGTGTGGCAAGCCCAAGCGAGAGACAACCTGCGCCTGCGATACGCGATCCCGTTAACGCCAAAAACTGGCCAACACGTCCCTCAAGCCGAGAAAGATACCATCCACCGCCGACATCAGGAAACAAGCCAATGCCGGTTTCAGGCATAGCAAACTTCGTGTTCTCGGTCGCTACACGGAAACGCGCAGGCTGGCTGATGCCAACGCCGCCACCCATGGTGATACCGTCCATGAACGCCACAACCGGCTTTGGATAACTAAACAGCAAATGGTTGAGCTGATATTCGTCGTGGAAGAACTTTAATCCCGACACGCCGCCATCATTCATGGCCGAATTGCGCAAAAAGGCGATATCGCCCCCCGCACAAAAACCGCGCCCGTCGGCATGATCAATAACCACGCACTTCACCGCAGGATCGTCCCGCCATTCCAGCAGGGCCGCAGTCATGGCATGCACCATCGGCAATGTCAGCGCGTGCAGTGCCGATGGCCGGTTCAAGCTGATGAAACCAGCATGTCCTTCGACCTTCAGCAAAATATCATCGGTCATTGCCGCAGCAAATCCCGACCGATAATCATGCGCATGACCTGGTTGGTGCCTTCCAAAATCGAATGCACCCGCAAGTCGCGCCAGAAGCGCTCAATGGGATAATCGCGCAAATAGCCATAGCCGCCGAAAAGCTGCAGCGCCTTGTTCACAATTTCGCTTCCGCTGTCTGTCGACAGTCGCTTGGCCATCGCGGAAAAACGCGACTTGTCCGGTGCGTTCGCAGTCACCTTGGCCGCAGCGATGTAGAGCAACGCACGCGCGGCTTCCAAATCGGTGGCCATGTCGGCGAGCATGAATTGCGTATTCTGAAAATCGGCGATAGGTTGACCAAATTGCTGCCGCTCTTTGGTGTAGGCAATGGTTTCGTCTAGGCAACGTTGCGCGCCGCCAAGCGAGCAAGCCCCGATGTTCAAGCGCCCGCCGTCCAAGCCCATCATCGCAAAGCGGAAACCGTCACCCTCTGCGCCCACGCGATTGGCCACCGGCACGCGGCAATCTTCAAATATCACTTGCGCAGTGGGCGAGGCGTTCCAGCCCAGCTTCTTCTCCGGTGCGCCAAAGCTCAAGCCCGGCGTATCCTTGTCGACAACAAGGCAGGTGACGCCCTTGGTCTTTTCTTCGCCTGTCCGGACCATGACAACATAGACGTCATTATAACCCGCGCCGGAGATAAACTGCTTCGTACCGTTCAAGACGTAGTGATCACCATCAATCCGCGCACTGGTCTTCAGCGCTGCTGCGTCCGATCCACTGCCGGGTTCCGTGAGGCAATAGCTTGCGATTTTCTCCATCGACACAAGGTCAGGCAAATAACGCGCCTTGAGTTCGGCGCTGCCAAAGCAATCAATCATCCACGCAGCCATATTATGGATCGAAATGAACGCACTTGTGGCGGGGCACCCATAAGCCATCGCTTCCATGATCAGCGCGGCCTCCAGCCGTCCAAGGCCAGTGCCGCCCGATTCTTCGGACACGTAAATGGCGCCAAAGCCAAGTTCGCCCGCCGCTTTCCAGACATCGACCGGATAATGCGACTTTTCGTCCCATTCGGCGGCATAAGGCGTAATCGCATCTGCGGTGAATTTGCGCGCCATATCTTGAATGGCAGCCTGATCGTCGGTCAACTGAAATTGGTTTTGCATAGGGTCGCCGTAGCATCGCGTTTTTGAGTTATCCAGCCCTTAGCTTTGGGCAGCGCACATATCGCGTCACCGGACAAATCGAAGGGCGCAATGATAGGTTTCATCCGCCGTAAAACCGCGCCCTTCGTAAAAAAGTGGAGCTGCCCAAAAAAAACTTGGCGCGATGCCGCTCCGCCTGCTAACCGACCGCCACAAGCACCCATAGCTCAGCTGGATAGAGCGCTGCCCTCCGAAGGCAGAGGCCAGAGGTTCGAATCCTCTTGGGTGCGCCATTCAAACCATTGATATATAACAATATTTAAACGCACCTCTGTGCCAGTTGCGGCTTAAATAGCGCTTTTTAGCTATGCACAAATCGTGCACAAATTTCTATGTTCATTCGCCAACTTCCTGATTAGGCTGAGAGAGTCGAAGGAAGGCGGATTATGGCTAAAGACGGTGATATTCGGATTGATCTGCGGGGTGACGGACGGGTCATTCTCTACAAACGGGATAACCTCAAAGATCCTGTCTGGCAGGCTCGTGTCCGTGTTCCGAACTCCACTGGCTACAAGAGAATCACCACCAAAACCTCTGATCAAC
>NZ_JBILAF010000056.1:0-12910 GCF_044354325.1 Sphingorhabdus sp. | reverse complement strand
AAGCTTGCGGGCGTTCACCCCGTCGATTTGGGCGCTGCCGTGCTCGATTCCATTGCTGACCGTAATGATTTCGATCCTGCAGCGATTGAAGACGTCATCATGGGCTGCGTCATGCAAGGCGGCGAACAAGCGGGCGATGTCGGCCGCAATATCGTTCTGGCATCGCGTTTGCCCAATTCAATCCCATCGGTCAGCATTGACCGCCAGTGCGGATCATCGCAGCAATCGATGATGTTCGCGGCGCAAGGCGTTATGTCGGGTACACAGGACATTGTGCTCGCCGCCGGTATCGAAAGCATGACGCGCGTTCCCATGGGTTCGACGTCGATGCTGTTCAAGAAAGAAGGCATGGGCACCTATAAGAGCCCACGGCTCGAAGAAGCCTATCCCGGCATCATGTTCAGCCAGTTCATGGGCGCTGAAATGCTCGTGAAGAAATATGGCTTTACCCGCGAAGACCTTGACCAGTTCGCGCTGGAATCGCACCAGAAAGCTATCGCCGCGACGCAAAGTGGTGCCTTTGCCAATGAAATCGTCGGTATCGAAGTCGATACGCCAGAAGGCAAGATCATCCACAATAGCGACGAAGGCATCCGCTATGATGCAACCTTTGAAAGCCTGTCCGGCGTCAAGTTGCTTCAAGAAGGCGGCTCTATCACAGCCGCGAATGCCAGCCAGATTTGTGATGGTGCTTCGGCCGTTCTGATCGTGTCGGAAAAGGCGCTGAAAGAACATGGCCTCACCCCGCGCGCGCGCATCGTCAATTTGACCGTGACCGCTGGCGACCCCGTCATCATGTTGGAAGAGCCTTTGTTCGCGACCGACCGTGCGTTCCAGCGTTCGGGCATGAAAATGTCGGACATTGACCTGTATGAAGTGAACGAAGCGTTCGCACCTGTGCCACTCGCTTGGTTGAAGCACACCGGCGGCGATCGTTCGAAAATCAACGTTCATGGCGGCGCGATCGCATTGGGCCATCCGCTTGGCGCATCGGGCACGAAGCTGATGGCGACTTTGCTGAATGCGCTTGAAGCACGTGGCGGCAAATATGGTTTGCAGACGATGTGTGAAGGCGGTGGTCAGGCCAACGTTACGATCATCGAGCGGGTATAACGATTAGTCATCCATCACCGTCACCCTGAACTTGTTTCAGGGTCTTAATTTCCACCGTCAAAAAGTAAGATGCTGAAACAAGTTCAGCATGACGGTTAAAACGATCAGGAGTATTTATGAAACTGGATTCAACAGTCGCAGCAGTCGTCACCGGCGGCGCATCTGGCCTTGGTGAGGCAACCGCCCGTGCGTTGGCCGCAAAGGGTGTGAAGGTCGCCATCTTTGATTTGCAGGCTGACAAGGGCGAGGCACTTGCAGCCGAAATCGGCGGTGTATTCTGCAACGTGAACGTCACCAGCGATGAAAGCGTCGATGCCGGTTTCGCCAAGGCGCGTGCTGCGCATGGTCAGGAACGCATTTTGGTCAACTGTGCCGGCACAGGTAACGCGGCGAAGACCGCAAGCCGTTCGAAGGAAGACGGATCGATCAAGCATTTCCCGCTCGATGCCTTTGACCGGATCATCCAGATCAACTTGGTCGGCACATTCCGCTGCATCGCCAAGTCGGCGGCTGGCATGTTGACGCTTGAGCCCATGGAAGATGGCGAACGCGGCGCGATGGTCAACACGGCCTCGGTTGCTGCTGAAGACGGTCAGATGGGCCAAGCGGCTTATTCTGCATCAAAGGGCGGCGTTGTCGGCATGACCTTGCCAATCGCACGCGACCTGATGAGCGAAGGCATTCGCATCAACACGATTCTGCCGGGCATCTTTAACACGCCATTGATGAACGGCGCGCCTCAGGCTGTGAAAGATGGGCTTGCTGCGTCGGTTCCATTCCCGAAACGCCTCGGCCATCCACACGAGTTTGCGCAGGTCGCCATGACCATGATCGAGTGCGGCTATTTCAACGGCGAAGACGTCCGCATCGACGGCGCCATCCGTATGGCACCGCGTTGATCGCATGACCGCGTTCACCCAAATCCTTTATGATGTCACAGATGGCATCGCGACCATCACGATGCATCGTCCCGAAAAGATGAATGCGTTTACAAATGTGATGATGCGCGAAATGTGTGCGGCATTTGATTTGGTGGATGCGGATGATGCGGTGCGCGCCGTCATCGTAACGGGTTCGGGTGACCGTGCATTTTGTGCAGGGGCCGATCTGACACCCGAGGATGGCGGCGACGTGTTCGCGAGCCGGTCCGAAGTCGAAACGCTTTCCGATGAACGCGTGCGCGATTCCGGTGGCCGGTTAACGCTGCGGATTTTCCAATGCAAAAAGCCTGTCATTGGTGCGATCAACGGCGCCGCGGTCGGCATTGGCGCGACCATGCAGCTGCCGATGGATTTCCGCTTGGCCAGTGACACGGCGCGCTTCGGCTTTGTTTTTGCGCGGCGCGGGATTGTGCCAGAGGCTGCCTCAAGCTGGTTCTTGCCACGGCTGGTGGGCATGCAACAGGCGCTGGAATGGTGCATGACGGGCCGGGTTTTCAACGCGGCGGAGGCACTTCAGGGTGGGCTGGTGCGATCCATTCATGCGCCTGCAGAGTTGATGGACGCCGCGCGGGCATTGGCCCGGGAAATCGCTGACAACACCGCGCCAGTGTCGATTGCACTCACACGGGCGATGTTGTGGCGGCTGTACGCTGCGGAACATCCCATGGCCGCGCACCAGATTGACAGCCGCGCGATTTACCGCCGTTCACGCTCAGGCGACGCAAAGGAAGGCATATCCAGCTTCCTCGAAAAGCGGCCACCCGTTTATCCCGATAAAGTTTCCGCAGATATGCCTGACTTCTTCCCATGGTGGGATGAACCTGCTTATAAGTAACCCTGCGTAAACGGGGGGAGTAGACGCCAATGGCCACGACAGGACCAAGGCTGGTGAGTGAAGCGGGTGATAATGCAAAGGCGCGCGACCAGCTTATTGAAGCGGCGAGCCAGATTATGCGTGAGGGCGATACCATCGACCTTTCGTTATCGGAACTGTCGCTTCGTGCAGGCCTGAACAGTGCATTGGTCAAATATTATTTCGGCAACAAAAACGGCTTGATGCTGGCGCTGCTTGATCGCGACATGGGCAATATTGTTTTCAGTCTTGGCGCGTTGCTGGCAAAGGACATCCCGCCGGAAGAAAAGTTACGTATTCACATCGGTGCCGTCATCGACACTTATTATGCGTTCCCCTATCTCAATCGCCTGTTGATGCGCATGGTGCGTGATAGCGCGCCTGTTGAAGCGGCCCGTATCGCGGACCTGTATCTGAAGCCTATTTCGAAGGTGTATGACGCGCTGATCGCCGAAGGCGTAAAGGCGGGCAAATTCCGCAAGCTTGATCCGCAGTTTTTCTACTTCACCGTGACGGGCGCGGCTGACCGATTTTACTCGTCACGCTTGGTGTTGCGCCATTGTTATAATCAGGACGATTTTAACGAAAATATGCGCGACGCCTATCGCGAGCACAGCATCGACCTGATTATGCGCGGGCTGCTGGTTTAGGGCTGCGCACCGGTGGGATAAGGCTTGCTCTCGTCATCCTGAACTTGTTTCAGGATAACAGGCGGCGGTCGTGCGTTATCCTGAAACGAGTTCAGGATGACGATTTTTAGAAGCCAACCACAACGCCAGCCGTTCACAACCCCAACGCGGCCCTAATCTCATCACCATCGGCATCCAGCATCGGCGGATGCGCAAAGTTCGACGCAGGCGTTCCCGCATAATGCACCGGGTGCTTCATCGACCGATATGTACCGATATCGGGCGACTCCAGCTCTTCGAAAAAGCCGACGTCGGCAAGATGCTGGTCGTTGAGGACATCCGCCATGCGGTTATATTTCATCGCCGGGATGTCATGCGCGTCCAACAGATCCAGCCACTCATCAGTAGTGCGCGCGGCGCTGACTTCTTCGATGAGGGCGTATAATTCGCCGGTATGTTTTATGCGTTCCTGATAGGTCGAAAAGCGCGGGTCGTCGAACACATTGGGCCTGCCGCCCAGTTCAAAAAACGTCGACCATTGCCGGTCATTATAGGGAACGATGGCGATGAAGCTGTCCTTGGTCGGATACGGTCGCCGACGGGGGTTTAACGAGCGCGTATAGCCCATGCGGCCATTGCCGGGGAGGAAGGTTTCGCCCCACAGATTTTCGACCATGTTGAACCAGGTGAAGCATTCGAACATTGGAACCTGCACAAACTGGCCGCCTTGCCCACCCGCACGCGCAAGCAATGCCGCCATCGTTGCGTTGGCCGCGAACAGACCGCTGACTTTATCCGCGACAAGGCTGGGCGAATAGGTCGGGCGGCCACCATCGCGCTGCTCGCTTAAAGCAGCAAAGCCGGACGCAGCCTGAATCAGGTCGTCATAAGCCTGCCGCTCGCCATAAGCGCCACCGGATCCAAATCCGGCGCAGTGAATATAGATGATGTCGGGGTTGATGGCCTTGACCGCCTCATACCCGAAACCCAGCCGTTCGACCCCTGCCATGCGGACATTATGGATGAAGACATCGGCCTCCTCCAGCAAGGCTTCGAGAACGGCTTTATCTTCCGGTTTTTTGATGTTGAGGTTGATGGCTTTTTTGTTGCGGTTGAGCGCCGTGAAGATCGGCCCATGCTGCTTGCTGGGCGAATCACCGCCATGGCGCATCAGGTCGCCGGGTGTGTTGCCCTCGCTATTTTCAATTTTAATGACCTCCGCGCCAAGGTCGGCCAATTGCACGGTGGCATAAGGCCCAAGGACAACCGTGGCCATGTCGACAACCTTAATCCCCTTCAACGGACCAGTTGGTTCTTTGTCCCACGTCAATTTCGGCCATTTCGCCATGTGCGCTCTCCTTATCTCTTGCATCGACTGCTAGCATATTTAAGCGTGCAGTTAAGAGATAATCGGGAGTGAATGATGAGCAATTTTGATGCAAGCGCGCCGGTCATTATTGGCGTGGGCGAAGCCAGCCGAAAGACCGTTTCCGGCGAATGGCCAAGCCCACGCGAATTGGCTGGCGCCGCTATCAAGGTTGCACTGGCCGATACGGGTCAGGCCCCATCGGTTGCAGCGGCAATTGATACCATTGCCGCGATCCGCACGTTCGAGGACAGCGGCGTTAGCCTGGGCACCGGGTCGCCCGACAATGCGCCCGAAGCTTTTGGAGCGGCAGGCGGCATCAGCGCGGCGCGGCTGATTTACGCCGATGTCGGCGGTCAAAGCCCGCAGGCGATGTTGAACGAACTGGCGGGTGATATCCGCCGCGGGACCTGTGATGTCGCGGTGCTCGTGGCCGCAGAAGCGACCGGGACCGCAAAGCGCGCGCGCAAGGCGGGTGTGACTTTGGACTGGCGCTTGCCTTCGGACATAGCGTTCGACAATCGCCTTTCCAGTTTTCCGATTTTGGGCCGAACGGAAATCCGCCATGGCATCATTTCCATGCCGCTGGCGTACAGCCTGATTGAAAATGCGCGGCGGATGGAACTGGGATTACACGCTGACGCTTATGCACGGGAAATGGCGGCCTTTTGGTCGGCATTTTCAGCAAAAGCGGAAGGGCGGACCCACGCGCAATTCCCCGGCTTTCGCGCGCCCGACGCGATGCTGAGCGACGACAATGCCAATTACCCGCTGACGGACATTTACCGGCGCTGGCATGTGGCGCAGGATGCGGTCGATCTGGGCGGGGCGATTATCCTGACCAGCGCAGGTAAGGCGCGCGATCTAGGTGTGCCGCAAGACAAATGGGTCTGGCTTGCGGGTGCGGCTGAAGCCGCCGAACCACCATTGGCAGAGCGCGGTGTCATTCACCGGTCGGCGGCGCTTGATTTTGCCATTCCGGCGGCACTTGGGCAGGCCGGAATGCAGGCCAGTGACCTCGGCCCCGTCGATATTTACAGCTGCTTTCCCTGCGCGGTATTTGCGGCCGTTGACACCATGAATGACGCCGCGCGTGCGCTTGGCGATTATACGCTGACCGGCGGCCTCAGCTTTTTCGGTGGGCCCGGCAATGGCTATAGCATGTATAATATCGCCGCGATGGTTGATGCCCTGCGCCAAGATGGATCAAAGCCCGCTTTGGTCACTGCGAATGGCGGCGTAATGTCAAAACAGGCCGTCGGTGTTTATACCGCATCGCAGCCCGCCATTGCCTGGTCGGGTCAATCTGCGAAGGGCTATGTGCCGAAACAGATCGCGCTGGATGACGCCCCACAAGGCAAGGGCCGTATACTCAGCTTTGTCCGGTCCGCGGGCAAGGACGGTTTTGGTCCGGCCACGCTCATTCTCGAAATGGAAAATGGCGCCCGTGCCATGGCGGTGCTGGACAGCACACCCGATGGCGACCTTGGCCATAGGATCGTTGACGTCACGTCGGGCGAAAAACGCCACATGGCGACGATTTTATGATAATCTGCCGTTCATCACGCAGCCGCTATCATGCAGCTATGTGAATTCAGGAGATAGACCGATGCATATCCTCAAACTGGCTGGCCTTGTTTTGCCTTTGACGGTTGTTGCGGCATGCGGCCAAGTCGACCGCACTCCTGCGCCGCTGACCGAGAAGCAGTCTGCTGTCTTAATGAAGGAAATCGGCGGCAAGGTCGCGGGGAAACCGGTAACCTGCATCAGTGATTTCAATGCCGACAATATGATCCGCGTCAGCGACAATATCTTGCTCTACCGCGTGTCGGGCCGCCTTGTGTACAAGAACAATTTGCGGTCACCTTGTCCGGGCCTTGCACGCGACAGTGATATCGTTGTCTCCGAACAATTTGGCAGCCAGAAATGTCGCGGTGATATTCTCCGCTTGGTGGACCGTACCAGCGGCATGACCGGCGGTATCTGTAGCCTTGGTGATTTCGTGCCCTATCGCGCCGAGAAGACTGCGGGTTAATCGCGCAGGAAAATCGCTTCGATCGGCAGGGCAAACAGGTCAGCGATACGAAACGCCAATGGCAATGACGGGTCGTATTTTCCCGTTTCAATGGCGTTCACGGACTGACGCGAAACGCCAAGAGCGTCGGCCAAATCTTGCTGGTTCCAATCGCGTTCGGCGCGCAGGACTTTCAGGCGGTTTTTCATGCTTTCCAGCGCGCAAAAGGACCCGCTACTCCAAGCATAGCAAACCAAATCGCGCCCATCCATTCTGGACCGCTGGCGACAACATCGTAGACGGCAAGAAATTGCCACACGGTCACGGTTACAAGCGTGAATGCCGTTGCCAGCAGCGTCTGCTTGGCAAATAGAAGTCGTTGATATTCATCGTCGATTTCGACCAGCAGTCGAAATATTGCCCAAAATACCCCGATTATGGGGAGTGCGGAGATGAGCGCCAGCCCAATAAGCGTGGCTTGGGAATGTTCGGTGCCACCGCGTGCGAAGGCGAGGCTGCTGGTCAGGATCAGCATATAAGATGCCATAAACAGCAGCACCCTGATGGTATATCGCTGCATGTAGGGCGCAAGCTTTTTCCAAGAGGTCATGTCAAGTTCCCTGTTCAATAAGACAAGCTAACTTTACTTTTTATGTTATGTCATATCAAGGACCCTTTCCATTTAGTCACTGCCGCAGCCCAGTGGGTGCGCAAAGACCGCCAATTCTGCAGGGTTGCGACTTCGCGTTTGGACTGGCAAAGGGGCGGTTCCAAACCGAAGCTGAAAGCACGTAAATCCATGTCCGAGATGATCCGCATTACCCTTCCCGATGGCACTGCCCGTGAAGTCGCGCGCGGCACTACCCCGGCGGATATTGCCGCCGCCATTGGCCCTGGCCTTGCCAAGGCGGCGATTGCAGCGCGGGTGGATGGCGAATTGCGCGATATCACGCGCCCGTTGGACGCCGATGCGCAGCTCGCACTGGTGACCAGCCGTGATGAGGCGGACGCGCTTGAACTTGCCCGCCATGACTTTGCGCACATCCTTGCCGAAGCGGTGCAGGCCTTGTTTCCCGGAACGCAAATTACATTTGGCCCGTCGACCGATGACGGATTTTATTATGACGTGATGGCGCCCGCATCGCGTGGTCCATTCACGATGGACGACCTGCCCGCGATTGAAGAAAAGATGCGCGACATTATCCGCGCAGATAAGCCGCTGCGCCGCGAAGTCATGGCGCGTGATGCGTTGATCGCCACATGGCAGAATGCGGGCGAAAGCTTCAAGGCGGAATGGGCGGCGGAGCTGCCCGAAGGTGAAGAGCTTTCGGTCTATTGGTCGGGCAATGACTGGATGGACATGTGCCGCGGTCCGCATTTGGCGTCGACGGGCAAGCTTGATCCTGCCGCGTTTAAGCTGACGCGCGTTGCCGGCGCTTATTGGCGGGGTGACCAGAACAACCCACAGCTGAGCCGCATTTACGGCACCGGCTGGTTGAATAAAAAGCAGCTCGACGCACATCTGCTGCGTCTTGAGGAAGCCGCAAAGCGCGACCATCGCCGTCTTGGGCAGGACATGGACCTGTTCCATTTGCAGCAAGAGGCACATGGTTCCGTCTTTTGGCATCCAAACGGCTATCTGATCTGGCGCGAGCTCGAAGCCTATATGCGCCGCGCCATCGACGGCGCTGGCTATAAAGAAGTGAAAACGCCGCAGGTCATGGACGCGCGGCAATGGGAGCAATCGGGGCATTGGGGCAAATATCGCGCCAACATGTTCGTGATCCCTGACGAAGTGCCGAATGTTGATGATGAGGGCCCCGTGATTTCGGGTGAGGCCGACTGGATGGCGTTAAAGCCCATGAACTGCCCGGCGCACGTTCTGATTTTCCGCCAGGGTATCAAATCCTATCGCGACCTGCCGCTGCGCATATATGAAAACGGCTGTTGCCACCGCAACGAACCGCATGGTGCCTTGCATGGACTGATGCGGGTGCGTCAGTTCACGCAGGATGATGCGCATATCTTCTGCCGCGAAGACCAGATTGTCGAAGAAGTGCAGGCATTTTGTGCGCTGGCCGACCGCGTCTACAAAGAATTTGGTTTCACTTATTCGATCAAGCTCGCGCTGCGTCCGGACCAACGGTTCGGATCGGATGCGGATTGGGACAAGGCGGAAAATGAACTGCGCGACGCCGTCGTGCGCGCGGGCCTTGCGACGCCGGAATTTGGTTGGGAAGAATTGCCCGGCGAAGGCGCATTTTACGCGCCAAAGCTTGAGTGGCATTTGACCGACGCCATTGGCCGCACATGGCAGGTTGGAACGATCCAGTCCGACCGCGTCCTGCCCGAACGGCTTGATGCAAGCTATGTCGGTGAAGATGGCGCACGCCACCGTCCCGTCATGTTGCACCGTGCAATCTTTGGCAGCTATGAACGCTTCATTGGCATATTGATTGAGCATTATGCCGGTCGCTTCCCTGTCTGGTTGGCGCCCGTGCAGGCGGTCGTTGCGACCATTACGTCGGAAGCAGATGGCTATGCGCATGATGTTACGGCCAAGTTGAAAGCGGCTGGTATTCGGGTTGAGTCCGACACGCGGAACGAGAAGATCAATTACAAGGTGCGCGAACACAGCGTTGCTAAGGTACCCCATCTCCTCGTCGTTGGCATGCGTGAGGCAGAAGAGGGCAAGGTCGCCATCCGCAGCCTTGGTTCCGACGGCCAGCGTATCATGACGCTGGATGAAGCCATTGCGATGCTGTCGCATGAAGCAACCCCGCCCGATATTCGTTAAACCAAATTTCGGTCAGATAAGGAGATTGTGATGAAGACGCTTCCTTTCACGCTCGCGGCTATCTTGCTGCTGGCGGCGTGCCAAAAACCGGCCGCAGATGATGCTGCCACAACAACGGAGGCATCTACCGAGGCCGACGCCACCGCAAGCTACAACGCGGCGCAAAAGGGCTATGCCGCGGCCAATGACAAAATGCATGCCAGCATGGGCAATATCGCCGAAGATGCGGACGTTGCGTTTATGCAGGGCATGATTCCGCATCATGTCGGCGCGGTCGAAATGGCCAAAGTTGCGTTGGAACATGGCAAGGACCCCGAAGTCCGCGCACTCGCCGAAAAGGTAATTGCGGCGCAGGAAGCCGAGATCAAAGAGATGCAGGCGTGGCTCGATACAAAAGGCGTGAAGGCAGAAAAGCCGCTCACTGCCGCTGACCATGCGGCAATGGGGCACTGAACATTCACGACCTGACGGGCCTTGCCACCGCGCAATTGCTGCTGTTGTCTGCAATGACCCTTGGCGCTGCGTATATCCGTGGGCTGACGGGTTTTGGCATGGCGATCATTCTGGTGCCGTTGTTCGGGATGATTGTTACCCCGGGCCAAGCGGTCGTCATTGCCATATTGCTGCAGGTGCTGATTGGACCCGTTGGGCTAAAGGCCATATTCGCCGACGCGCATCGGCAAAGTGCGTTGATGATTGCGGCATTTGCGATGCTTGCAACACCGATTGGTATATTGTTGCTGAAGGTCACAACCCCTGACGTTGCGCGGTTGATGATCGCGGCCATTGCCATAGGTGCGTTCGCGCTCGTCCTGCTGCCACAACGTGGCGAACTGCGCCCGGGACCAAAGGAGACCGCAGCGACCGGTATTGCATCGGGTATCCTAACCGGCTTTGCCGCGATGCCCGGCCCGCCTGTTGTGCCATTCTACCTGCGCCAACCAATCCCGCCCAAGGAAGCGCGCGCATCGATGATGCTCGTGTTTTTCGCAACGGCCATTGCGGGCACGATTTCGGCCTTTGCCTTGGGTTTGGCCGACGCGCGCTTATTGTGGCTGTCGCTGTTGCTGTTTCCGTCTGTGCTGGCGGGCAACTGGCTTGGCGCGAAATCCTTTGGCAAAGTGCCGCCAAGCTTGTGGCGCAGTTTTGTCGCGGGCATCCTGGGCCTTGCCGGAATTTCGGCGTTCATTCGGCTCTTCAACTGAGAACGTAAAAGCTGCCTAAAAGCCGGGGCCTACTTCCCAAATTTCCGTTGCGTTTTTCCGTACCGCATTTTGCGTGTGCCGGGCTGACCTTCCGTCGATCGGCCGCGTGGGGCGGCGACATGTTGCTGGTGCGGCAGGCCAAGCTCGGTTGCTTCTAATGAGCGAATTTCATCGCGCAGACGTCCAGCCTCTTCAAATTCAAGATCCGCAGCGGCAGCGCGCATCTTCTTTTCAAGATCGTCGATATAGGCCCGCAGATTATGGCCGACGAGGTTATTGGTACCGTCGGCGTCAATCTCGACCAGCACCGAATCGCGGCTGGCGGTATCGGCAACGATATCGTGGATGTCGCGCTTGATGGTCGCAGGCGTAATGCCATGTTCGATATTATAGGCATGTTGTTTTTCGCGGCGGCGGTCGGTTTCGCGAATCGCACGCTCCATGCTTCCCGTCATCCGGTCGGCATATAGGATAACGCGGCCTTCGACGTTACGTGCGGCGCGACCAATGGTTTGAATGAGCGACGTTTCGCTGCGCAGGAAACCTTCCTTGTCCGCATCCAAAATCGCGACGAGCCCGCACTCGGGAATATCCAGACCTTCGCGCAGCAGGTTGATGCCGACAAGCACGTCATACACACCGCGCCGTAAGTCACGGATCAGCTCGATGCGCTCCAACGTCTCAACATCGCTGTGCATATAGCGCACGCGCAAGCCTGCCTCATGCATGAACTCGGTCAGGTCCTCGGCCATGCGCTTGGTCAGCGTGGTGACCAATGTCCGGAAACCTGCCTCTGCCGTCTTGCGGCATTCGTTGATGCAATCCTGCACCTGATCTTCCACGGGTTTAATCTCGACAGGTGGGTCGATCAGCCCCGTTGGCCGGATAACCTGTTCGGCAAACACGCCGCCCGATTGTTCCATTTCCCAACCGCCGGGTGTTGCAGAAACGCACACCGTTTGCGGGCGCATAATGTCCCATTCGTTGAAACGCAGCGGCCGGTTGTCGATGCAAGAGGGCAGGCGGAAACCATATTCAGCGAGCGTCAGCTTGCGCCTATGGTCGCCCTTTGCCATCGCGCCGATTTGCGGCACCGTCTGGTGGCTTTCGTCGACAAACAGCAATGCATTTTCAGGTAGATATTCAAACAGGGTTGGCGGCGGTTCACCTGGAAGGCGGCCCGTTAAAAAGCGCGAGTAATTTTCGATGCCCGCGCAACTGCCGGTCGCCGCGATCATTTCCAGATCGAAATTCGTCCGTTCCTCAAGCCGCTGCGCTTCCAGCAATTTTCCTTCGGACACCAGTTCTTTCAGCCGCTCTGTAAGTTCGAACCGAATGGCTTCGCTCGCCTGCTTCATCGTTGGGCCGGGCGTCACATAGTGGCTGTTCGCGTACACGCGCACACTGTTCAGCTTTGCGCCTGTCGTCCCCGTCAGCGGATCAAACTCGGCGATTTCCTCAATCTCGTCGCCAAAGAAACTCACGCGCCATGCCATGTCTTCATAATGCGACGGGAAGATTTCCAGATTGTCGCCCCGCACGCGGAAATTGCCGCGGGCAAAGCCGGTGTCGTTGCGCTTATATTGCAACGCGACGAGCTTGCGGATCAATTCGCGCTGATCAACGCTTTCGCCTGCTTTCAGGTCGAATATCATCGCTGAATAGGTTTCCACCGAACCGATACCGTAAATACACGACACAGAGGCAACGATGATAACGTCATCACGCTCCAGCAACGACCGCGTCGCCGAATGGCGCATACGGTCAATGGCCTCGTTTACGCTCGATTCCTTCTCAATATAGGTGTCGCTGCGCGGGACATAGGCTTCGGGCTGGTAATAGTCATAATAGCTGACGAAATATTCGACCGCATTGTCGGGAAAGAAGCTTTTAAACTCGCCATAAAGCTGCGCGGCCAAAATCTTGTTCGGCGCAAGGATCAACGCTGGGCGCTGCAACGCCTCAATGACTTTCGCGACGGTAAAGGTTTTG
>NZ_JBILAF010000093.1:0-8337 GCF_044354325.1 Sphingorhabdus sp. | reverse complement strand
GCCATTTTCGCCAGGAATATGCGCAAGCTCATCAATCTTTTTGCGCGGCACCCAATGCGGGTTCGCAGCTTCGCTATGGGCAAGGGCCATGGGCTTCATTCCTGTTTAATTGCGCGGTTAATGTTTACTGCCATGGATGTCAGTACGGTGCAAGTGGGACATGGGTGCGCCGCATTAACGGACTGCGTAATGTTAAAAGGCCTTTTAGCGCCTAACGCGCCCACAACCGTCTGCGCATTTCGCGACGCATTGGATGGCCAACTGCAGATAACGTCGGAACGCGCGCGCTCAAATAACGGCGTCACGCTAAGTTTCAATATGTCCGGAAGACCAAGCCTGCGCCGCTCATAGCGTGCAAAAAGTTGGTGACCCCTACGGGAATCGAACCCGTGTTTCAGCCGTGAAAGGGCCGCGTCCTAACCGCTAGACGAAGGGGCCAATCGCTTGGCGAGCCGCGCCTTTACGGATTCGTTATGCACTCGTCAAGGCCAAGTTCGCGCAATTTCAGTCGGCGAATGCGATGTCGTCGACGTGGAGCTCCGCTTTTGGCGTTGCGCCCCAATCGTCGATCTTCGCGCGGCCCGCAAACCAGTAGCGTCGCCCGCGATCTGCGTGCAGCATTGTCTGGCCCAAAACGGTCTCGCCCTGACGGAAGGCCATCACTTTAAACGACTGCCCGTCGTCGCCCGCGACGATCGCGCGGACATGGTCTTTGCCGACAATATCGCACTTGATGATGCGCAGCGGCCCCGTGACGACGCGCGGCCCTGGCCAGCCCATGCCATAGGGGCCGGCGGATTCCATCGCGTCGACAAAAATCGGGTTTAGGCCGCGCGGCGCGACGATGGCGTCGATCAAAAGCGCCTTGGATCCCGATGCGTTGCTAACGTCTGCCGACAGCCGCGCGTCCAACCAGTCGGCGAGCGCATCAATTTTGTCATGCGACACGGTCAGCCCCGCGGCCATGGCGTGGCCGCCGCCTGCCTCAAGCAACCCAGCCTCACGAGCAGATATGATCGCGGCGCCCAAATCGACGCCCGCAATTGATCGGCCTGACCCCTTGCCGACACCATGTTCGTCCACGGCAATGACGATGGAAGGCTTTCCAGTTTTTTCCTTAATCCGGCCCGCGACAATGCCAATCACGCCGGGGTGCCAGCCTTCGCCCGACAGCAATGCCACCGCGCGGTTGTGCTGCCCCGCCAACATAGCCTCAGCCTGTTCCTGAACCACCGATTCAATCGCGCGGCGTTCTTCGTTGAGCCGATCGAGCTCAAGCGCAATCTCTTGCGCCTCCGCCGCGTCCTCGGTTGTCAGTAGCCGCACGCCAAGGTCCGACTTGCCCACACGCCCGCCTGCATTGATGCGTGGGCCCAAGGCAAAGCCAAGGTCGGAGCAAATAGGTGCGCGGGTCAGGCGGCTCGCCTGAATGAGCGCCGATAAGCCGATATTGCGGCGCGCGGCCATCACCTTTAACCCCTGCGCGACAAAGGCGCGGTTCAGCCCCCTGAGCTGCGCCACGTCCGCCACGGTGCCCAGCGCGACCAAATCGAGCAAGTCCATGATCTTGGGTTCTGCGCGGGTTGCAAAATGGCCGCGCGTGCGCAGCGTGCGGATGAGCGCCGCGCCCAACAGGAATGCCACGCCAACCGCCGCCAGATGCCCGTGGGCCGCCGCCTCGTCGGTTTCGTCTAAGCGGTTCGGGTTTACGAGTGCAAAGGCCTGAGGAAGCTCACTGGCGCATTTGTGATGGTCGACAACAATGACCTCAAGTCCGGCCGCCTTGGCTTGCGCAAGCGCGTCATATGCCATCGCGCCGCAATCGACGGTCACGATCAGACGGCTGCCGCTTTCGCCAATGCGGACAAGGGCCTCACCAGACGGGCCATAGCCCTCCATCAACCGGTCGGGAATATAATAGCCCGCATCAAGCCCCAGCATACGCAGCAGGCGGATGAGCAACGCGGCACTGGTCGCGCCATCGACGTCATAGTCCCCATAGACGGTAATCTGTTCGCCCGCTTCGACCGCTTGCGCCAAGCGCAGCGCGGCATGTTCCATGTCCTGGAATATCGATGGGTCAGGCATGAAATTGCGAATCGTCGGGTTGCGGTGCCGTTCGATATCGTCGCGGTCGACGCCGCGCGCCATCAGCAACTGGGTCACCAGATCGTCGGGCTGGAAATCGGGATCGCGTCCATCGGTGCCGCCGCCGCGCCAATGCCAGGCTTGCTCAAGAACGGAACTGTTAATATCGAGTACGGGCTTCATCCTACTTCCCTATGGCGCACCAGCGGTGCTAGCAAGCGTCGATGCGGCAATTGTTGATAATCTGGCATAGTATGACGGGCGGGTCCGAGGCGTTGGCCCGCGCTGCCTATGACGGTGCGCGCCGTGCGCAGGGCGTCGATGCCCAAATGGTCAACGCAGCAGATGCGGGTGCCACGCAGGTTATGTCGGCGGATGGATATCTGTTCGCATTCCCCGAAAACCTCGCGGCCATAAGCGGCGGTATGAAAAGCTTTTTTGACCGTTGCTATTATCCATGCCTTGGCGCGCTCAACGGGCGGCCTTATGCGATGATTGTGTGCGCCGGATCGGACGGACGCAATGCGGTGGCGCAGGCGGAGCGCATCGCGACAGGATGGCGCTTGCGGCAAATTGCGGAGAGCAGGATCGTCTGCACCCATGCACAGACGTCGGAAGCCATTTTGGCGCCGAAGACCATCAATGAGGCCGATCAACAGGCGGCAGCGGACCTCGGCGAACAAATCGCAACGGGGCTGCTAATGGGTATTTACTGATCAGCCTTGCGATGCTCGCTCTTGACCCAGCGTACGGTGCCTGACGATGCGCGCATCACGACGGTTTCTGTGGTGACCCGGCCATCGCGTAACGTTTTGACGCCAGCGAGCAACGAACCGTCGGTGACACCCGTCGCTGCAAAGATGCAGTCGCCCTTTGCCAACTCTTCCAGATCGTAAATCTTGTCGAGATCCTCAATGCCCCATTTGCGCGCGCGCGACCGTTCATCGTCGTTGCGGAACAGCAGGCGGCCTTTGAACTGGCCGCCGACACAGCGCAGGGCTGCTGCTGCAAGCACGCCCTCTGGCGCACCGCCACTGCCCATATAGATGTCGACTGTGGTATCGGGATTGGTTGTTGCGATGACACCGGCAACGTCGCCATCGGGGATCAGCATCACGCCACAGCCAAGCGCCCGCAGCTCGGCGATCAGCTTTTCATGACGCGGGCGGTCGAGTACGCAAACGATGAGTTCGCCTGGAGCGACACCCTTTTCCTTGGCAACTGCATGCACATTTTCAGCAACCGTTTTGTCGAGGTTGACGATGTTGGGCGAATAGCCCGGGCCGACGGCAATCTTGTCCATGTACACATCGGGTGCGTTGAGCAGATTGCCTTCTTCCGCCACGGCCAATACGGCCAATGCGTTTGGTCCGGCCTTTGCCGTAATTGTTGTGCCCTCAAGCGGGTCGAGCGCAATGTCGATGCGTGGGCCCCTGCCGATGGCGGAGCCAACCTTTTCGCCAATAAACAGCATGGGCGCTTCGTCGCGTTCGCCTTCGCCGATGACAACTGTGCCATCCATATATAATTCGTTGAGCGCCGCGCGCATGGCTTCGACGGCAGCGGCATCTGCTGCTTTTTCATCGCCACGTCCGATGAGCTTGGCTGCGGCAATCGCCGCGGCTTCGGTCACGCGGACCATTTCCAGGACAAGCACGCGGTCGAGGATTTGGCTTGCTGCAGTCATCGTATTTTCCTAGCTATTTGAACGTCAGGGTGCGAAGTTTGCACCCCAAATGGAACGGCATTTTGGGATTTAGGGTTCGATAGGGAAGGCCGCGCCAATTGTCGAGATTAGTTGTCGCCATTTTTGTTGCGCACGTGGTGATGGGGTCCGCGGCGGCGCAACCCTCCAAGGCTGAAGATGGCGTTGCGGCAAGCATTCAACGCGCGCCACCCCAATAAGCTTATCCGCCCAAAATGTGCATGACCATTGGCTCGCCAAGCAAGCTATCGGAATGCTTGAGTGCCTGAAGCGTATCATTGACTGCTTGCTCTGGCCCAGCATGGGTGACCATCGCCACCAAGGCCGTTCCATCGTCACCAGCTTCGGTCTGGATCAGGCTTTCAATCGAAAGCCCCGCATCGCGCATCGCGGCTGTAATTTCCGCAAGCACACCGACGCGGTCAGCGACCACCATACGCAAATAGGATTTGCTGACCCGGTGTGCCGAGGCCGCACGCGGCAGCGTTTCAAGCTCGGCCGATGGCATCGAGAATGCGGGGCCAGTTTCCTTGCGCGCAATGTCGACAAGGTCAGCAACAACCGCGGATGCCGTTGGCTTGTCTCCTGCGCCCGCGCCTTGGAATAATAGGCGTCCGGAGAAGTTGCCTTCAGCCACGACCGCATTGGTGGCGCCGATGACATGCGCCAGCGGATGGCTGAGCGGGACAAGGCATGGTTCAACGCGCTGGAAAATATTCGCCGCGCCATTGTCGCCGTCGATTTCGGCAAGCCCGATCAGGCGGATACGATAACCCAGCGTCTTTGCTTGGGCGATGTCGGCGGCGAGTATTTTGCGAACACCGCGCGCTTCGACGCCGCCAAAATCAATGACAGAACCAAAGCTGAGCGAGGCCAGAATGGAAAGCTTATGCGCGGCGTCAATGCCGTCAATATCGAACGAGGGATCAGATTCGGCAAAGCCCTTTGCCTGCGCGTCCGATAGCACCTGCGCAAAGTCGAGGCCGTCACGCTCCATGGTCGACAAGATGAAATTGCAGGTCCCGTTCAATATGCCATAAACGCGATCGATCCGGTTGGCGGCGGCACCGTCGCGCAAGCCCTGAATCACGGGAATACCGCCGGCGACAGCAGCTTCAAATTTGAGCGCGGTCTGCTTGCTTTCGGCCAGAGCCGCCAGCTCAGCGCCGTGATGGGCGACCATGGCTTTGTTGGCTGTTACCAAGGCGCGTCCGTTTGTCAGCGTTTCGCGCGCCAATGTCAGCGCTGGGCCATCAGCCCCGCCGACAAGTTCAACGACGACATCGACATCGTCTGCGGTGGCGAGTTCGCCCATATCGTCGACCCAGCGATAGCCGGACAGGTCAACGCCCCGGTCTTTGGTCCGGTCGCGCGCGGTGATGGCAACAATCTGGATCTCGCGGCCCGCCCGGCGCGCGATCAAGGCGCTGTTTTCTTCCAGAAGGCGGATGACGCCGGTTCCTACTGTCCCAAGACCAGCCAGACCCACCTTAAGCGGGGCGATACGAGAGAGGGTGGACATAGCTTCTAATTTCCTGCCGAAAGAATGCGTATTTGCGCCGCGCTTAAGCGGATTTGTGTTGAATTGCCAGCCCCGGCTTGCGGCAAAGTGACCGCTGGACAAACTGCACAGGGCCTATCGCCCCTGCGAAAACAGCACAGCGATGCGCGCCAACGTCTTTTTGGTGGGAGTAAGCTAGCCCTGTGACCCATCATTCGCTAGGGGCCATGGATTGGTTTTACAGGGAGCGGCAAATGCGTGCAGTCGGCGTTATCGGAGCAGGTCAAATGGGTGCGGGCATCGCACAGGTCAGCGCGGGCGCTGGCTATCATGTCTATTTGTCGGACCTTGATTTGGCGAAGGCCGAAGAAGGCAAGGCTGGCATCGCCAAGGCACTCAGCCGTCTGGTCGCCAAAGAAAAAATGTCGGCGGGCGATGCAGAAACGCTGTTGTCACGCATAGAACCGGTTGCCAGCTATGAACCGATGGCCGATGCCGGGATGATCATTGAAGCCGCAACCGAGCGGGAAGAAATCAAGCGCAAGATATTTGAATCGGTGGGCGCGGTCATGGGCAAGCAGGCTGTATTGGCGTCCAATACGTCATCCATCCCTATCACGCGGCTGGCGCAATCATCGCCCGACCCACAGCGTTTCATTGGCGTGCATTTCTTCAACCCGGTTCCTGTCATGGGCCTGATTGAAATCATCCGCGGATTGGCGACGACCGATGCAACGGTCGATGTCGTCCGCCAATATGGCGAAGCATTGGGCAAGCAATTGGTGTTTGCAAATGATGCCCCCGGCTTCATCGTCAATCGCGTGCTGATGCCGATGATCAACGAAGCATGTTTCGCGCTGGGTGAAGGCGTTGCCACTATGCGCGATATCGATACCGCGTGCCAATTGGGCCTTAACCATCCGATGGGGCCACTGACATTGGCGGATTTCATTGGCCTCGACACCTGCCTTGACATCACAAATGTGCTGTTTCAATCGACAGGCGATCCGAAATTCCGGCCAGCGCCATTGTTGCAAAAATATGTTGAGGCCGGCTGGTTCGGACGCAAAACGAAGCGTGGATTTTACGATTATTCGGGCGAAGTGCCGCAGCCGACACGCTGATATTTATCGTTGGGTGCGGGTCACTTCAAATGCTTGGCCAAGGTCGGCGATAAGATCATCTGTGTCCTCAAGCCCGATTTGCAGGCGGATCAGTGTGCCGGGCTTATCCCACGCCACGACTGACCGGTATTTTTCGGGCTGGACGGGCAACGCAAGGCTTTCAAACCCGCCCCAGCTATAGCCAATGCCAAACAGTTGCAGCGCATCGACAAAGGCCGCTGCGGTTGCCGTGTCGCCGGTGTGGATAAATGAAAACAATCCTGATGATCCGGTAAAGTCGCGTTTCCAAATGTCATGTCCGGGGCAATCGGGCAAAGCGGGATGGAAAACGGCCGCGACATCGGCCTGTGTCTGCAGCCATTGCGCAATGTATAATGCAGAAGCCTCATGCGCCTTCATCCGCACCGACAATGTGCGCAGGCCGCGGCTCGCCAGATAGGCATCGTCGGGTGAAACGGTCTGGCCAAGTTGCTGCGCGGTTTGGCGCAATTTGGTCCATAATTTATAGTGCGTGGTGACACTGCCCATCATCACATCGCTGTGGCCGACAATATATTTGGTGCACGACAAAATCGCCATATCGATGCCCTTGTCGAGCGCGGTATGGAAATAGGATGTTGCCCATGTGTTATCGAGAAGGGTGACGACATTGCGTTTTTTCGCAGCGGCGCAAATCGCAGGAATGTCCTGCATTTCAAATGTCAGGCTGCCGGGTGATTCCAGCAATATGGCGCGTGTGCGATCACAAAATAGCGCGTCATAATCGGTGGTTCGTGGGTCAAAATATCGGGTTTCAACCCCGAAACGCTTCAAAAACCCGTCAGCCAAAGACCGGCTTGGATCATAGGCGTTGTCGGTCATCAGCAAAATGTCACCCGCCTTCAGCACCGACAGCAGGGCACAAGCAATCGCGGCGACACCCGACGGATACAGCATGGTCCCATGCGCACCAGGCTCCATTGCGGTCAGCGCGTCGGCGAGGGACCATTGCGTCGGCGACCCACGACGGCCGTAGAAAAAGCGGCCGTCTTCGTTGCGCCCTTTGCCCGCCTCCAGCTCAGCCACATTTTCATATAAATGTGTGCTGGCGCGCCAAACAGGTACGTTCACGACGGGGCCCGTGAGCGAAGCCTTGCGCCCTGCAGTGACTGTTTTCGTGGCTGGCTTTTGAGGCTTTTTGGAACTCAAGCCGCACCCTGCGCCTTGGGGGTATCCTTGTCCAAGCCCCATTCGGACCAGCTGCCATCATATAAGGCAACGTCGGATTTACCGGTCAGGCGCGCGCCGAACAGAACAACAGCTGCGGTCATTCCAGAGCCGCAGGTTGTGATCATGGGTTTGTTCAAATCAACGCCCGCATCGGTAAAGGCTTGGGTCAACGCATCGCCGCGTTTCCACGTGCCATCTGCGTTCAAAAGATTGCCAAAGGGCAAGTTGCGGCTGCCGGGGATGTGACCCGAAGCCATGTCAGGCCGCGGTTCAGCTTCTTCACCGGTAAATCGTCCTGCGCCACGGGCATCGACAACATCGGCTTCCTTGCTGTGCAAATTGGCAAGCATGTCTGCTTTGTTGCGCACGGCCTTTTCGTCTTTCCAGACAGTGAAGTGGCGGTGGCGCAACGTAGGCTTGCCGGTTTCGAGCGCGCGGCCTTCGGCTTTCCATTTTGCAATGCCACCATCGAGGATCGCAACATCATGTGCGCCAAACAAGGTCAGCATCCACCAAGCGCGCGTTGCCGATTTGAACGGGCTGTCGTCGTAGACAACGATACGGCTGCCATCGCCCAGGCCAAGCGATTGCATGCGGCTGGCAAATTTCTCTGGCGGCGGCAATGTGTTGGGCAGGCTGCTGTTTGCGTCGGCGAGTTCTTGCAAGTCCATGAAAACAGCGCCGGGGATATGGCCACCTTCATATTCGGC
>NZ_JBILAF010000141.1:0-4648 GCF_044354325.1 Sphingorhabdus sp. | reverse complement strand
ATTCGGCCTGCGCATTGCGGCCAGCATCGGGCATGAACCAGGTGGCATCGACCACGCGCAAATCAGACGCGCCGATTTCGTTCGCCAACCATTCGGTGCTTACTACCAATTCCATCTTTTTGTCCTTGCCCGCTAATTTTGATTCTTGTGCGCTTCAAGATAAGCAGCTTTTCCAAACTAGCCAAGCGTTTCGAGAAATTGCTGTGCCTGACGACGAAGCGCAACTTTATCGGTTTCCGCCATCCGGTCCCAGTTTTTATATGGCATCGCCATGCGCGGGTTCTTGCGCAGTCTATCTTCGTTGCGCGCAATAAATTCCCAATAGAGCGCATTGAACGGACATGCCTTGGGCCCCGTTTTTTGTTTCACATCATAACGGCAGCTGGAGCAATTATCCGACATCCGGTTGATATAGGCGCCACTGGCCGCATAAGGTTTTGATGCGAGCATGCCGCCGTCTGCAAACTGGCTCATGCCCAAGCTGTTCGGCAATTCGACCCATTCATAAGCGTCTGCATAAACGGCGAGATACCATCTATGCACGTCGACCGGGTTGATGCCCGCCAGCAGGGCGAAATTGCCGGTAATCATCAGCCGCTGGATATGATGGGCGTAGGAATATGCGATTGTCTGATCGACGGTTTGCGACAGGCAATGCATGTCTGTTTTGCCCGTCCAATAAAATTCCGGCAGCGGCCGTTCGGCGCCAAGCGCATTGCTCTCCACATATTGCGGACCAGCATGCCAATAAATGCCGCGCACATATTCGCGCCAACCAATGACCTGACGAATGAAACCTTCGGCAGCGTTGATGGGCACTTTGCCGGCCTGATATTGCGCTTCGACCGCGCGGCACAATTCCAGCGGATCAAGCAATCCGGTGTTGATGTACGGCGACAAAATCGAATGCCATAAAAATGGCTCGCCGGTGAGCATTGCGTCCTGATAATCGCCAAAGGACGGCAACGCATGTTTCAGGAAATATGCTTGCTGTTTCAGCGCGTCGGCGCGGGTCACCGCAAAGCCGAATTTCCCGGTCTGGCCCATATTGGTCGCAAATTTTGCTTCGACCATTTCAATCACATTCTGCGTGATATCGTCCGGCGCGAAATGCAGTGGCTGCGGCATCGCGAGATCGCGCTTGGCCGGCTTGCGGTTTTCAGCGTCAAAATTCCACTGCCCGCCGACGGGTGCATCGCCATCCATCAGCAATTTCGATTTACGCCGCATGTCGCGATAGAAATATTCCATGCGCAGTTGCTTGCGGTCCTTGGCCCAGCTTTCGAATTCGGCATGGTCACACAAGAAGCGGTCGTCGGCGCGTATCTCTACGGGCACATCGAACCGGTCGGCCCAGCTATCAAGCATGGCCTTTACCCGCCACTCGCCAGCTTCCGTGACACAAATGGCGGATGCGCTATGCCGTTCCATCGCGCGGGCGAGTTCGCCAGTAAAACTGCCGCTGTTTTCAGGCTCGGTCAGCTTCACATAGTCGACGGTCCATCCGGCTGAACGCAGGTCGTCGGCATGGTGGCGCATCGCCGATAATATGAACGCCATTTTGGATTTGTGGTGCGGCACATAGGTCGTTTCTTCATCGAGTTCGGCCATCAAAATGACGCACGTCTTTTTGTCCTGCCCCGCCAATGACGAGAGCGCATGGCTAAGTTGGTCGCCGAGTACCGGAATCAATGTCGTCATGATCGGAGCGTTAGCGAGGCCATGTCCGGGGCACGATACAGGTTTTCAGGAAACCGGCGCGCGTTGCCCAATCTCAATGCGCTTTTGCGTGAACCGAAAGTGAATATCTGGCCCAACCGGCATGACCCGTTTGCTTCCCGTGGTGAAACCGCTAAATGCGCAGCTATGACTGACGAACTAAAGCCGATGTATCTGGGTGCGCAAAGCGCACTTCCCCAAACGCCTGAAGAGGCTGAGCTGGATTATGTCCCCAATCCGCGCCCCGATACTCTGTATCTCGCACGCTTTGCCGTGCCTGAGTTTACGTCTTTATGTCCGGTCACTGCGCAACCCGATTTTGCGCATCTCGTCATCGATTATGCGCCGGACAAAAGCATCGTTGAATCAAAGTCGCTGAAGCTTTTCTTGGGTTCGTTCCGCAATCACGCCGCGTTCCATGAAGATTGCACTGTCGGCATAGGGCAGCGGCTTTTCACCGAAATGAAGCCGCATTGGCTGCGCATCGGCGGTTATTGGTATCCGCGCGGCGGAATTCCTATCGATGTGTTCTGGCAATCGGGGGAGCCGCCAAAGGGGCTGTGGCTTCCGGATCAGGGCGTTGCCCCGTACCGGGGTCGTGGCTGAGCCTATTTAAACAGGTTGCCCAAGTTTCCCCGCATAACGGACCTGCCGAACGATGCCGCCTGTTGATCGGAACTCTTCTCGTCGACGCCATCGAATCATTGGTCGCAAAAATGACCTTTGTCGGTGACAGAACGACCGAGAGGCCTCTATTGCAGCTTCATGGCTGACATAAATTCGACGACCAAGAAGCGCGTGCATAAAGCTGGCCAAACAGGCCTTGCGTCTCTGGCGCTGTTGTCCGTTTTATCGGGCTGCGTATCCGCGCCAATGCCTCGGGAACCTGCACCGCCAGCAGCAATAGCCCCAGCGCCAGCAGTTGTAGCGCCCGCCCGTCCCGCAATTGGACGGCCGCCCGCCGGTCTTGAAAACCTGATTCAAGATCAATGGCGTTTGTTTCCGGGGCGGACCGGTGTTGCCATCATGCGCGTTGATGGCGGTGAGTGGGTTTTAGGCCGCAGGATGGATGAATTGTTTCCCCAACAAAGCGTATCCAAAACCTGGGTTGCGCTCACCGTGTTGGACATGGTCGATCAAGGGAAACTCCGCCTCGATCAGAAAGTGCGGATCACACGGGATGATCTGGCGGTTTTTCATCAACCAATCCGTGATCAGGTGATCGCCAATGGCAGCATTGAGGTTTCGGTCCTCAACCTGCTGGAAACATCCATTCGCGCCAGTGACAATACCGCCAATGACTCGTTGCTGCGCACCGTAGGTGGTCCGCAAGCGGTAAAGAGTTTTATCGCGCGCAAGAATTTGGGTGCGATCCGCTTTGGGCCGGGCGAACGCGCGTTGCAAAGCGGCATTGCCGGTCTCGACTGGAAACAGGAATATGCAATTGGTCGGCGCTTTTATGCTGCGCGCGATGCTGTGCCGTTGGCAACCCGCAAGGCGGCGCTTGACCGCTATCTGAATGACCCAATCGATGGGGCAAGTCCGCAAGCCATTGTCCGCGCCTTGGCAAAGCTTGCTAAGGGCGAGCTGTTGTCGGCGTCTTCAACGCGCATCATGCTCGATATCATGTCGCGGACGTCAAGTGGACCCAACCGGTTGAAGGCGGGCGTTCCTGCGGGTTGGAGCTTTTTGCACAAGACAGGAACCGGACAGGTTTTGCCGCCGGTGTCCACGGGATATAATGATATAGGGATTATGACAGCGCCAGATGGCACACGTTACGCTATCGCGGTGATGATGGGCAGCACGACGGCGCCTATTCCGCAACGGATGACGTTCATGCAATTTGTATCGCGCACCGTGGCTTCATACCACCAGAACTGACGCCTTATTGCGATGTTCCGGTTGGAGCGCCGCGCGCGGTATCCAACGTGTCTACGGCAGACAAAGAAAAGGGCCGTCCTGCAAGCAGAACAGCCCTTATCAAAAACTTTCGCTAAAAAGCGCGAATATTACTTCGCAGCTTCTTTCGCAGCGTCTGCAGCAGGTGCAGCAGCAGCAGCGTCTGCAGCAGGAGCAGCAGCAGCGTCAGCAGCAGGAGCAGCTTCAGTTGCAGCAGCTTCAGCGCCTTCTACAGCTGCGTCAGCAGCTTCAGCAGGAGCTTCTGTGGTTGCTTCAGTTGCTTCTGTGGTTGCTTCTTCAGCACCTGAGCAAGCAGCCAAACCGAGCGAAGCGGCAAGAACGAGAGATACAGCAATTTTCTTCATATGGGAAACCCCCTAGCAAAACTTATGAAAACCTGACAGGCACACCACAACGAATGCAGTAATGTCTGCGGACAGCCCTCTAGCCCGTTCACAATTCGGTGGCAATGCGCTTTTTTATTCCGGTAAGCTGATCGGCCTCAAAATTGCATTTAACTCTACCAGAACGGTAGAAAATGCGGGAGATTTGAGCGGATTGACTTGATATAAAGATTTCTTTATATGATGGTGAAATGATCAATTTGCTGAACATCATGCGCGCTCTAGCCGACCCGACGCGGCTTCGAATCGTATTTCTCGTGCTTCGGCTTGAACTGTCGGTGGGCGAGTTAGTGCAGATATTGGACCAAAGCCAGCCCCGCGTTTCCCGGCATATCCGCATATTGGACGAGGCTGGATTGTTGGAGCGACGCAAAGAAGGAAGCTGGGTTTTCCTGCGGCCTGGCGCTGTTTTGGAGGACGGACGCCTGACGTCGTTGCTGACAGAAGCCGATGTTACGCAGGCGAAGGCGTTTCAAAAGGATCTGGCGCGGCTGGACGAGGTCCGCAACGCGCGTACCAATATGGCCGCATCCTATTTTGCGGCACATGCAGAAGAATGGGATTTCCTCAGATCACTGCATGTTGCTGATTCAGAAGTTGAGGCGAAGATTGCGCAGATTTTG
>NZ_JBILAF010000065.1:0-11636 GCF_044354325.1 Sphingorhabdus sp. | reverse complement strand
CATCGCCGGACGCACTGCACCTCCCGGACGCCGCATGGGCCATGCTGGCGCCATCGTATCGGGCGGCAAGGGCGACGCAGAAAGCAAGATCGCAGCAATGGAAGCAGCCGGCATCCGCGTATCGCCATCACCATCGTTGCTCGGCAAGACATTGGTCGAGGTGCTGAAGGGTTGATTTTGATCCTCCTCGTTCGCGGGGAGGTGGCAACTGGTGCGTAAGTACCGGGTGACGGAGGGGCCTTCCGTCTGACGCTGGGTTAGAGCGGCAACTCCCCTCCACCATCCTGCGGATGGTTCCCCTCCCCACATATGGGGAGGATTTGGAGAAGTAACATGGGTCTTGAAAACCAAGATTTTGAAACTGAGCAAGGTCCAAGCTGGGCGCGTTCGAACTGGCCTTTGTCCATCACCGATGACCTCACGGCTTCGCTTGATCCGACGCAGATGGCGGTCGAGGTTAAGGCCGCGGCAAAGGCTGCTGGTAAGCCCATGGCAGAGGCCGACGCAGTTGCCGCAGCAAGCGATTCCATTCGCGCAATGATGCTGGTGCGCACCTATCGTGTCCGCGGACATCTGGCAGCGAACCTTGATCCGCTTGGGCTTTCCAAGCAGGATATTCCCGCCGACCTTACCCCCGAATACCATGGTTTTTCTGGCGCAGACCTCGACAAGCGCGTCTATGTCGGCGGCACGCTCGGTCTCGAATGGACCACCGTTCGTGAACTCGTCGATACCCTGCGCGCCAATTATTGTGGCCCAGTTGGCCTCGAATATATGCACATTTCCGACGTCGAAGAGCGCCGGTTCCTGCAAGAGCGGATGGAGGGCAAAGATGCCGCCATCCAATTTACGCCCGAAGGCAAAAAGGCCATTCTCGGTAAAGTCATCGAGGCGGAGCAGTACGAAAAATTCCTTGGCCGCAAATATGTAGGTACGAAGCGGTTCGGCCTTGATGGCGGCGAATCGATGATTCCTGCACTCGAAGCCGTCATCAAATATGGCGGCCAGTTGGGCGTGCGCGAAATCGTTTACGGCATGCCGCATCGCGGCCGTCTCAACGTTTTGGCCAATGTGATGGCAAAGCCATACCGCATCATCTTCCACGAATTTTCGGGCGGAAGCGCGAACCCTGATGATGTTGGCGGTTCGGGCGATGTGAAATATCACCTTGGCACTAGCACCGACCGCGAATTTGACGGCATCAAGGTGCATATGAGCCTGGTACCAAACCCTTCGCACCTTGAAGCGGTGAATCCAGTGGTGCTCGGTAAGGTACGTGCGAACCAAACGGCACGCGACGACCTTGGCAAGCATGAACAAGTGCTCCCCGTGCTGTTGCATGGTGACGCGGCCTTTGCTGGTCAGGGCATCGTTTGGGAGTGCCTCGGTTTTTCCGGCATTCGTGGGTATAATACCGGCGGTTGCTTGCACTTTATCGTGAACAACCAAGTTGGTTTCACAACCAGCCCGCAATATGCGCGGTCTTCGCCTTATCCATCCGACGTCGCAAAGGGCGTTCAGGCGCCAATATTCCACGTGAATGGTGATGATCCCGAAGCGGTGACCTTCGCCTGTAAAATTGCGATTGAGTTCCGCCAGACATTCCACCGCGACATCGTCATCGACATGTGGTGCTACCGCCGCTTTGGCCACAATGAAGGCGACGAACCCGGTTTCACGCAGCCATTGATGTATAAAGTGATCAAGGGCCACCCCGCCGTCAGCAGCTTGTACGCCAAACGGCTTGAGGCCGAGGGCGTTATCGATGCGAACTGGGCGGACGAACACGCCATGCGCTATGTGCAAACGCTCGAGCAGGAATTTGCCAGCGCAGCCGATTATAAAGCGAATGCTGCTGACTGGTTTGGCGGACGTTGGTCGGGCCTGTCCAAACCAGCCGATCCCGAAACGGCCCGCCGGAATGTGCAAACAGGTGTTTCCAAAAAACTGTTTGATAGCATGGGCCGCACGCTGACCACTGTGCCCGAAGGCCACAATATTCACCCGACGCTCAATCGTGTGCTCGATGCCAAAAAAGCGATGTTCAGCACAGGCGCGAACTTTGACTGGGCAACAGGCGAAGCGCTCGCTTTCGGATCATTGCTTTCCGAAGGCTATGGCGTGCGCCTATCGGGCCGAGATTCGGGCCGCGGTACGTTCAGCCAACGCCACGGCGTCTGGGTCGACCAAACGACTGAGGAAAAATACATCCCGCTGGCAACATTGCCACATGGCCGTTTTGAAATCCTCGACAGTCCCTTATCGGAATTCGGCGTGCTGGGTTTTGAATACGGCTATGCGGGTGCCGAACCAAAGACACTGGTGCTTTGGGAAGCGCAATTTGGCGACTTCGTGAATGGTGCGCAGACCATGATCGATCAGTTTATTGCCGCCGGTGAAGCGAAATGGTTGCGCGCCAATGGCCTCGTGATGCTGTTGCCGCATGGCTATGAAGGACAAGGTCCGGAGCACAGCTCCGCGCGGCTTGAACGCTTCCTGCAATTATGCGCCGAAGACAATATTCAGGTCGCAAACTGCACGACGCCTGCAAATTATTTCCATTTGTTGCGCAGGCAGATGGCACGTCCATTCCGCAAACCGCTCATCGTCATGACGCCAAAATCGTTGCTGCGGCACAAGCTTGCGGTTTCCAAGGCAGAGGATTTCCAAGGCGAAAGCCACTTCATGCGGATCCTGTCGGACATCAACGCGCCTGCAGACAAGGATGTTAAGCGACTGGTCCTATGTTCGGGCAAGGTTGCCTATGACCTGATGGAAGCGCGCGATGCATCGGGTGACAAAAACACCGCGATTGTCCGCATAGAGCAGCTATATCCGTTCCCCGCCGAACCATTGATTGTCCGGTTGAAGCGTATGACCAATTTGGAAGAGGTCGTTTGGGCCCAGGAAGAGCCGCGCAATGCGGGCAGCTGGAGCTTCGTCGACCCCTATTTGGAAGAATGCCTCGCAGAAGCCAATGTCGGCCCAGCACGCGCACGTTATGCCGGACGCAAAGCCGCAGCCGCGACAGCCACTGGTCTTGCCAAGCGCCACCAAGCCGAACAGGCCGCATTGGTTGCCGAAGCATTGGGCCACAATGTTCGCGAAGAAATCCGCCGCCAACGCACTGGGGGAACCAAGCCGGTTACCCCTCCATCCTCCTGAGGATTGAATTATGAGCACTGAAGTTAAAGTCCCCGTATTGGGCGAGTCCATCACTGAAGCGACCCTTGGCCAATGGCTGAAAAAACCCGGTGAGCCGGTTGCGGTCGATGAGCCAATAGCCAGCCTTGAAACCGACAAGGTCGCGGTCGAAGTGCCGTCGCCTGTCGCCGGTATCATGGGTGCCTATGCCGTTGAGGAAGGCGCTACCGTTAATGTCGGCGCTGTCATTGCTTCAATCGATGCTGGCACCGGCGCTGCCGCAGCACCTGCTGCAGCCGCTGCTGCTTTAGCCCCCGCCGTTACGAGCACCGCTGCGCCTGCGCCGGCCGCTGCTTCAGAAAATAGCGATCTGCCATTGTCGCCTGCGGTCCGCCGCTTGGTGCTTGAGCTCGGCATTGACCCAAGCAAGATCAAAGGCACCGGCAAGGATGGCCGCCTGACTAAGGAAGATGTTGTTGCAGCGGCAAAGGGTGCGCCTGCGCCTGCAGCCACTTCGGCATCAACGGCAACGCCAGCGGCGTCTGCACCGGCAGGTGCGCGTCAGGAAGAGCGCGTGAAGATGACGCGTCTGCGCCAGACAATCGCAAAGCGTTTGAAGTCCGCACAAGACACAGCGGCGCTGCTGACGACGTTTAACGATGTCGATATGTCCGCCGTGATTGAAGCGCGCGCGACCTACAAAGACCTGTTCGAAAAGAAGCACGGCGTGCGCCTTGGCTTCATGGGCTTCTTTACCAAGGCGGTTGCTTTGGCAGCGCGTGATGTTCCTGCCGTGAATGCGCAGATCGATGGCGACGAAATCGTCTATCATAATTATCTCGACGTCTCGGTCGCGGTAAGCGCGCCAAATGGCCTCGTCGTACCGGTCGTGCGCAACGCCGACGCCATGAGCTTTGCCCAGATTGAAAAGGCGATTGGTGATTTTGGCGCAAAGGCAAAGGCCGGTGCGCTCACCATGGAAGATATGTCGGGCGGAACCTTCACCATTTCCAACGGCGGTGTGTTCGGCAGCCTGATGTCGACCCCAATTATCAACCCGCCACAGTCCGCTGTGCTTGGTCTTCACCGGATCGAAGACCGCCCCGTGGTTCGCGACGGACAGGTTGTTGTTCGCCCGATGATGTATTTGGCGCTAAGCTATGACCACCGACTCATTGACGGCCGCGAGGCAGTGACTTTCCTGAAAATCGTCAAAGAGGCGATTGAAGACCCGACCCGGTTGTTGATCGACCTTTAAGGAGCTGAGCAATGGCAGAACATGATTATGACCTGATCGTTATCGGTGCAGGTCCGGGCGGCTATGTTGCCGCCATCCGCGCCGCACAACTCGGCCTAAAAACAGCCTGCGTCGAAAGCCGCGAGACATTGGGTGGCACATGCCTCAACGTCGGCTGCATTCCGTCGAAAGCTTTGCTGCATGCGTCCGAAATGTACCATGAGGCACAATCGGGTTCGCTGGCGAAATTCGGTATCGATTTTAAGGGCGTCTCGCTCAACCTCGACCAAATGCACGCCGAAAAAGCGAAGGCTGTGACCGAATTGACCGGCGGCATCGAGTTTCTGTTTAAAAAGAACAAGGTTGATTGGCTCAAGGGCCGCGCCGCGTTCACGTCCGCCAACAGCATTGATGTAGCCGGCAAAAATTACACCGCCAAAAACATCATGGTCGCGACAGGATCATCGGTAACGCCATTGCCCGGTGTCGAAATAGACCAAAAGGTTATCGTCGATTCCACCGGCGCGCTGGCATTGCCAAAGGTGCCAAAGCACATGGTCGTCATTGGCGGCGGTGTCATTGGACTTGAGCTCGGCAGTGTGTGGTTGCGTCTTGGCGCGCAAGTGACGGTGGTCGAATATCTTGACCAGATCCTGCCCGGCATGGACGGCGAAGTCCGCAAGGAAGCCGCCAAGATTTTCAAGAAACAGGGCTTTAACCTGCGCATGGGCACCAAGGTTACCGGCGCAACGGTAAAGGGTGGCATGGCCACGTTGACGGTTGAACCATCAGCCGGCGGTGCAAGCGAAACGATTGAAGCGGATTGCGTACTTGTGGCGATTGGCCGCCGCGCAAACACCGATGGCCTTGCAATGGAAAAAGCGGGCCTCGCGGTCAATGCGCGCGGGCAGATTGAAATCGGCCATGATTTCCAAACCAATGTTCCCGGCATCTACGCAATTGGCGACGTTTGCCCCGGTCCAATGCTGGCGCATAAGGCGGAAGACGAAGGCATTGCCGCGGCTGAATTTGTTGCGGGCCTAACGGGCATCGTCAACCATGACGTCATCCCGGGCGTCGTCTACACCTACCCTGAGATTGCCAGCGTTGGCCTGACCGAGGAAGAAGCGAACGAACATGCTTCGGCTTCGGGTAGCGAGATCAAGGTCGGCAAATTCCCGATGATGGCCAACAGCCGTGCGAAAACAAATCGCACCACGGACGGTTTCGTCAAAGTCATTGCCGATGCAAAAACCGACCGCGTGCTTGGCGTGCATATCATCGCATCAATTGCCGGCAGCATGATCGCTGAAGCAGCTGTGGCTATGGAATTCGGTGCAACGTCGGAAGACATCGCGTACACCTGCCATGCCCACCCGACCCATGCCGAAGCCTTGAAGGAAGCGGCCATGGCCGTGACCGGCAAACCGATCCACATGTGATGATTACCCAAGCGGCCCAAATAGCCCCGGCCATGATTTCATGGCTGGACCTATTTGGGATCGCTGTATTTGCCGCATCGGGTGCACTCGCCGCGGCGCAACGCAAACAGACGCTCGTCACCTTCTCCTTCTTTGCGCTGGTTACTGGCGCGGGTGGTGGCACTGTTCGCGACCTGCTTATTGGTGCACCGGTTTTCTGGGTGCAGGATTGGCGTTTTGCAGCGACCTGTCTTGTGACTGCGGGGCTGGTGTGGGTAACGCCGCAACATCTTTGGAAACCGCGTGCGCTGGACTGGTTTGATGCGGTGGGCATTGCCATTTACGCGGTGTTCGGCACGTGGAAATCACTAACGCTGGGCGTTCCATTGTTACCGGCCATGATGATGGGCGTCATCACGGCATGTGTCGGCGGCATCATTCGCGATGTGCTGGCAGGTGAGCCATCGATCCTGCTTAAACCGGAAATCTATGTAACAGCTGCGGCGCTGGCGTCAGGCCTTTTTGGCCTATCATTATTTATCGGCATACCCGTTCTGTCCGCCGCAATTTTCAGCGCGACAGCCGGTTTTGCCTTGCGGGCGATGGCGATTTGGAAAGGCTGGGCAATCCCCGCCTATCGGGGTTAGTTACCGCACGCCATTCGGGAAAAGTTTCTTTAAATTCGCAATCTTGGGTTTGTCCCATTGCACGATGTAAGGGTGCCTTGGGTTTTTCGCCATGAAGTCCTGATGATAGCTTTCGGCAGGAAAGAAACTGATGGGCTCCAGCGTCGTAACAATGGGTTTCTTCCAATATCCAGCCTTGTCCAGTTGCGCCATATAGGCGCGCGCCGCCTTTTGCTGTGCTGCGTTCGCGGGGAATATCGCGGATCGATATTGCTTGCCGCGGTCTGGACCCTGACGGTTCAATTGGGTCGGATCATGCGCCACAGAAAAGAATATATGCAGCAGTTCGCCATAGCTCACCACCGCAGGGTTATATTGAATCCGCACAGATTCGGCATGCCGCGTGGCGCCCGAACTGACGAGATCATAATCGGCGGTTGACCGCGTCCCGCCGGAATAGCCCGACTCCACGCGCGTCACGCCTTTTAAGCGTTCAAACACAGCCTCCACACCCCAAAAGCAACCACCGGCAAAAACAGCGGTCTGCATGCCCTTTGGTTCAACCATTTTCGTAAAGGGTGCGGCGATCCGAATGCCCTCTTCGGCATGCGCAGTGCCGACAGCGGATCCAAAGTCGGAACCGCATCCTGTCACCAAACCAAACAGCAGCGCGACATGTACCGCGCGGATAACGCATTTAGGGGTTCGGGGCAGCCGCTTCATATGATGGACCTCCAACGGACACAGACCGCGTGGCTTCTGCGTTTTGATCATTTGCGCTAGCCGGTTTGATGATGGCCAGCCCAGCCAAACCTAGCGCAAATCCGCCGGCCAGACTGAGGAAAAGATCCGAACGCACGAAGTTATAAAGACGGTCCATATTTTATCTCTGACATAGTGCCCAGATTGGCGCCGAAACAGCTATGTGCGTCGGCTTAAAATGGTTTCACCAGAAAACACATTAAACGTGCATGAACGCCGTTCAGCGTGATGCACATATTGCGGTCATGTGAGTGCGGCGCAGGCTGCTTGAATACGCGTGCACGCTTCCTTGAGGATATCCGACGATGTTGCATAAGAAATCCGGAAGCCCGGCGACAGACCGAAGGCCCCGCCATGCACCGCAGCCACGCGGTAATCATCGAGGAAATAATCGATGAGGTCCGCATCGGTTTCAATCTTCTTACCCTTGGGCGTCGTCTTGCCCATCACGCCGGTTGCATCGGGATAGACATAAAATGCGCCTTCTGGCGTCGGGCAGCTAAGCCCCGGTGCGTCGTTCAGCATCGCGACGACAAGGTCGCGGCGTTCACGGAAAGCGATATTGCGTTCACGCAAGAAATCCTGTGGTCCGTTAAGCGCGGCAAGCACGGCATATTGTGAAATGGAGCAGGGATTGCTCGTCGATTGCGACTGCAAATCCGCCATCGCCTTAATCAACCATGCCGGGCCACCAGCATAGCCGATGCGCCAACCGGTCATGGCATAAGCTTTGGACGCACCGTTCATGGTGAGGGTGCGATCATAGAGTTCGGGGCACACCTGAAGCATCGTCGCAAAGGGCGCCTGCGCATACCAAATATGTTCGTACATATCGTCGGACAGCAACATGACGTGCGGATGGCGCAGCAGCACTGCACCCAATTCTTTCAACTCATCCGCATCATAAGCGGCGCCGGTCGGGTTGGACGGCGAATTTAGGATCAACCAGCGCGTCTTCGGCGTAATGGCTGCCTCCAGTTGTTCTGGCGTGATTTTATAATTTTGCGCCGCAGTCGCCATAACGATCACGGGCGTTCCGCCGGCGAATTGAACGATATCGGGATAGCTGACCCAATAAGGTGCAGGGATGATGACTTCATCGCCCGTATCAATCGTTGCGACCAGGGCGTTAAACAATGTGTGCTTACCACCGGAGTTTACCGTGATCTGCTTTGGCGTATATTCAATGCCATTGTCGCGCTTGAATTTTGCAATGATCGCCTGCTTGAGCGGCGCGATACCGTCCACGGCAGTATATTTCGTCATGCCGTCACGAATGGCCTGAATGGCGGCGTCTTTGACGAATTCTGGCGTATCGAAATCGGGTTCGCCCGCCGACAGTCCAATGACATCAATGCCCTGTGATTTAAGGTCAATCACACGTCCCGACATGGCAAGCGTCGCTGAAGGGGCAATCCGGCCGAGCGCGGCCGACAGACGGTCAATCATCATCAAAACTTTCGGGCAAAAATTGAACAGAAGTTGCGCGCTTGCCCCTAAAGCCTCGCTAAAAGTTACGCAACCCTATGCGCTCTTATTAATCCACGTGCGCTGTTCCCGACAAAAAAACCACCCGCCAAATCGTCGATCGTCAAATCCGCCTCTCGGGCTTCACCGGCGTCGATAAGCGCGCGGCGAAGCACAGACGGCAGAAGCCCGGTCTGAAGCCGTGGCGTCCGCAGAACGCCATCCTGTTCAACAAACAAGGCCGTGATGCTACCTTCGGTTAAGCGGCCATCGGTACCAACGAAGATAACTTCGTCACAATCGGTGCGCGCTTTTCGCGCGTTGTCGTAAAAAGCCCGATCGCTCATCTTGTGCCGAAGCCGGAAATCTTGGGCGGCGACAGGAAGCGGGACAACGGCAACGCGCCAGTCGGTAACATCCTGCAGCGGGCTGATCTCAATCGCGACTGCACCATGCCGCGAAACCATCAGCCGGATTTTCGAAAGCCGATCGAGATGGAAAATGCTGGCGTGTAGGCGGTTGCGCAATGCGTGCCGGTCAAATTCAAATCCGAACAACATTGCGCTGGTCTTCATGCGCTCCAGATGCAACTCCAGCCGAAGGATTCCGGCCATCGGTTCAAAACGCATGGTTTCGATCAGATCAAATCCGGTATCGCCCACCTTGGCAAAATCCCCCTTGGCCAAACATTCTGCCCATTCATCTGCTTCGTTGGAATCGGCGACAATGCCTGATCCTAGCCCAAGTGAAAGCGTCTTTGTAGAATCGCACAACGTAAAAGTACGAATGGCAACGTTGAAGGCGGCATCGCCATTGGCATCAATACGCCCGATGGAGCCGCAATATATTCCGCGTGGTGCGGTTTCCACTTCTTCAACGACCTGCATTGCGCGGATTTTCGGCGCGCCCGTAATCGACCCGCATGGGAATAATGCTGTTATGACGTCAACCGCATCCACACCCTCGTTCAACACACCCGTGACGGTCGAGGTCATCTGATGAACGGTGGGATAGCTTTCGACATGAAACAATTCAGGCACGGCGACGGTGCCCGCGGCGCACACACGGGACAGATCGTTGCGGAGGAGATCGACGATCATCAAATTTTCCGCCCGTTGTTTCGGGTCGGTGCGCAAGAGCTCCGCAACATCGCTATCCCGTTGCGGGTCGACTTGTCTTTGTGCCGTGCCCTTCATCGGTTTTGTGGTTACGCGTTGGTCCTCAAGCGCGAAAAACAGTTCGGGTGAAAAGGACAGATAATGCGCGTCCCCCGTGTAGATAACACCGCCATAGCCCGCCTTCGCGCGGCCGCGCAGCGCCGCATATAAGGCCAGCGGATCGCCCGCATAATCGGCGGAAAGCGGAAAGGTCAGATTGGCCTGATAAATGTCTCCGGCATGGATAAAATCCTGAACCGCAGCAAAGGCATCGCCATATTCTGCGCGCGAAACCCCGGGGCGCAATTCCGACAGCCATGCACCCGCCGGATCGGGTAGATATGACGGCACGACGTCAGCCGAGATTGTGCTGTAGCTGCGAAAAAAGCCAAACCACGCCAGTGGCCCGCTACGTTCTTGCCCAAGATTTGGCAGGAGATGCTGCCCACTTTCATAGCCCAAAAACCCCGCGGCATGAAGCCCGCACCGCTGCGCATCACGCAGGGCACCAAGCACAGCGTCGACTTCATCAAAGCTGTTGGCGGTCCATATTTCAACCGGGTCGGTATATAGCCGCGCAGGCGACGCACCCTGCATGCGGGCATCGTCGAGCAGCACATAAGGGCGATCTGTCGGGATCTTCATATGCGCAGCAAAATCAACAATGCCCAAGGCTTTAGCCGTTTAGCCGTTCCGCATGCCAAGCGAGATGGTCAGCCATGAAGGTCGAGATGAAATAATAGCTGTGATCATAGCCCGGCTGCATGCGAATTTCGGCACGCTGACCAACCGCGGCACATTGTTCGACGAGCAGATACGTCTTGAGCTGTGACTCGAGGAAATTGTCAGCCAGGCCTTGGTCGACCAACAGATCAGGCAAGCGTGCGCCATCTTCCAACAACGCAACGCTGTCATAGGCGCGCCATTGCGCACGGTCATCGCCAAGATAGCCACCCAAAGCCTTTTCACCCCAAGGACAATTTAACGGCGAAACAATCGGCGAAAACGCCGACGTCGACTTATACTTGCCCGGGTTACGCAGACTGATCGTCAGTGCGCCATGCCCGCCCATGGAATGCCCCATAATGGCTTGCCGCTGCATATCCGCAGGGAAATGCGCGGCGATGATATCAGGCAATTCACGCTCGATATAATCTTGCATCCGGTAATGCGTGTCAAAAGGCGATGCGGTGGCGTTGACGTAAAATCCGGCACCCAAACCAAAGTCATATGCGGCATCGGCATCGTCGGGAACGTCTTCACCGCGCGGGCTGGTGTCCGGCGCCACGAAAATCAAACCCAGCTCTGCACATGCGCGGCGGAATTCGCCTTTCTCGGTCACATTTGCATGGGTGCAGGTCAGGCCCGACAAAAACCACACCACTGGCAAAATCTGGCCTTCTTCGTGCGGCGGGACATAGACTGAAAAAGTCATGTCGGTGCCGGTGGCTGATGAATGGTGCTTATAAACACCCTGCACGCCACCAAAGGCGATATTTTGAGAGACGGTTTCGAAAGTCATGCGGGCTCCAATGTCGGGACGGAAATAATCTGGGGTGGGTGCTGCCAATAGGTTTGCGCGCGGATAAGATCGCTGGTCGCAATGCTTACAGTCGCGCTGTTTCGCAGCGGGTGGCAATTGATAATGTCAGCTTGCGCTAACGCAGCATCAAGCACGAATTGGACAGCACAATCTTTATCATTGATGGCCGCCAAAGCCGTGACGGCCCCCGGCGTAATACCGAGCAGCCGTTCCATATCTTCGGCTTTACCAAAGCTGATCCGGCCGCAGCCGATGGCCGATGGCAACGTCTTTAAATCA
>NZ_JBILAF010000054.1:0-13296 GCF_044354325.1 Sphingorhabdus sp. | reverse complement strand
CCCAAAAATCGACCAATACGGGTTTGCCCGATGCCAGTACTTCTGATGCGAAATCATTATCGCCTACGGATTTGGTAGCCATGTTTATCTCCTTTGTTGCCACCCATGTATGCCCACAGCCAAATGCTGACAAGGACCAAGGCAGATAGTTTTTGTTCTGCCATCAAGAGGCAGGATAATGAGGCGCCAATATCTCGTCCGAAAGCGTGATAAACCGGGGTGCGTGCGTAAACAGCAAAGCGACCTCAATCTTGCAATCCGGGAAAATCGTCTGCAGCGCCGCGCGATAATGCGCCATTTGGCGTAAATGGGGAACGGGGACGCCATGTGCATCGGTGGGGATGCTTCGGCCCGTTTTGAAATCGACCGCGCGCACCATTCCGGGTTCGACGAGCAGCCGGTCAATACGGCCATTGATCACTGTTTCGCCCACAACAGCCACAAGCGGAACCTCAGCGCGTGCCAGCGGACCGAATAACGGCGCACAGACCGGATCGCTGATGACTCCGTTCACTTCGGCCAACAATTGGGCCGGGTCGATATCGTCATTTCGTGCCTGAACCGCTAACCATTGCGCCGCAGTTTTGAGCGACTCGCTATCCGTGATGCGTTCGAACAAAGCGTGGATCAGCTTCCCACGGTTGGCGGCTTTGCGCATCGCTGCGTTTGCAGGGTCATCGCCATAATCGTCATCGTCAAGCCGCGATGGCACCAACGGACGCGGTGGGCGCTGCTCCATCGGCGCAGGCGCAAATAGCCATTCGGGGCTGGCTGGCCGAGGTACCGTCGGCGATTGCTTTTCCACAGAAGTTACCGGCGCCACCATCGACGCGCCTTCCGCGCCCACATGGCGCATCACCCTGCCCCAGCGTGGATCGTCTTCCCAACTGCAGCCAAGCGCTGTCATGCCTTTTTCAATCGCGGCGCACCAGCTTTCGGCAGGTGCCTCGCCCTTGCGGCTAATACCCAGCGACCCCGCCATTATCAGCCGCTCCTCCGCGCGCGTGATGGCCACATATAATAACCGCTTATGTTCCTGCAGTTCGCGGGTTTTCTGCATCTCGACAATGTCTTGTAAGCGCCCCGACTGCTCGCTTTTGCGAATGGGCAGCAACGGCGTGCGTTGGCCCTCATCCATCAACAGCTCAACCGACTGATCGGGCTTTTTTGTGGGATCAGACGTAATATCCGCCAAAATGACCACGGGCGCTTGCAAGCCCTTGGCACCATGGACGGTCATGACGCGGACTTCCTTGGTGCTGTTGCCACTTTCGCGTTTGATTTCAATTTCACCGCGGTCGAACCACGCGATGAACTTTTGCAGGCCGCCGCCATACTGTTGTTCGAACTGAAGCGCCGAATTCAGCATTTCCTCGATAGGCACCAAAACCTCGCGTCCCAAACGTGCGGTAAATTTGCGCCGCGCGCCAATGGGTCCGGACAAAATCTGTTCGAGGAAATGATACACGGTCGTGAAATCAGCCGCAGCCAGCATATCGCGCAATGGCGCAAGATCATCCGCAAGTTCAGGCTTCACGCGGATATGCTGCCACAGGCTACCTTCGCGATCACCGACATAGCCGTGCGCCAGCAACTGCTCCTGCGTCCACCCGATGATGGGCGACACGAGCAAGCATGCAAGGCTCAGGTCGTCATTCGGTTGAAGCACAAATTTGATTGCTGCCAGCAGGTCTTGCACCACCAACGGCTGCAAAAGTTTCAGCCTGTCGATGCCCGCGACTGCGACGTTGCGTTCGTGCAATTGCGCAACCAGCAGCGACGCCATGTCACCGCGGCTGCGCAGCAGGAACATGATATCACCCGGCTCCAAATGACGCCCCTGGCTTTCAAGCCAAGGTTTCTCGTCAATGAGGGCTTTCGCATGATCGGCCAATCGTTCAGCCAGCGCGCGCTTTTCGTCGCTGAACCAGTCTTCCTCCTCATCCGACGCATCGCTGTCGTCCGCGGCGTTCGGCTTTGCGGATATGGGCTGCAGAAGCTCAACCATGCCGATTTCCGGTTTTTCGCTGTAATGCGGGTCAATGATGTCGTTGATGCCAAAATCCGCAGAACCAGACTCGTCGATCACCGCGTTGACAAAATCGAGTATCGGCGCGGTCGAACGGAAACTGCGCGACAAGGTGAGCCGTTTCAGTTCGCTTCCGGCGGCGTCAATGCGCTCGGCAAAATAGCGGCCCGCTTCTTCATATCGTTCGGGGGCCGTACCCTGAAAACCGTATATCGCTTGTTTGAAATCACCGACGGAAAACAGCGTGCGGTTCTTTTCGGGATTGGCACCCATGCCGCTGTAAAAATCGTCGCTCAGCGCACTGATGATATCCCATTGCGCTTTGTTGGTGTCCTGCGCCTCATCCACCAAAATATGGTCAATCTGCTTGTCGAGCTTAAACCGAACCCATTGCGCCATTTGGCCATGTTGCAAAAGTTCGGCCGTGCGCCGTATCATATCGTCAAAATCAACCGCGCCGATGGCATGTTTGGCGCGGCTATATTGCGCCGCAAACTCCTTGCCGATGCACAATGCCCGCGCCAGCCGGTCGGCATATTGCGCACGTGTCACTTCGCCCAATAGTTGGTTGGTCCAGTTGAACATTTCGAGCGCGTGTTCGGCATAGACCTCCGTCGTCGGCGTATGCCCGATCGTCGAAATCTGGGGATCACCCTTGGCCGTTGACCAACAGCGATGCAGATCGGGCAAGAGCGCCGCGCGTTCGGTCGGTGTTCGCGATAGCCAATCCTGAAGGACTGCCGCACGCTTGCCCCCGCGGCTATCTGCCTTGTTCTTGCCCCACAAAAGGTTGGCATCGATGACCGCCTGCAATGTCGCGCGTGGAATGCGCGCGTCGGCAAAGGCGTCTTCCAGCATATCCTCAACTGGGCCGTCGAAATGGACACCTGCCAGTCGCCGTGCCCAGACCACCGCGCCGGCATCATTGGGGATCAGGGTCATCACATCCGGCGATGCCGCCGCCCGATGCAGGAACCGCAGCGCACCGTCCTCCCCCATATTCAGGGAAAGTTCCTGCAGGTCCGTGACCATTTTCGTGTCGCCGCGCGCTTCGGCTTCCAGCACGAGATTTACCAATGCCTCGCGCAACAATTCTTGCTGCTCGCGTCCTTCAATCGGTTTAAATCCCGGAACCAATCCGGCTTCTTCGGGGAAGCTGCCCAGCAACGACTGGCAGAAACTGTGGATGGTCAGTATTTGTAAGCCGCCACCGGGCGCGTCCAGCACCTTTGCAAAAAGCTGACGTGCGCGTTTTCGGGCATCTGGTCCCGCGTTCGCGCCAATGGCTTCAAGGTCATGAAACAGTGCCCCATCTTCGCGCTGCACCCAAGACGCCAAAAGCTCATTAATTCGGTCCGCCATTTCGGACGCACCCGCCTTGGTAAAGGTAATGCACAACAGATTTTCAGGTTCGACGTCGCTTTCCAACAGCAACCGGATCACACGCGCGGTTAAAACCTGCGTTTTGCCGGTTCCTGCAGAGGCGCTAAGCCAGATGTTATCACCGGGGATGACGGCGCTGCGCTGCGCCGGAATCAGTGGCTTCAGCGTCGATGATTTAGAGGTCATGCCTGCTCCTCCGAAATCGACTGCCTGCCATTCCATTCCTGCAACCGCATCAATTGGTCATAGTCACCATAATGCGCAAATTCGGGATGCAGCTTTGCGGTGAAGGGCGCGTCGCCCAAAATCCATTGCGCGATAGCCTCTTCCGCTTGCGCGACGGCAAAGGCCACAAACTCGGTGCTTAGAGGCTTTTTATCGTTGGTCCGCGTGGTCGTCGGGACTGCGATATGTCCGAACTTGTCTTTGTTTTTCGCCAAGCTCCAATATTCAAACTTAGTCGCGTGGCCCACCACACCTTTGATCGCCATCTGCTCGGCCATATAGCCGATGAGGCCAAGCTGGAGGGCAAAGCCCGCATTCACTTGCTTGGTCGATGGTGGCATGCCGGTTTTGTAGTCAACGATCACCAGACTTCCGTCCGCAAGTCTATCGATCCGGTCAACGCGTCCGTTCACGGTTATGCCCATGATGTCGACCTTGCCGGGTTGTTCGGCCACCGCGACAACGCGCCCATGGTCATGCATCTGCTTTTTGGTTTCTTCGGCCACCCAGCGCAGACCAGCGGCAATACGCGGTTGCCACAATGCACGTAACAACGGATCCGTTGCCTCTTGTGCCAGCAAGTCGTCCACGCGCTGCACGAGCTTATCGACGGCGCAATCGTCTTGTTTGAACCACTGTTCCAACAAATCATGCACCAACGATCCGCGCCATGCGAAGCTGGGTTCGGCATCGACCTTTTCCAGCACACGAAGGCCAAGAATGCGTTTTGCGTAAAATGAATAGGGGTCGGACTTTAGCTGGTCAAAATCGGTGACGGACAGGCTAACCAATCGCTGCTGCGCCGAGGGACGCGGCAATGGCCGGCTTTCAAACGGAACCTTATGGGCGGGTTCATCCAGCTGCGCTGCAAGCGCAAGCGACTGTTGGTCTTGCTCCAGCGCGTCCGCCGTCAGCGCCTTTATCCGCAGCAGAAAGCGCGAGGCAACGGTTGGTCCGCCACGGTCACGGCGCGCGCGCGTTAACAACACTTCGCGACCACCCAATGCGGTCGCAAGATCATGCGCCGACAATCCGATATTCCGGTCCAAGGTTGGCAGTTTCAAATGCCGCCGGATGGCGGGTGCGAGCCAAGGATCCGGCTGCGCTATTTGCGGCCATGTCCCCTCATTCAACCCAGAACAGATGATGAGGTCCGCCTGCTGCAATCGTGCTTCCAATAGACCGTAAATGGCAACGCGCGGATGCCCGCCATATGGTGGACGCACCACAGCGCAGGAGAATATTTCGTTAAACGTCGCCGCCAGGCCCGTGGCATCGATACGGCCAAGCATGGACAGGTCGCCTCCGCTGACTTCTTCCCACATCCGCCCAAGTTCGCGGCCACTTGCTCCGCGCCACACAGCGCCATCGGTCAAATTCGTCGCAACGTCGCGCAGTGCATCGATGATGAAACTGAACGGTTGCCCGTCGACATTTTCGAGCGGTGCAAGGATTTGAACAAAGCCCTGCCACCATTCAAGCAGCTCTGGCTTCACTTTACGGGCATTTTCCAACCGCCGCGTAATGGCACCCAGCCCAACACCGTTGGCGGTTCCCCGCAATTCGAGATCTAACAGCCGCACCTTGTCGAGCCAATCGAGCCTGTCGGGCCCTGCAAACACCAGCGGGTGCTTGGCAATAGCCAATAGCGACGCGCCGGAAAACCGCCCCGAAATCGCGTCAACCAACGCGAGCGCCAGCGAGCCATTTGCCGTTTGCAAAAGCGGTATACCCGCACTGTCGTCGACATATATGTCCCAACGACGCAACTGCGCCGCAACGCGGACCGCGAGCTCACGGTCAGGCGTGATGAGTGCGATCCGCTTTTCGGCCTGTTCCAATTCACCGCGAATGCGCACCGCAACGGCCTTTGCTTCCAGCGCGCTGTCATCAGCCTCAAACCATTGTGTATGTGATAGCGCCTTGCGCGCAGGTGCGAGTTCTTGCCAACCGACGCTATGTTCAGGCAGGCAGAAAATTTCCGAAATGGTGTCGGCTACGCGTTCGACGCGTGCCGTTGGCAAGACATCGATTTCGCTACGATCGATCCCCATAAGGTCGAGCAAATGTTTCAGGTGGAATTGGGGATGCACCTCAAAATTCCGGCGGCGCGTTGGCAGATTATCGGGTTCAACCGCGGCAGACAGACTGTCCCAGCGATCCTTAGCTAAGTCGAGGTCGACACCGGGCAAAATGACATGCCCATTTGGAATAAGGGCAACACGGCGCAGCAATTTTGCGACCGCTTTGGCTGATGTAGTTATGCCAACCGCAATGATAGGCATGTCAAAACTGCGTTCAGCCAGACGCCGCTCCAAACCGGCCAGAAGCTTATTTCGGCGCTCCGCAGGGCCCATCAATTCTCGCGCAGCAAGTTCGGAGCGATAGGCGGGCAAGATCGTCAAAAGCTGGCCATAAGCACGTTGCCAATGGCCGGCGAGATCAGCCTCGATTGCTATGTCGGACAAAGCGTCGAAATCGACCAAATCGACTTCAAGTTCATCAATCAGCTCGGCCAGTTTGCGCGCCAAACGCAAAGCCTCAGCGGACGACAAAAACGTACCTTGCGGCCGATGTTCCTGCGCCAAGCGCGCCAACAGCATCAGCCGGTCAAACGATCCAATAACGGGCCAAATAATGTCTTCTGACGCAATGGGATCGAGCAAAGGCCCCAATGCCTCATCAAGTTGCATATCGCCAATCGCCACCATGCGCGGCAAAAGCAAACCCGGTGCGGCCTGCCGGACGAACGCCTCTGTCATCGCCTTGATGGCGCGGTTATTGGGTAACAGCAATATTGTGCTGCTAACCGTGAGCGGGTCCTGCCCCGATGTCTGCAATATCCACTGCGCAGTTACGTCGCACAAGTCGTTGCCGAGCGGGACATTGAAAACGCGCACGCGCTGCGCCATGGTGTTATCCGACGCCATGCAGCCCCAAACGTTCTTCCGTGGCAGTTATTGCCGCGGGGTAACCTACATCAAACCACATTCCTTCGTGCACCAACCCCATGCACCGTCCCTCTGCAATGGCACGATCCCAAAAGACGTTGGTCGAAAAAACGTCAGACGGTGGGTCAACAATCAGCTTCTTCGAAAGCAGCTGAATACCTGTCCAGACATAAGGCGCAGGCGCGTCACCCACGCGACGCGACAGGCGGCCATCTGCATCCATGTTAAAGTCACCAATGCCCTGGCTGTTATATGCTGTCGCCAGCGGGACGAGCAACATCAGCACATCCATGCGTGCAGCATCCCAATGCGCCATCAGGCGCGAGATCGCATTCTCTCCGTCGTTGGCCCACCAATTGTCCGCATTCACGCAGATAAACGGATCGTCCGAAATCATCGGCAATGCCTGAACCAACCCGCCGCCTGTATCGCGCAGCAAATCGCGTTCATCGGATATCGACACGTCAAAATCCGTCGCATGGGCGGAAAGATGCGCTTCAATCTGGTCGGCGCGATAATGTGCATTGACGACAATCTTGCTAACGCCGGCATCACGCAAATGATCCAGAACATGATCCAGCAAGGCAACGCCGCCGACCTCAACCAATGGCTTTGGGCGGTCAGCGGTGAGCGGCATCATCCGCGTCCCCTTACCCGCCGCCATGATCATTGCGGTGTTCACATGCTTAACCATGCGTAATGTCTAATGGGCTAAGGCGACGCATTTCAGGGGGAATATGGGTATCGAACCATTGCTTGACGTTCGCAAGTGCCGGGTGCGCCAAATCGCGCTCCAGCAAGCCCCACATGCGTGGCAGGAAGGACAAATATCTCTCCTTGCCATCGCGCTTCCACAGCCGCGTAAATATGCCGATAATCTTGGTATTCCGCTGCGCACCCAGCAACGCATAATGCGCGTCAAAGTCAGGTCCCGGATTGGCCGCCGTCAGATAATAAGCCAGCATGTCTGCCTCAAGCTCTGGGCGGACATCGCGCCGCGCGTCTTGCAACAACGATACCAGATCATAGGCTGGATGCCCCACCAGCGCATCTTGAAAATCAATGATGCCTTGTTCCCCATCATCAAGCAGCATGATGTTTTCGGCATGGTAATCCCGCAAGACAGTTACATCCTGACAAGATGCCAATGGAGCCAGCGCATCAACCCACATCTGGTCAAATGCGTTCGCGTCGCAGGAAAGCCCCATCGCCGGCATGTACCATTCGGTGAGCAACTGCACTTCGCGCAGATAGGTCGCCATGGCATAGGGTTGCGCATGCGCTGCAGGGGTGGCTGCCAATCGTACGATCGTATCAATAGCGGCCCGGTATATCTCGGCCTCATCCTCTGGGTGATCATCAAGATGCTCGCGCATCCTGCGGTCGCCAAAATCCTCCAGCAATACCAGCCCACGCGTCAAGTCCGTGCCGTAAATCTCTGGTGCACGAAATTGATGCCCCGTCAAATATTGGGCAATGTCGAGAAAAGGCTGCGGGTCCTCATGTGGTGGCGGCGCGTCCATCAATATAGCCTTGCCTCGCGTAGCCGAATTCACGCGGAAATAGCGGCGGAAAGACGCATCGCCCGCCACCGGAGATATTTGCGCATCAGTCCAGCCATGGCGCGTTAAAAATTCGTCCAGTCCAGCGGGCAGAACCATATCAGTTACGGGTGTCATCATTATCCATTTTCAAAGTCAAAATTCTGCTGCCGTCCGCTTGCGGTACGATATCGATTACATGGCTGGGCCGCACATAGCCGCCGCCGAAGCGTTCAGCCCACTCCACCAGCGTGACGCGATCGCTGCGTTCCGCGATGAGCCCTAATTCGTCCAAGTCGTCGATATTGTCCAAGCGATACAAATCGACATGGGCAACGGCAACCAAAACCTCGGGCGGTTCGTAGCTATGCACGATGGCGTAGGATGGGCTCGCCACTTCGCCTTCAAAGCCAAGGCCTGCCAATATGCCAGCGCACAATACGGTCTTTCCAGCGCCCAGCGGCCCGTTGATCGCGACCCAATCTGATGGCGACAATATCTTCGCCAGCTCGCGACCATATTCACGCATATCCAAATCGGTCGCAATGATCATGGCCGCGGCAACACCATGATAACGGTCGTACCTTCGCCCGGCGCAGAATGCAGTTGCAACGTCCCACCATGCGATTCAATAATTTGACGCGCCAAAGGCAAGCCCAAACCCTGCGTGATTGAACCGTTGCTATCGGCGTTCTTTGGAACCGCATTGTACGACGAGACGCGCAGGACGTCTGCCTCACGCATACCCGGTCCATTGTCTGACACAACGAGTTCAAGGGCATCGCCTTGCCAACGTGCAAGCATTAAAACCTGCCCACCACTATTGCTATACCGGATCGCATTGTCCAAAACTTGGCCGACCGCTTGCGTAATCCGTTTCGGATCAAGCGCCATCTCTCCAGCACCATTATCCAAATCGACTTGCAAATCGACCTCAGCCGCCTGTGCCATCTCCGCTTTGTTGTCCACAATTTGCGCGACCAATGTTGGAACATCGGCTTGTTCGAGCGCAAGCGGCAACGCGCCGGCTTCAATCTGGCTATAATCCAGAACAGTGTTGATCTGGTCGGACAAACGGTCTGCAGATTGCAAAATGGCATCCACATATTCCTTCGCCTGATCGCTAAGTTCGCCAGCAATGCCTGCCTTTAGCAAGTCTGCAAATCCGCTGATGGACGTAAGTGGCGAGCGGAATTCATAACTCATATTTGCAAGGAATTTACCCTTAATCGCATCAGCCTCCTGCAATGCGCTATTCCGGTCACGCAGTGCTTGCTCGATTTTAAGGTTGTTCGACATATCCAACATCGTGAACAGCGTATTGCCGTCGGGTAGCGGTATCGTCGCAATCTGGAACATACGTCCGTCGGCGAAGACCGCTTTGCTCTTGTGCCGTTCGCGGTTTGACGACGTCGTCCGGATCAGTTCATCCAAGATGCTAATCTGCGATGGCTTTTGCAAATGCCGGGCGAGCGAGGGCAATAGTTCATCCAGCCGCGGATGTTGAAGCAGCAAGTCGTCGTTCAGTTCCCATGTTTCGGCAAATAAGCGGTTCCAGATGCTCAGCCGGCCATCCGCCGAAAACACCGCAATCGCTTCGAACAAATTGTCAAAGGTCGCAGTCCGCACGCGCAGCAATATGTCCCGCGCGCTGGCCAGTTGCGCCTGTTCCGTGCGGTCTTCAAAAATCATCAACAGGCCGCCGTCCGGGATTGGCTGCGCGAGCACCCGCAAATGCGTTCCGTCCGGCAACAGCCAGTTTTCTTCAGCGGGATCGGACGATCTAAACCAATCTTCACGTTCCTGACGCCAGGCTGGAAAGTCCCGGACCTCTGGCACCTTTCCGTTTTCGCGCATCCGGTCCAGCACGCGCGCGAATTCCGGTTTTTCAGACAACCATTGATCCCGGAAAGTGAACAGGCTTTGGAAGGGCAAATTTGCAAAGCTCAACCCATGGCGCGCGTCAAACTGGGCAACACCAGCGGACATCATGTTCAAAAGGTCACGCTGTGCTTCCGAAAGTGCGCGCACCTCAGACCTGGCATCAATCAAATCCTGAACATCGATTGCCAGCCCTGCAACGCCCGATTGACCCAAGGGAATATCAAACACGCGCAACTGGCGCCGTTCACCGTTTAACGTGGCCGAAACAATCCGCTCGCGCTGGGCGTCCGCAGATGCAGCTTCAGCTGCCCAATCAGCGGGACTCTTACCCTTTTCAGGCTCAAGCAGTTCGATTCCCTCTTCAACCACTTGAAGGCCATCCGTTGCGCCAACCGCATCAACATATGCATGGTTGACGAAGTGTAGGCGCATATCCGGGCGTCGATGCCACATCGGAAGAGGTGCGGCTTCGATTAGGCCAGCCAGTGCCGCAAATGCGGTGCGGGCCTCTTCCGATTCCTGCGTCCGCTTCTCAAGCTCGCGCAAACTATCAGTGGTATCGAAAAACCATAACAAAGCTGTGCCATTGGGATAGGCAGCAACATCGGCGATATTTCCGACGACGGTCAAACGCCGTTCGGAACCTTTAATCGCCAACGCAAGGACAAAGGATTTTCCCGTACGCTGGGTCTCGTGCACTTTTGCCTCAAGTGCCGCCACATCATCTATGGCAAGGCCAGCATCATCATGACCGCCCAAGTCCGAAAACGTTGTCGCTGGGGTTGTCAGGCCAAGCAATCTCGAAAAACGGTCTGGTGCCTCAATTCGTCCATCGCTCCTCACCACGACCGGAAATGCCGGAGCGGTTTCAAGCAGCCTTCGTAGCCGCGACGTCTGACCTAAAATTTTGCGCGATTCATTGCGCAAGGACAGCCCGATCCAGATAGCGACTATGGCTCCTACCAGCCACAGCGCCATTAATACCCCGATCAGTGCAATTGGCAGGCCAGTGCCTGTCATCGTCATGAAGCCCTTTAATTTACCCAGAACAAGCTAATGCCCAAATGCTTGCGCCGCGCAACGAAAAAAGCCCGCCACGTTTCCGCAGCGGGCGTTTGTTCGGTCTCGAAAGACGTCGATTTAATAACGATAATGGTCTGGCTTGAACGGACCTTCGGTCGATACGCCGATATAATTCGCTTGCTTTTCGGTCAGCTTGGTCAGCTTAACGCCAAGCTTTTCGAGGTGAAGCGTCGCGACCTTCTCGTCGAGATGCTTTGGCAAAACATAGACCTGGTTCTTATAATTTGCACCGTTGGTCCAAAGCTCGATTTGCGCGAGCACCTGATTGGTGAAGCTTGCCGACATCACAAAGCTTGGGTGTCCAGTTGCACAGCCGAGGTTGACCAAGCGGCCCTTTGCAAGAACGATGATCTGCTTGCCGTCTGGGAATTCAACAAGATCCGTGCCGGGCTTAACTTCATTCCAATTGTAATTTGACAAAGCGGAAATCTGAATTTCACTGTCAAAGTGACCGATGTTGCACACGATGCTCATGGGCTTCATGTTCATCATATGCTCGGCCGTGATGACGTCGGCGTTACCCGTTGCGGTGCAGAAAATATCTGCGCGCTGAACGGCCTCTTCCATCGTGACGACTTCAAAACCTTCCATCGCGGCCTGCAATGCGCAGATCGGGTCAACTTCAGTGACCATAACGCGTGCGCCACCATTGCGGAGCGACTGGGCGGAACCCTTTCCGACATCACCAAAGCCAGCAACACATGCGACCTTACCAGCCAACATGACGTCGGTGGCACGGCGGATGGCGTCAACCAGCGATTCCTTACAGCCATAAAGATTGTCGAACTTCGACTTGGTAACGCTGTCGTTTACGTTGATCGCAGGGAATGGCAGTTCGCCCTTCTTCGCGATTTCATAAAGGCGATGCACCCCTGTCGTGGTTTCTTCCGATACGCCCTTCAAGTTCTTGACGGTTTCCGTCAGATAACCAGGCTTCTTGGCAACAAATGCCTTCAGCGCGCGCTGAAATTCAACTTCTTCTTCATTTTCAGGATCGCCAAAGGTTTCGCCGCGCTCAAGCTTTGCACCCCAAAGCGCGAACATCGTTGCGTCGCCGCCGTCGTCGAGGATGATGTTGGCCGTGGTTTCGTCACCCCAATCGAAGATGCGACCGACATAATCCCAATAATCGGCAAGGCTCTCGCCCTTAATCGCGAAAACCGGAATGTTTTGCGCGGCGATTGCCGCAGCGGCGTGATCTTGTGTCGAGAAAATGTTGCATGTTGCCCAACGGACATCTGCGCCAAGCGCTGTCAGCGTCTCGATTAGAACCGCGGTCTGAATGGTCATGTGCAGCGAACCAACAATCCGCGCGCCCTTCAATGGCTGCGAGGCGCCGAATTCTTCGCGCAGCGCCATAAGGCCGGGCATTTCGGTCTCGGCAATGTTTATTTCTTTGCGACCGAAATCGGCCTCATTAATATCGGCAATGACATAATCGTTGAAAGCCACAGGCTTGGTCTCCGGGAGGTTTTTGACGCCCTGCCCTTAGCTGCAGCTTTCAACGAAATCAAATATAAAGATTGCTTTATATGGCAATGCAGATGGCTATTTCGTGATTTGAGGAACGCAATTTACGACTGAAGAGGAACCGCTACTTGACTTGCCCGAGCGGGTCCCGGAATATGCAACCAACCCCACTTTTAAAAGGAATCCAAATATGAGCATCTCCGTTGGCGACAAAATCCCTGACGTTAAGTTGGTAAAAGCGACTGCCGAAGGCCCGCAGCCTGTCCAGTCCGCAGAATATTTCGCTGGCCGCCGCGTGGCGCTGTTTTCGGTTCCCGGCGCATTCACGCCGACCTGCTCTGCGCGCCACCTTCCCGGCTTTGTTGAAAAGTCCGGTGAGCTTGCCGCCAAGGGCATTGATGAAATCGCCTGCACCGCCGTGAACGACGCCTTCGTCCTTGGCGCATGGAACAAGTCTGGCGGATCAGACGCGATCACCATGTTGGCAGATGGCAATGGCGATTTCGCCGCTGCACTTGGCCTTGAGATGGACGGTTCGGCATTTGGCATGGGCAAGCGCGGTCAGCGTTTCTCGCTCGTTGTCAATGACGGCGTCGTTGAGCATGTGAATGTTGAAGCCCCCGGTGACTTCAATGTCAGCTCCGCCGAATATATGCTCGGTCAGCTTTAAGTTTACGAAATCTTGCCCTTTTGGGTATCTAAAGGGAGGGGCAACCCTCCCTTTTTTGTT
>NZ_JBILAF010000156.1:0-3615 GCF_044354325.1 Sphingorhabdus sp. | reverse complement strand
TACCCGGCGGCAGCAACGGCGGTCCACAGACCGCCATGCAGGAAGCGATGTCGCGCTTGTCAGACCGTGCGAACAACGCGGCACCAGTCGATGAAGGTCCCCAAGGCTTTGAAGCATCAGTTCACAAAATCAAAGAACAGGTTCTACCGCGTCTTTTGGAGCGTGTGGATCCCGAAGCGGCGGCATCGCTGAATAAAGAAGAGCTGACCGAAGAGTTCCGCCCGATCATTCTGGAAGTGCTGGCCGAACTCAAGCTGACGCTGAACCGCCGCGAACAATTTGCTTTGGAAAAAGTGCTGGTCGACGAACTGCTCGGCTTTGGTCCGCTTGAAGAATTGCTCAGCGATCCGGACATTACCGACATCATGGTCAATGGCCCGTTGCAGACCTATATCGAAAAAAAGGGAAAGCTGCAGATTGCGCCGATCCAGTTTCGTGACGAAGAGCATCTGTTCCAGATCGCGCAGCGCATCGTGAACCAAGTCGGTCGCCGCGTTGACCAAACGACGCCTTTGGCCGATGCCCGATTGAAAGACGGTAGCCGCGTGAACGTGATTGTTCCCCCGCTATCGCTGCGCGGCACCGCCATTTCCATTCGTAAATTTTCCGAAAAACCAATCACAATCGACATGTTGAAGGGCTATGGTTCGATGAGCGAACCTATGGCAACGGCATTAAAGATCGCTGGCGCAAGCCGGATGAATATCGTTATTTCGGGCGGTACGGGTTCAGGTAAAACGACGATGCTGAACGCATTGTCGAAAATGATTGACCCCGGCGAGCGCGTTTTGACCATCGAAGATGCCGCCGAACTTCGGCTTCAGCAGCCGCACTGGCTCCCGCTTGAAACGCGCCCTCCGAACTTGGAAGGCGATGGCGCGATCACCATCGGTGATCTTGTGAAGAACGCACTGCGTATGCGTCCTGACCGGATTATCTTGGGCGAAATTCGTGGCGCGGAGTGTTTCGACCTCCTCGCCGCAATGAACACCGGCCATGATGGATCCATGTGTACGCTCCACGCCAACAACCCGCGCGAGTGCTTGGGTCGTATGGAAAATATGATCATGATGGGCGACATCAAAATACCCAAAGAAGCCATTTCGCGACAGATCGCGGAATCGGTCGACCTCATCGTTCAGGTGAAGCGTCTGCGTGATGGTTCACGCCGCACCACCCAGATTACCGAGGTAATCGGGATGGAAGGCGACGTCATCGTTACGCAGGATCTGTTTAAATTTGAATATCGCGACGAAGACGCTGACGGCAAAATCCACGGTGAGTGGGTCGCAGGTGGCGTTCGTCCCTATACGCTGGAAAAGGCACGGCAGTTCGGATTTGACCAGCCATTCCTTGAGGCGTGCCTCGGCTAGGGTCAGGACCTAAAGCCCTTTAATCGCCAACGCGGCTGCCAATACCGTAATCAGCACGGAAAATACTGTAATGCCGGTCCACGGCATTATACCGACCTGATCAAGTTTTGTCCGTTTATGGCGCCGCCGATCCGCGACACTGCTAATCAGCACCAGTAATGCCGACGCCGCGGACAACGCTGTCCAAAAATGGTCTTGCCAATTCATCAGGGTAAAGCAACTCATTCCGAAATGCTCGCGGTCATTCTATTCGCAAAATCTGGGTTCGGCGATTGCGCGGCGGTTTTGATGCACGGGAATTTGCTGACGAACTTCCGCAATTTTATCGAGATTCAAATCAACAAAAGCGAGCCCGGGCGTGCTTCCCATATCAAGGATGGCCTCTCCCCAAGGATCGACCACAAGTGAATGGCCGTACGTTTCACGGCCATCTTCATGTGCCCCGCATTGTGCTGCTGCAATCACGAAACATTCGCTCTCAATCGCCCGTGCCCGCAGCAACGTGTGCCAGTGCGCAGCGCCTGTGGACACTGTAAATGCCGACGGCAGCGTGATGATATCCACGCCAGCTTTTGCATAAGCGCTGAACAAGTCTGGAAAACGCATATCGTAGCAAACCGCTAACCCCATTCGTCCCAATGGCGTGTCCACGATTACGGGGGTTTCGCCGCCCACATAGGCAGAAGACTCGCGCCAACTTTCACCAGATTTCAAATCCACATCAAACAAGTGGATTTTGTCATAGCGCGCGATAATTTCGCCATTGGCCGAGATGACGATGCTGCGGTTTGCGAGTTGTGGTCCCGCACCATGCACCACCGGAATAGATCCCAAGTGAACCCATATATCATTGCGCAATGCAACTTCAGCGATGTGTTCGATCGATTCGGTCTGCGCCTCTTCACATATGTGCAAGCGCGCTTCGTCGCGCCTTCGGTTGATCATTATCGACATTTCGGGCGCAAAATACATGACGGCCCCGCCCTGCGCAGCCGCTTCGATGGCCCCGACCATCTCCGAAACGTTCGTCGCGGGCAAAACACCACTCGTCATCTGGTGCACCGCTATACGCACGGAATACCACCGTTACCGCAACCAAACGCAGCATGATTTTGAAGAAATATGGCCATCCAAAATGGTTCGCAGTATTGAATGAAAAATGCAACAGTCCGGAAAATAGAGACACATCAGATTATGGCACGAATTCCGGACGTGTCGGCCATAGCAATAACGGGAAATGCGACCATGGTACAAAAGCTCAACGTCTTGGTGACTGGAGGCGCTGGATATATTGGCAGCCACGCCGTGCTCGCTTTAATCGACGCTGGTCATCGCCCTGTTGTTATCGATAATCTGGTAACGGGCTTCCGTTGGGCCGTGGCGGAAGACGCTGGATTCTTCCGTGGTGACATCAGCGATTCCGTTTTGGTCGAAAGCATCATTCGCGATGAACATATCGACGCCATCATGCACTTTGCGGGATCGGTGGTTGTGCCCGAATCTGTTGAGAACCCGCTCAAATATTACAACAATAACACCGCAAAAAGCCGCAGTTTGATTGAGACGGCCATTTCATCCGGCGTCAAACACATGATTTTTTCGTCGACTGCGGCGACATATGGTATCCCCGAAACCAGCCCGGTGCGCGAAGATATGGCCACCAAGCCCATCAATCCGTACGGAACGTCGAAATTGATGACTGAAATGATGTTGCGTGATGTCGCGGCGGCGCATGATTTCAACTATTGCGCGCTGCGTTACTTCAATGTCGCCGGTGCCGATCCGCTCGCGCGCACGGGTCAGTCCACTGTTGGCGCGACACATTTGCTAAAAATCGCGGTGGAAGCGGCCCTTGGCAAGCGGGAAAGCGTTAGCGTTTTCGGTACCGACTATGCGACCGAAGACGGGACGGGCGTTCGCGATTACATCCATGTCAGCGATCTCGCTGCGGCGCACGTCATCGCGCTTGAAGCACTTCTCGCGGACCCCGAACGGAGCCACACGCTCAATTGCGGATACGGCCATGGCTATTCGGTGATGCAAGTCCTTGATGCTGTCGACCGCGTGACTAACAAAAAATTGAACCGCAAAATGGAAGGTCGACGCGCCGGAGATCCTGACTCGCTGATTTCTGACAATGGGGCGATCAAGGATCGCTTTGGCTGGGAACCACGCTTCGACAATCTGGACCAAATCGTCCAGCACGCGCTCGCATGGGAACGCCGCCTGACAGATATTCAAG
>NZ_JBILAF010000053.1:0-13362 GCF_044354325.1 Sphingorhabdus sp. | reverse complement strand
CGCGCTTGTAAGCGGCCAACAAATTCGCGCCTTCGGCGGTAATAATATATACCTGCAATGCGTTCACCCGCGCGAGCAGCCGGACAAGATCATCCTCACCGCCAAGGCTAAACACCGCATCAATCAAATCGTGCCGTACACCCGCTTCGCGCTGTTGGACTTTGAGGCGGTCGGCGAAGAAGGCCAAAAGATCGTGTGCTACCAATATGAAATTTCTATCATAGGCACCAAAACCAGTCGCACCGGAGAGCCCGACGGCCATTTCAATCGAAACTTGCACTCCCGGTGCAGTCGCGGAGCCGATTTTTGCTTTTTGGGTCGACAATCTAGTTTCTTGAACTGCCCCGAAACCAGCTTCGCAAGCCTTGTCGAGCAAGGGCATCAATCCAAGGCGCAGGCCATTGGTCAAAATCAAACTCTGGGCAGCAATTACCGCGCGTCGAAGTGCGAAAGGATCTTTCGATCCAGTGGGCTTCTCTTCGGCTGCCCAAAACCCGCCTAGGGTATCCAGCTTATCTGCCAAGCTGACCGCCACCGTGACCGGCGCGGTGGGCACTTCGTCGCCCTGCCCGACGGGCTTGTAATGGTCGCGGACCGCGTCGGCGACAGCATCGGCTTCGCCTTGTGCGCGGGCGTAATAGCCGCCCATGAGGCCCTGCAATTCGGGGAATTCACCAACCATGCCGGTGACGAGGTCAGCCTTGCACAGCCGCGCCGCGCGTTCGGCTTGGTCCGCTAACTCCTCCCCGGCACGGGGAGGGGGACCATCCGAAGGATGGTGGAGGGGGTTGTCGGTATCAAGTGAGGTGGAAGGCGAAGCCCCCCCTCCGTCACTCGCTACGCGAGCGCCACCGCCCCGTTCCGGGGAGGATTTAACAATGCCTTCTTCGACCAACCAGCGCGCCAGCTTGGCAACGCGTTCGACCTTGTCGGCCACGCTGCCCAATTTTTCGTGGAACGTGATCTGCGCCAGCTTCGTCGCCTGATCGTCCAACGCGACCTTCAGGTCCTGTTCCCAGAAGAATTTCGCATCGGACAGGCGCGCGGCGAGCACCTTTTCATTGCCCGCAACAATCGCTGCGCCGCCGTCATGTGCAGCGATATTCGCGGTGCAGACGAAGGCGTTGGCAAGCTTGCCATTGCTGTCGTGACAGACAAAATACTTCTGGTTTACGCGCGCGGTCAGCTGAATGACTTCTTGCGGCACTTCCAAAAACGCGGGGTCGAAACGGCCAAGCATGGGCACGGGCCATTCGGTCAGCCCGGCATTTTCGACGACCAGGCCTTCATCCTCAACCAATGTCAGCCCTGCGGCCGCCGCCGCCGCCTTTGCGCCGTCGCGAATGAGCGCACAGCGTTCGGAGAAATGGACGAGGACATGGGCGTCGCGCAGCTTTTGTGCATAATCGCCTGCATTGCCAATATTGACAGGGCCGCTGTGGTGGAACCGATGTCCCATCGTCGTCGTGCCGCTGATGATGCCTTCGATTTCGCATGGCACGACATCATCGCCCAGTATCGCGACGATGCCTTGCAATGGGCGGACCCAACGCAAACTTTCCGTCGAAGCCGACCCCGCGCCCCAGCGTTGTGACTTTGGCCATGGGAACGCACGGATAATCGTTGGAATCGCCTCGGCCAGAACATCAGCGGTCTGACGCCCTGCCTTTTCCACGACCGCGAAATACACGCCATCGCGTTCGATCAGCTGGTCTTGCGTAAGGCCGGCTTTACGGAGGAAACCCTCCATCGCCTGCGGCGGCGCGCCGACTTTTGGTCCTTTGGTTTCTTCGGACACAGCGTCTGTCGCCAGCGGCAGACCCGTCGCAATCAACGCCAAGCGGCGCGGCGTAGCAAAGGTTTCAACCGAAGCCGCAGCAAGCCCGGCCTTGGCCAGCGCGTCGTTAAACAAGCGCGCCAAGTCTTCCTTGGCCTTCACCTGCATCCGCGCAGGGATTTCTTCAGAGCGAAGTTCCAGCAGAAAATCGGTCATGCTAAATCACCGTCATGCTGAACGTGTTTCAGCATCTTAATTTCTCCGACGTTGCAGTAGTAAGACCCTGAAACAAGTTCAGGGTGACGGCTGTGGGGAGGGTGTTGCGTGGACGCCATCATGCCGTCCATCCGTTCTTTTCCATCCATGCCTGGCAGCTGCCTTTGGCGAGGTCGCGGACGCGGCCCATATAGCTGGCGCGTTCTTGCACGGAAATCACGCCGCGCGCCTGAAGTATGTTGAAGATGTGGCTGGCCTTGATCGCCTGTTCATAGGCGGGAATGGGTAGGCTGCGATCAAGGCAGTTTTCGCACTCCGCAGTCGCCTTTTTAAAGGCATCGAACAGCATATCAGTGTCTGCAACCTCAAAATGATAGGTGCTCATCTGCCGCTCGTTTTCGCGGAAGACGTCGCCATAGGTAATCGCCGGGCGATCAGCGGTGGCATTGTTATACGCGAGGTCGAAAATGCTGTCCTTGTTCTGGATATACATCGCCAGACGTTCCAGACCATAGGTCAACTCGCCCGAGACCGGCTTGCAATCAAACCCGCCCATTTGCTGGAAATAAGTGAACTGCGTGACTTCCATGCCGTCACACCAGACTTCCCAACCAAGGCCCCATGCACCCAGCGTCGGGCTTTCCCAGTCGTCTTCGACAAAGCGGATGTCGTGCAACAACGGATCAATGCCAATGGCCTTGAGCGAGCCCAGATACAGTTCCTGAAGGTCCGGCGGGCTTGGTTTCAATATCACCTGATACTGGTAATAGGCGCCGAGCCGGTTCGGGTTTTCGCCATAGCGCCCATCGGTTGGGCGGCGCGACGGCTGCACGAATGCGGCATTCCACGGATCAGGGCCAAGCGCGCGCAAAGTGGTCGCGGTGTGGAAGGTACCGGCACCCATTTCCATATCATAAGGCTGCAATATCGCGCAGCCTTGCTTGCCCCAATAATCATGGAGGGTGAGGATCAGGTCCTGAAAACTAAGTGGTGCGATGTCGGACATGGCCAGCCCTTGGCGGAGATAGGCGGCTAAATCAAGGTTCTGAAAAGCGCGCGCCTCGTTTTGTCAGTCACGCATAGCATTATGTAAGGTGTTGTTGACATATTGCGCGAATCGCAATAGTAAGGTTTCCATGACACAAAGACATCATAACCTGACATGAAAAATCAGCTGAAAGTTCTTCGCGCGATGCGGAGCTGGAGCCAAGCCGATTTGGGCGAGCATCTCGATGTGTCGCGCCAAGCGGTCAATGCCATCGAGACGGGAAAATATGACCCGTCGCTGCCGCTGGCGTTCAAGATTTCACGGCTGTTTGCATTGCCGATCGAGGAGATTTTTGATGACGAATTTGAAGGAGACTAACATGATCGATCGTGATGAAATCGCCGGTTCAGCCGGCCGCCGCTTCATGTGGGTTATCGTTTCAGGCCTTGGCCTCGTGATGACTGCAGGAGCCGTTGCCGGTTATCTCGCCGCGCATGAGGCGCAAGGCGGTGGCGCAATCGGGGCCGCTGGAATACTGACATTGTGCGCCTTGGCCACCATCATCATAGGCCTTGCGTTCGCCATCTGGAGGAACGTCAGCAAGATGAAGGCCAGTAATGAGGGGCTCACGCGCCGCGAAACGCTGAATCGCAACATGATCTACGGTTTTGTGCTGATCGGTGGTGCAATCGGTCTACTCCCTGCGTTTTACGACACAAGCGTTGGAAATTCGGACACCGGGCCTCCGCTGCTACTCGCAGACAGCCCAATGCCGCCAGTCATCGCCCTGATGCTGATCTTTTTCTGGACAGTGATTATGCCGATCATCGCCTGGTTCTGGCACAAGCGCGCAATCGATGAACAGGAAGCAAGCGCTTATCGTGACGGCGGCTATTACGCCGCATACGCATTGCTGATTGGCGCGCCGACTTGGTGGATGCTGTGGCGCGGCGGTTTTGTACCGGAGCCCGATGGCGTGGCGATATTCATGCTCTTTGCGTTAATATGGGCGGCGGTCTGGTTCTGGAAAAAATATCGCTGACACCGAAACCATTTACTTACGGTTTTTTGCTACCCGCGGCTTAAAGGAGAATATCTATGCGTTTACGCTTAAAGTCCGTGCTTGCCGCGACCGCAACATGTGCGCTGGCCTGGGCAATACCTGCCGCAGCGCAGACCACACCAACCGAGGCCCCTGCCGTTACCGTCAAGGATGTCGATCCCGCTTTGTGGGTGGTGAAGGACGAAGACACCACGGTCTATCTGTTCGGTTCAGTCCATCTTTTGAAACCAGGCCTTGGCTGGTTTGACGACGGCGTAAAGACGGCTTTTGACAGTTCGGACCAATTGGTATTGGAACTGGTCGAGCCACCCGCCGCCGAAGTCCAAGCCCTGTTTGGCAAGCTGGCGATGGATCAACAGGGCAAGACCCTGCGTTCCAAAATGAACGATGCGGACCGCGCGGTGTATGAGGCGGCCATGGGCAAGCTTGGTATTCCAGCACCTGCTTTCGACCCTCTTGAGCCATGGGCAGCGGGGATCACTTTGTCCGTTGTAGCAATGCAAAAATCCGGCTTTGATCCCAATAGCGGTGTTGAAAAACAGCTAACGGCAGCGGCGAAGGTTAGCAACAAACCCATCGCTGGACTTGAAACCATGGAGTTTCAGCTTGGCTTGTTTGATACCCTGCCGGAGGCGGAGCAAATCACTTTCTTAGTCGAAACCGCAAAGCTGATTGATGAGGTGGCTAGCACCACCGACAAGATGGTCGCCATGTGGGCATCGGCCGAAACCGAAAGCCTTGGCCAGCTCATGAACGAGGGCCTGACCAGCCGCACCTTGTATGACGCCCTGCTGACGAAGCGAAATGCCAATTGGACGAAATGGATTTCGGCGCGCATGGCAAAGCCCGGCGTGACATTCATGGCGGTGGGCGCAGGGCATTTGGCTGGCCCAACGAGCGTTCAAAATCTGCTTCCTGCTTATGGCCTCAGCGCAACACGGGTGGCCTATTAAGTTTTGATGTGTCACGAGGGAGAGGGCCTGACAATATATGGTCGGGCCCTCCACTTTTAGCGGGATCGCAATGGACAACACGCAGCACACTAATGGCGCTTATGCCGGGTCACTGGAAAGCCCGAACTATCCGGGTCTTTGGCCCACCGCCGGGTTTATCCTGCTGTATTTTGTGCTGCAGGGGGTGTGTACGGGCCTCATCATGGCCGCGACGGGAACGAGCAGCGCAATGCCCGTTGTGATTATCTTCGGCCTTGTTGCCGCCGCGATTATCCAATTGTTCCTGATGTGGCTGTATCTGCGCAAGCAAGGGCGGATGGCGATATTGGGGCTGAATAGTTTCGGCAAAGTCCCCCTGCGTCAGGCAACGGCGCTTGCGGTCGTTGTGATTATGGCCGCCATGGCGTTCAATTATATTTACGCGACTTATGTCATTCCGGGTGTCGGAATGCAGGAGGAAATGGCCAAAATTCTCGCCTCCATACCGCGAACGCCCGTGAACATTGCCGCGATATTTTTCGCCATCGCGATTGCGGCGCCCATTGTTGAAGAATTGCTGTTCCGGGGCATGCTGCAAAATGCGGTTGCGAAATATGTGCCCTTTTGGGCGGCGATCCTGCTGTCATCATTCCTGTTCGCGGTCGTGCATCTGCAGCTTTATGCCATCCCCGGATTGATGTCGCTGAGCATCGCTTTTGGCTATCTCTACCACCGCACAGGATCGCTGCGCACGAACATCATCCTGCACATGGCGAACAATGCGTTTGCTTTGGTCGTATCCCAAATTTTGAATTAAACGACGACAGGCTCCAGCAAGCGCAGCGTACCGGCATCGGCGTCAATTTCCGCCATGCCGCCAACGGGCAAGGTGAATTGGTCGGTAATATGCCCGAACCACGCCCCCTGATACGCAGGAATGCCCAAGCCGCCCAGATGTTGGGTAAGGACATCATTCAACGTAAACGAACCGTAACTGGTGCCCTTATTGACGCAGTCAGTGCATTGACCAAACACAACGCCTTTCAGGTTTTTCAGCACGCCGGCTTGCCCCAATTGGGTGAGCATCCGGTCGATGCGATATTCCGCCTCGTCCACATCTTCGAGGAACAAGATCGCGCCATTAAAGTCCGGCAAATACGGCGTTCCGGCAAGCGCGGTCAGCACGGTGAGGTTACCGCCGAGCAGCTTCCCCTGCGCTTTGCCAGTGCCCGTGCCCAAAACGCGGGTGCGCCAACGACGCTGGGTCAGCCGGTCCTCGTCGCCCTCTGGATTAACAAATAAAGGCGTGCCCGCATCAAACGCGATTTCGTGGTAGATGTCCCATGATGACTTGCCCCACGCGCTGCCCGCATTTGGCCCGTGTAAGGTCACAAAGCCGCCCTTTGCCGCAATCGCCATGTGCAAAGCGGTGATGTCACTAAAGCCCGTCAGCAGCTTGGGATTGGCGCGAATGATGTTCCAATCGAGATAGGGCAAAAGCCGTGCGCTGCCCCATCCGCCGCGCACCGCAAATATCGCCTTTACGTCCTTGTCCGCAAACATCGCGTTGATGTCCGCCGCGCGGTCCTTGTCCTGCCCGGCAAGATAGCCGTAGCGGTTCAACACATGCGGCGCCCGTTTGGGCTTCAGCCCCATTGCGGTGATGGCTTCTTCAACCAACTGAATTTGGAACGGCTCGTCACTGGCGGACGCCGGTTCAATCAGGCCGACGGTATCGCCGACGCGCAAACGCGATGGCTTACGCGCGCCTTTTGCTTCAGGAGAAGCCGCCAAAAGCGGTGGGGCCGACAGCATTGCCGCCAGCCCCGCCATAATCTGACGCCGAGTTGCATTCATATCCATACCCGGCGTTCCTTTGCTTAGAACTTCGCTTCGATCGACAATGTGAACGACCGTCCGCGTGGGTCAGCAACGCGTGGTTCCCAGCTGGAGCCGGCACCGGTGTTGCTGTCATAGGTGATCGCGAATGGAGGATCGGTGTCGAACACGTTCCGCACGCCAGCGGTCAGACGATATTGCTTGAGCAGATCGACGCTCACCGACGTGTTGTACGTCACATAGGATTTCACCATCGGGTTGAAATCCGGACGAACGACAGTGCCATTGGCAATACCGGGCAATGCTTGGTTCTTGTACCCATCGCGATAGATTTGCGAGAAGTTGAAGGTGAAGTCATCCTTTGTGAACGAAACAAAGGCGCTGTGCTTCCACTTGAGACCCAAATCGCCTGCAAAGGTGAACTGACCAATCAGGCTTGATCCGAACGGTGCCGACGGCAGAAACTTCTCACGCTTTTTCAGCAAATAGGTTCCGTCCAAACCACCGGTAATCACACCGCCGAACGCATCCATGCCGCCACGCAACGCAACTTCAAGCCCCTCTGTCCGGCGCGCACCGATATTGTCGGCGCGCAGGTCGATGAGCGTGATGATGTTGTTCGTGCGGGTCACCCGATCAGGGAAGTAGCTGATATTATCGAGCAACTGACGCAGCGTCAGGGCACCAATGGTATCGTCAACGGCGATCGACCAGTAATCGACCGAAGCACTGAAACGGCTCGATGGTTGCAGAACAACGCCAATGCTGTGCTGCTTCGATGTTTCTGGCCCAAGGTTCAGGTTACCGCCCGAAAGCGTCTCTGGCGTAATCGCTGAACAGCCCGGAAGCGTGCTGACGGCACCCGTTGCGCACGTGGTTGGGTCCACCAAAGTATTGCCTGGGTTTGGCGATTGCGTGACGCCGTTAAAAATCTGGTTGAACGCAGGAACGCGGAAGCCCGTATTGAAGGAACCACGGAACATCAGCCAATCAAGCGGCCGGAACTTTGCCGAAACCTTGGGATTAACCGTCGAACCAAAGCCGCTATAATCGTCAAGACGGACGGCACCGGTTACCTCAAGCGCTTCAATAACGGGCACAAGCACTTCGGCATAAGCCGCCTTAACCGTGCGGTTTTTCGCAGTCAGCGCATTGTTATTGTCAAAGGCCACGTTAAAAATGTCAGGCGTTCCGGTGACGGCAGCTGGCGAACCGTTGAAGCTATATGTTTCGCGGCGATAATCCACGCCAAGCGCGACCTGAACGGTACCACCGGGCAAATCAAACAGCGATCCGGACACCGAACCATCGAGTTGCTTCACTTCATATTTACCGCCGTACAGCGTTACGCCTTCGGCAGAAATGGCTTTCAGTCCGGCAAGTGCCGCATCAGATTGCGTCAACGAGAACGGGTTCAGGATACCGCTGTTCAGCAGGCCAACAATGCCAGGCTGCGTTGCGCCAGGCGCTGTTGGTGCGCGTGAATCAATGCCGCCAGATACGGCGCCCGTCACACCCGACGCAGCAGCTGCTGCGGCCGAGGCGAAGGTTCCACGATAATGGTAGCCAGTACCCAATACCGACGTTGATTGGCTGCGGGCGTATGAACCGCCAGCGCGATAATCCCAGCCATCCCACAATGGACCTTCAGCGCCCAAAGCGGCGCGCAAGGTTTTTGTGTTGGTTTCATATTCACGCACGTCGCATGACGTACAACGCCAGCGATACGAAATCGGCTTGCCATAATTGACTGCGATTTGCGGGAAAACGGCACGCAGCCTGTTATACACGTCATTATAGGTCGCTGCTGTCGTGCTGTTCAGCGGATAATATAATGGCAAGGTTGTGGCGTTGCCCGAATATTGGTTGTTCGAAAAACGCTTCGATGAATCGGCGTCTGAGCCCGTGATTTCAGCGTAAATTTGATTGTCACCAAGTTTCACGGTTGCGCGTCCATAATAAGTCAGCGTTTCCAATGGCTGCTGAAGAACAGCGGCGCGGCCGGTGTCCCACGCACAGGCAAAACGTGCCGAGGTATTGGCCCACAATTGGTCATCATATGCCATGCCCCCATCCATGGATGCGCAACCTGCGCCGCCGGGAAGGTCGAGGATGTTGATACCGCCATTCGCAGGAACAGTGGCCCCTGCCTCAAGCAAGGTAACCCCGCTTAACAGCGAACCGGTCGGCGCAAAGAGCGCATTTGAACCGGTGGCGAACGCTGTCGCAATTGGCGTTCCACGCGTATCAACCGAAAGGCCGCGATTGGGCTGGTTGCCGTTTACAAAGCTGCGCTCAGAACCGTTCAGCGCTTTATTGACGCTTCTGCTGACGGTGGCCAAAATGTTGAAGCCATCTTCGTCCAGGTCGCCATAACCACCCGTCGCCGACAGACGATAAATCGCGCCGCCGCCTGCTTCGGCCATGTCCGTGAAGGCGTTAAGCGCGAGGCCCTGGAAATTTGTTTTGGTGATGAAGTTGATAACACCGCCAATTGCATCGGTTCCGTAAATAGCCGACGCGCCGTCTTTCAGCACTTCAACGCGCTCAAGCGCAGCCATCGGAATTTGGTTCACATCGACCGCTGAACCCGTCAGGCCGTGCGCTGCGACGCGGCGTCCATTGAGCAGCACCAATGTCGATGCCGAACCCTGGCCACGCAAGTTGGCTGCCGACAGGCCGTTGGTGCCGCGCTGCGCACCCGATGTTACGTCCGCATTGGACGCCAGGTTATCCGCACCATTGCCGTTGGTCGACAGGTAAGAGATGAGCTGTTCAGGGCTGTTAATGCCTTCGCGCGTCAGATCGTCGGTGCTGATAATCTGCAACGGCAGCGCGCTCTTGGCGGGATCCTGCTTGATGCGCGAACCCGTCACGATAATCGCTGCACCTTCATCAGCGGTTTCAGCCGCGGCTGGCGGCGATGCATCTTGCGCAAAGGCAGGCGTGGTAAGGCACGTTGCCAACAAAAGAATCGCGGTTTTTGAATATTTCATATTTCACCCCTGTTATTCTAGCTCACCCCTGAGCCTTGTTTACCATCACACGCTATGCCGACACCTGTTGCAATGCAACTGCATTTGCACGCAGATCGACCAGAATTTCGGCACGAAATTCAAACTATCGCCACTTTGTCTACTTGCTGGGTTGAAAAAAGAGGCTTTCCGGCGCACAAGCAAATCATGCTGTCCCAGAAAACCCGCTACGCCATCCGCGCCATGCAGCATCTTGCGGACCATTTCGGCAAAGGGCCTGTGCAGCTCGCCGATATTGCCGAGGCGCAAAAGATCCCGCCCAAATTCCTGACCGTGATTTTATCCGAACTGACACGTTCGGGGCTCGTCGCATCACAACGCGGCAAGGACGGCGGCTATTGGTTGGGCGTTGCCCCCATCGACATTAGCTATGGCGATCTCATCCGCATCATGCGCGGATCTTTGGCGCTGGTGCCCTGTGCCAGCCGTTATGCGCATGAAACATGCAAAAACTGCGTCGAGGAAGAAAATTGCCGCACCCGCGCGCTCATGCTTCAGGTGCGCGACACGACCGCTGACCTGCTGGACGGAATCAATCTGTGCGACAATGTCGATGCTGAAGCATTTGCACAAGCGGCAGAATAATCCACTCACCGCGCTAAACACATTCTTGGGCGCTCCAAACAAATTCGTGAGATACAAAGCGGTGGCTAAAGAAGTGACTCCCGATTATGCATTCACCGTTCCAGCGCAAAAGGCGAGACTTGGATGATTGACTATATTGCCAGTATCGACTGGTCTGCCGTCGCGCCTTATGTCGCGGTCGGCTTTGCCGCGCAGTTGGTCGATGGCGCGCTTGGAATGGCGTTTGGCGTCATTTGCAGCACATTGCTGGTCAGCGTCATGGGCGTCGCCCCTGCCCGCGCATCTGCTGGCGTGCATTTTGTCGAAATGTTCACAACGGGCGCATCGGGCATCAGCCATGTGTTGCATAAAAATGTCGATTGGAAGCTGTTTGCCCGCATTGCTATTCCCGGCGTGATCGGCGGCTGCACTGGCGCGTATCTTTTGGCGAATATCCATACAGAGGCAGCGCGCCCGTTTGTCATGGGGTATTTGACACTTATCGGCTTTTACCTGCTGTATAAGGCATGGAACTTCACCCATCAGCACAAGCCCCGCGATCCCAAGGTGACGATGCCGCTTGGTCTTGTGGGCGGCTTTCTGGATGCGTCGGGCGGCGGTGGCTGGGGCCCAGTGGTTACCTCTAACTTGCTAATCCAAGGCGCTGATCCCCGCAAAACCATTGGTACCGTCAATACCGCGGAGTTTTTCCTGACAATTGCAGTGTCGATGACCTTCATCCTGACGATTGGATTAGAGGCATTTACGGTTGTCACCGGCGGCCTGTTGATTGGTGGGTTGCTGGCTGCTCCGTTCGGCGCGATGTTTGCCAAACGCATTCAGCCGCGCATGTTGTTGTTCGCCGTCAGTATCGTCCTGATCGCGACCAGCATGTTCAGCCTCTACAAAGCACTGACCTGATTCCGCACATAGCTTGCTTTTCCGGCGCAACCTGCGTATAGGCGCGCCCTTGTCGTGCATGGTCATCCCTGGAGGCGTGGCGGCAAGGTAACTTTTTTTGGAGAATTAACATGAGCGATCAGCTGACACTGTCGGCAGAGACTCGCAATGCGGCCGGCAAGGGAGCCTCCCGCGAATTGCGTCGTCAAAACCGAGTGCCCGCCGTAATTTACGGCAACAAGCAAGAACCCGAACTCATCCATGTTGAGGAAAAGGCTCTCGTCAAACTTTTGATGACTGGCCATTTTTCCGAAAGCGTTGTCGAGATCGACCTTGGCGGCAAAAAACAGCTTACAGTTCCAAAGGATGTTGCATTTCATCCTGTTAGCGATCGCCCGATACATGTTGACTTCCTGCGCACCGCAAAGGGCGCGTAAGCCGAAGGCGAAGCTTAAATTTATCTCCGGGGCTGGGTTTCTGCCCGCCCCGGATATTCCCCCAAGGGACAAGCGCGATGCAATTATGGGTAGGTCTCGGTAATCCAGGCGCCACCTATGCGATGCACCGCCACAATATCGGTTTCATGGCGATTGATACGCTGGCCGAAATTCACGACCTGCCATTACCCGCCAAGAAATTTTTGGGCTGGGTGCAGGAACTTCGGCTCGGATCCGAAAAAATCATTCTTCTCAAACCCGCGACGTTCATGAACGAAAGTGGCCGCAGCGTGCGCGCAGCGATGGATTTTTATAAGCTTGAATCCAAAGACGTCACTGTCTTCTATGACGAGCTCGACCTCGCGCCGTTCAAGGTGAAGGTCAAATTTGGCGGCGGCGCGGCCGGCCATAATGGCATCCGTTCGATGACCGACCATATTGGCGCCGATTTCCGCCGTGTCCGCCTCGGCATTGGCCATCCCGGCAACAAAGACCGCGTGACGGGCTATGTGCTCGGCAATTTTCACAAAAGCGAAATCGACGATTTGGCGGATGTGTTGGGCGCGGTATCGGCCGAAGCCGATTGGCTGGCCAAGGGCGATGACGTCCGCTTCATGAACGATGTCGCCATGCGTTTGCAGCAGGACTAAACCCGTGCAACGCGTGCTGGTCATCGGCCCATGCGGTGCAGGCAAATCGACGCTGGCTGGCGCACTTGGTGCGCGCCTAAAATTGCCTGTGTTCCATATGGACCAGCTCAACTGGAACCCCGGCTGGATCGAAAGCAGCAAGGACGAAATCACGTCGAAGCTGCATGACATTGTCGCAACGAAACGTTGGCTCATCGATGGCACATATGGCGGAACGCTTGGGCCCCGCCTCGACCGCGCCGACACCGTCATCTACCTCGATTTCCCGATCAGCCTGTGCGTCCGCCGCTTGCTCAAACGCATCTGGACCTATCGCGGACGCAGCCGTCCCGACATGACCGAAGGATGCCCCGAACGTTTCGACATCGCGTTCCTTTTCTACCTGATACGCTGGAACAGTGGCCCCCGCATCCGCACGGAGGCCCGGTTGAAAGGCCATGAGAATAAGATAATCCGGCTGAGAAACCCCGATGAATTGCAGCGCTGGATGGACTCGTTGCCCGCCGTCGCCTAGGGACGCCGCTATTCAATCTCCCAAGAGGATAATATGGGCTTTAAATGCGGTATCGTCGGACTCCCCAATGTGGGCAAGTCCACCCTGTTCAATGCACTGACCGAAACGGCAGCAGCGCAAGCGGCGAACTATCCGTTCTGCACGATTGAACCCAATATCGGCAATGTCGCCGTCCCTGACCCGCGCTTGCAAACCATCGCCAAAATCGGCGGCAGCCAAAAGATTATAGAAACGCAGCTGGGCTTTGTCGACATCGCCGGCCTTGTGCGCGGCGCGTCAAAGGGCGAAGGCCTTGGCAATCAGTTCTTGGGCAACATCCGTGAAGTTGATGCCATCGTCCATGTGCTGCGCTGCTTTGAAGATGACGACATTCAGCATGTCGATAACAAGATTGATCCGATTTCAGACGCGGAGACGGTCGAAACCGAATTGATGCTGTCCGACCTT
>NZ_JBILAF010000155.1:0-3629 GCF_044354325.1 Sphingorhabdus sp. | reverse complement strand
TTGCGGTGATTTTGAAGCGTTTCTTCACACCGCTCTTGGTCTTGAGCTTGGGCATTTTGGTCTCCTTTGTTGAGTCCGTATCAAGCCGACATGGCAGCCCTATTGGCCAGCCTGCTTATTCGGAAGGGGCGCGCCTAACCGGATTCGCGCGCGATTGCAAGCTTATTGCCGGTAATGTGGCCCGGACTGCTGCGTTTTAGTGTTGGCACGCCAATGCTTCGAGCACGTCATCAAGCCGGGCTGGGTCGCCCACCGCAATGATATGGCCGTCGGAAGCGCCGTGCAGAGGTTCGCCTGACCAATCGCTCATCATACCCCCCGCGCCCGTTACGATGGGGATTAAGGCAGCAAAATCATGCAGCTTTAAGCCAGCTTCGACGACGATGTCGATATGCCCGCTGGCGAGCAGGGCGTAGTTGTAACAATCCCCGCCAAACAGCATTTTTTTATGCGCCGTTTGTGCCGCGAGCTCCATAAAATGGTCGCCGTCATGCTGCGAAAAATATTGTGGCCCCGTTGTTGCCAGCGTCGCCTGATTCAACGCGGTGCATGCTCGTGTCGTGACAGGATTTCCGTTCAGCGTCGTCGGATACCCCGCAGCGCCGACCCAGCGCTCGCCACTAATGCATTGGTCAATGACACCAAGGACAGGCCAGCCGTCTTCGAGCAGCGCAATCAATGTTCCGAATATCGGGCGCCCGGCCATGAAACTTACGGTTCCGTCGATTGGATCGATAATCCAGCTGCGCCCCGAACTGCCGGTTTTTTCGCCATATTCCTCACCGATGATCGTGTCGCGAGGGCACTCGGCATCAAGAATGCGGCGGATGGCGCTTTCGGCGGCGCGGTCGGCTTCCGTTACCGGAGACGCATCGGCCTTTGCCTCATGGCTATAGGCTGATCGGAAAAAGGGCCGGATGGCTTGGCCCGCTGCCTCGGCCAAACGGTTGGCCAGAAGGATATCCGCCGGTGTCATCAATCGAACAAAGAACTGACGGAACTTTCGTCGGCAATGCGCTTAATCGCTTCACCCAACAATGGCGCGATGGGCAGCTGGCGTATTTTGGGGCTGGCATTGGCAATGTCGGACGCCAGGATGGAGTCGGTGATGACCAGTTTGCGCAGTGAGGATGCGTTGACCCGGTTCACGGCTTCGCCGGACAATACGCCATGCGTAATATAGGCGACGACGTCTGACGCGCCGGCGGCTTTTAACGCGTCGGCCGCGTTGCACAGCGTGCCTGCGCTGTCCGCGATGTCATCAATCAATATGCAGAAACGGTCTTTCACGTCGCCGATGATGTTCATGACTTCGGAAACGCCAGCTTTTTCACGGCGTTTATCGACGATCGCCAGTGGCGCATCATCAAGACGTTTTGCCAGCGCGCGCGCACGGACAACGCCGCCAACATCCGGCGATACGACGGTGATATTCTTGTCGCCATGGCGCTCCAAAATATCCGCGCTCATGACAGGTGCGCCGTAAAGATTGTCGGTTGGAATATCGAAAAAGCCCTGAATCTGGCCTGCATGCAAATCCACGGTCAACACGCGGTCAGCGCCAGCCTGGGTAATCAGATTGGCGACAAGCTTCGCCGAAATGGGCGTGCGTGGCCCCGGTTTCCGATCCTGCCGCGCATAGCCGAAATAAGGAAGAACCGCGGTGATGCGCTTTGCCGATGCACGGCGCAACGCATCAATCATGATCAGCAATTCCATCAAATTGTCATTGGCTGGGTGGCTGGTCGATTGGATAACAAACATATCCTCACCGCGCACATTTTCATGGATTTCGACGAAAATCTCATTGTCGGCGAAACGGCGCACGCTGGCGTCGGTCAGCGGCAAGTTCATATAATCTGCAATGCCCTTCGCCAAAGGAAGGTTGCTGTTGCCTGTCATCAATTTCATGTGCGTGTCCCCGGACCCCTGAGCTTTGAATCGCGCGCCAAAGTTTCGCCAAACGCCTTAGCGGCGCACGACTGGCCTGACAATCGGCTTGCCCCGCTACATTGTGGACAATAGGGTGGTGAAATGACAAATCGGCTCAATATTGCAATGGCGCAGCTTAACCAGCGCGTGGGTGACCTGGCAGGTAACGCCGGCAAGATGCTGGAATGGCGCGCAAAAGCGACAGATGCCGACCTGATCGTGTTTCCCGAACAGCAGTTGATTGGGTATCCGGCCGAGGATCTGGTGTTGAAGCCAGCCTTTGCCGCGCGCGCTGCGGTGGAACTTGCCAAGCTTGCGGCGGCGACAGCCGATGGCGGGCCCGCGATGCTCGTGGGTTCGATATTCCTCGACGATGGCGCATTGTACAACGGAATTGCTCTGCTCGATGGCGGTCAGATTGCTGCCGTGCGTTACAAGCATGAGCTGCCCAATTACGGAACCTTTGATGAAAAGCGGATTTTTGCATCTGGCCCGTTACCGGAACCTATGCTGTTTAAAGGCGTGCGCATTGGCGTTCCCATTTGCGAAGATGGCTGGCTCGCCCCGGTTAGCCTCCATTTGAAGGAACGCGGCGCTGAGTTGCTGATTTCGACCAACGGCAGCCCGTATGAAATCGACAAGGACGACCGCCGTTTGGAAGAGGTTTTTGCCGCCCGTGTGCGCGAAACCGGATTGCCGCTGATGTTTCTAAACCGTGTCGGCGGGCAGGACGAGCTGGTGTTCGACGGCAGTTCCTTTGTCCTGAACGCCGATGGTGCGGCGGCACATCGTTTGCCCGACTGGGAAGAGCATCTGCGCATGACGCATTGGACGCGCGGCGACGATGGCTGGCAATGTGCAGATGGGCCTAAGGCGCTTTGGGAAGACCATCCCGCGGATATCTACAGCGCGATGGTCACGGGCCTGCGCGATTATGTGAACAGCAACGGCTTTCCCGGCGTTGTGTTGGGCATGTCTGGCGGGATCGATAGTGCGATATGCGCCGCCATTGCCGCTGATGCGCTTGGGCCCGATCGCGTTTGGTGTGTCATGTTGCCGAGCCGCTATACCAGCCAATCCAGTCTGGACGATGCCGCGCAATGCGCGGAAATGATTGGCTGCCGGATCGATACGATTCCCATTTCACCGGCTGTCGGCGCTTTCGATGATATGCTTTCGGGCAGCTTTGCCGACCGCGATGTCGACATTACCGAAGAGAATATTCAGTCGCGTATCCGCGGTGTCACGTTGATGGCCTTATCCAACAAATTTGGGCATATGCTTTTGACGACGGGCAATAAAAGCGAAATGAGCGTCGGCTATGCGACGATTTACGGTGATATGGCCGGTGGCTATAACCCAATAAAAGATGCCTATAAAATGACGGTGTTTGCCATTTCCGAATGGCGCAATGCGCATAAGCCGCGCATCGGTCTCGGCCGGGATGGCCCAGTGATACCCGACAATATCATTACTAAGCCCCCCAGTGCGGAATTGCGGCCAGACCAGAAAGACAGCGATTCGCTTCCGGATTATCCGCTCCTTGATAAAATGTTGCATGCGTTGGTGGAGGAAGAGCGCTCGGTCGATGAGGTCGTCGCGCAAGGCTTTGATCGCGACACAGTCGTGCGGATTGAAAGGCTGCTCTATTTGGCCGAATATAAACGGCGGCAGGCGCCTCCGGGCGTAAAGCTTGG
>NZ_JBILAF010000057.1:0-12883 GCF_044354325.1 Sphingorhabdus sp. | reverse complement strand
CACGGGGGACGCAATTTTGTTGGCCAAGCATTTCGTCAGCAAATTTGCACGCGAGATGAACTCGACGGTTAAAGGCATGTCGACCGGCGCGTTGGCGGCAATTGATGCGTGGAACTGGCCCGGAAATGTCCGCGAACTTAAAAGCCGCATTAAGCGCGCTGTCATCATGGCAGAGGGAGCGTTTGTCACGGCGGATGACCTCGACCTTGGAGACGAGGATACGGACGATCTGCAACTCAACTTGAAGGCGGCGCGCGAGGCCGCCGACCGCACGGCGATTACGCGGGCTGTTGCGCGGACAGAGGGCAATATTTCCAGCGCAGCGAAGCTACTGGGGATTAGCCGACCGACGCTGTACGATCTGATGAAGCAATATCATCTGCATGTGTGATGGGAACTGAATCAGCCAAAAGCTGCAGTAAAAAATTCAGCTAAGCGCCAGTAATTCGGCTGGATCGATACCGGCACGCTGCATTTGGGCTTTTACGTCAGGCCAAATATTGTGCATGAAATTGTCGCGCTCGAAACTGCGCAGTTTTGAAATCGCGCCAGTTGCAACGAACAAACCGACGCCACGCTTAACGTCCACGAGCCCGCTGTCCTGAAATAGCTGATAGGCTTTAGCGACCGTCAACGGGTTCGCGCCTTGGTCAGCAGCAAATGCGCGAACCGAAGGCAACATGTCGCCTTCCTTATACGCACCGTCCAAAATGGCGGCGGCAATCACATCGCGCAATTTCAAATATACGGGTTTTACGTCATTCTTCATCACGTGCTTACTGCCATAATACAGTAGGTCGCGTCAAGGCAGCACTTTTACGGCCATTGGCGAATGATATGCGTGGGGTCGGGGCGGGGCCGCTCTTCAAGAGGCAGGGCCGCGGACCCCATGAAGAATAGCCCGGCAATTTGTTCGTCGCCGGTACAAATCGCTTTGCGCACGCTGTCGTCGTAGGTCGCCCACCCGGTAATCCAGCTGCCGACAAAGCCATGTGCGTGCGCCGCGTGCAGCAGGTTCATGCCGACGGCGCCAACGCTGAGTTGTTGTTCCCACACAGGAATTTTTGCGCTTGGCTGGGGCGCGTACACCAAAAGGACAAGCGTTGGGGCCATGCGCGATGGTGACACCGCCGCGTCAATCTGTGCAGACCGCGCGTCGGGATTGGCAGCGGTGAATGCATGTGTGAGGAGTTCAGCAAAGGCGCTGCGGTCGGTGATCTCGACAAATCGCCACGGAAATAGCTTGCCATGGTCGGGGGTGCGCATAGCGGTCTGCAATATGCGGTTAAGCGTGGCCTGGTCGGGACCGGGCTCCACCATGTCGCGTGGTTTGCCAGACCGGCGGGTTTCGAGATAGCGGGTTACAGAGGAGAGGTCGTTGAACATTCCACTCCCTTCGACGAATTTTGACGGTATCCGCAATTAAATTCTTCACACGCGCAATTTTTTCGGTAGGTTCACCGCCAATCGTTCCTTTCAGTGGAACATCAAACATAACAGAAATGAGGGGTTTCGCTCGATGGCGACATCATATGCGCAAGATGGAGATGCAGCAGGGACATTCCTTGGCCATCCCAAAGGTCTTTTCGTCTTATTCTTTGCCGAAATGTGGGAGCGCTTTTCCTATTATGGAATGCGCGCACTGCTGATTTTTTATCTGACAAAGCATTGGCTGTTTTCGGATGAAAAATCGGGCGTCATTTATGGCGCGTACACGGCTTTGGTATATATCACGCCGGTACTGGGCGGCTATTTGGCTGACCGATGGCTCGGACAACGAAAAGCGGTGACATATGGCGCTGTATTGTTGACCTTTGGGCATCTGCTCATGGGCTTTGAAGGCACGGGCGGACAAGATGCTGCCTCGTTGAACATCTTCTGGCTCGCGTTGGCGTTCATTATCGTGGGATCTGGCTTTTTGAAGGCCAATATTTCCGTGATTGTTGGGCAGCTCTATCCACGGACCGACGTCCGTCGCGATGGTGCATATACCATTTTCTACATGGGCATTAACTTGGGCGCGGCGCTGGGCGCATTGCTCTGCGGTTATCTCGGTGAGACCTATGGCTGGTCATACGGTTTTGGTGCTGCCGGCGTCGGTATGTTGCTTGGGCTCATTGTATTTGTCGTATTCAAGCCTTTGTTGCTTGGACGCGGCGAACCCGCTGATCCCGCAGCTTTGAATAAGCCTGTGATGGGTCTTAAGCTGGAGTGGCTTTTGTATTTGGTCGGCTTGGTCGCCGTTGCCGCTTGCTGGTGGCTGGTGCAAAATCAGGCTGTCGTTGGTTCATTGCTTGGCATCGCCGGTGCCATTCTGGTTGCGTATGTTTTGTGGACTGCTGTTCGCAAGCTTGAACCACATGACCGTGACCGCATTTTTGCGGCGATGTTTCTAATCATCGGTTCGATCCTGTTCTGGGCCTTGTTCGAACAAGCTGGATCGTCGCTCAATCTGTTTACGGACCGCCATGTCGATCGTGCGGGTGTGCCCGCATCGGTGTTCCAGTCGTTGAACGCGATTTACATCGTCCTGCTTGCGCCGCTGTTTGCGTGGCTTTGGACGGCACTTGGTCGCAAGGGACTTGAACCTTCTGCACCGGCGAAGTTCGGTTTGGGTATTGTACAACTCGGAATTGGTTTCCTCGTTCTGGTCGCAGGTTCTGCAGCTGCGGGCGCGGACAGCATGGTTCCTGTGTTGTTCATTTTCCTCATCTACCTGTTTCACACGACCGGCGAATTGTGCCTGTCACCTGTGGGGCTCAGCGCCATGAACCGCCTCGCGCCGGCACATCTTGCGTCGTTGATCATGGGTACATGGTTCTTCGCATCCGCGACCGGGAACTTCGCAGCCGGCCTCATCGCCTCTGCAACGGGTTCCGAAGCTGCATCCGGTGAAGGTGCTGGCCGCGAAGTCGTTATGGCTGTGTATAGCCAAATCGGCTGGATCGCGATTGGTGTAGGTGTTGCGGTTGTCGTAATCTCGCCGCTTATCAAGAAACTGATGCACCTCGACACCTTGCGTGATGACGGACATCTTGAAGGTTAGGCAGAAGCAGGCGAAGCTGCTGCCGCTGGCATTCGCCCCACAAACTGGAGTTAAGTGATGGCAAAGTTTAATGCATTGCGCAGCGCATATCTTGTGCTGCCGCTGGCTCTTATGGCCTGTTCAAACGTAGAAGGTCCAAAGACGGTTTCTGCGGCACCTGTTGCAAAGCCGGTGGAAAAGGCACCTGTGCCGTTCCCGTCGACATATAAGGCATATCCCGGCGTTGCTACCGCCATCCGTAATGTCACCATTTACGATGGCGAAGGCGGGAAAATCGAAAATGGCGTCGTCTTCATTTCTGGCGGCAAGATTAGCAGCGTCGGTGGGCCGGACACTGCCATACCTTCGGGTACAGCGGTTATTGACGGTGCAGGCAAGTTTGTGACGCCGGGCATCATCGATATCCATTCACATCTTGGTGATTATCCTACGCCATCGGTGGAAGCCCATAGCGACGGGAACGAAGCGACATCGCCGATTACGCCCGAAGTTTGGGCGGAGCACAGCGTATGGCCACAGGATCCAGGTTTTAGCCGCGCACTCGCCAATGGCGGCGTTACTGCGCTTCAGGTTCTGCCCGGATCGGCTAACCTGATGGGTGGCCGCTCCGTTGTCCTGAAGAATGTTTATGCGCGCACGGTGCAGGGTATGAAGTTCCCGGGTGCGCCGTACGGTATGAAAATGGCCTGCGGCGAAAACCCGAAGCGTGTTTATGGCAGCAAGGGGCGCATGCCCTCAACCCGCATGGGCAACATTGCCGTCAACCGTCAAACATGGATTAAGGCGCAGGATTACAAGAAAAGGCGCGACAGCGGTAAGGAATATACCCGTGATCTCGGGCTTGAAACGCTTGCGGGTGTTTTGGATGGCGACATCTCGATCCAGAACCACTGCTACCGTGCCGACGAAATGGCACTCGTTCTCGATATGGCGAAGGAATTTGGCTACAAGGTCTCGACATTCCACCACGCCGTTGAAAGCTACAAGATCGCTGACTTGTTGCGCGACAATGGTGTGTGTTCCGCCGTTTGGGCAGACTGGTGGGGCTTCAAGATGGAAGCCTATGACGCGATCCCTGAAAATGCCGCGATATTGCACAACACGGGCGCTTGTGTGGTCATTCACTCGGATGATGAAAACCAGATCCAGCGTCTGAACCAAGAAGCGGCAAAGGCGCAGGCCGATGGTCGCAGAATGGGCATTAATATCAGCGATGCGGAAGTCATCAAATGGCTGACATATAACCCAGCCAAGGCGCTTGGGATATCGGACAAAACCGGCAGTTTGAAGCCCGGTAAAATGGCCGATCTGGTGCTGTGGAATGGCAATCCGCTCAGCGTATACTCCCGTCCTGACAAGGTCTGGATCGACGGCGCGTTGATGTTTGATGCAAGTAACCCCAAAATACGTCCGGTCAGCGACTTTGAGCTTGGCCAACCCGGTGAAGGAGATGTGAAATGAGGCATTTCCTCTATGCTGCTGCCACGCTTGCGGCTTTTGCGACACCCGTTTCGGCTGAAACCATAGCCATTACCGGCGGCCGCGTTGTGATTGGCGACGGTAGTGCACCCATCGACGGTGGCACTGTGGTCGTCCGCGATGGCGTTGTCGTTGCTGCTGGTACCGGTGTTGCAGTCCCGTCGGGCGCACGTCGCATCGACGCGTCGGGCAAATGGGTGACGCCGGGCGTTTTCGCTGGCTTCACCCGTTTGGGCCTCGCTGAAGTCGATGCCGTTAACGGCACGAACGACAAAAGCGGCGGTCGCAGCGGTTTTTCCGCAGCCATTGACGTTGCGCCTGCGATTGATCCGTTCCAGTCGCCATTTGCGGTCAACCGTTCTGCCGGCGTAACGCGCGCAGTCGTTGCACCTGAAGGCGCCAATTCTATTTTTGCAGGGCAGGGCGCCATTGCGGATCTGGGTGCTGATAGTAATCCCGTTACCAAGGCACGTGCATTTCAATTTGCCGAATTCGGTGAAGATGGCGCGGATGCCGCTGGCGGAAGCCGGGCCGGAACGCATCTGCATTTTCGCGCGATGTTGCGCGAAGCGCAGGATTACGCAGCTGGGCGTGGCACCTTTGATGACGAGCTGTTGAAGGCAGAGGACGCCAAGGCCTTGTTGTCTGTGCTTCGCGGTGAAACGCGCCTTTTGATCCATGTCGAAGGCGCAAATGATATGCTTCGGCTCATTGAGTTGAAACGCGACTTCCCATCAATCAAAATGGTATTTGTCGGGGTAAGCGAAGGATGGCGGGTTGCACCGCAACTGGCACAAGCGGGTATTCCCGTTATCGCGTCGGCGTTGAACGACTTGCCCGCATCGTTTGAAATGCTGGGGGCAACGCAGAGCAATATCGGCCGCATGAAAGATGCCGGTGTGCAGGTTGCCATTGGCATGATCAATGACCGAGATTCGCACCAGCTGCGGTACACGACGCAATATGCAGGCAATATCGTGAGCCTTGAACGCGTTCCCGGTGCGACTGGCCTGACATGGGATGAGGCATTTGCCGCGATTAGCTCGGTTCCTGCCGATATCATGGGTGTTGGTGACCGTTTGGGTAGCCTCAAGGCCGGTAAAGCCGCAGATGTCGTTGTTTGGGATGGCGATCCGCTTGAGCTATCCTCTACGCCGACCACAGTGATCATCGACGGCATTGAGCAGCCGCTGGGCAATCGCCAAAACCGACTGCGTGACCGTTATGCACGGCCAACAGAGGGTGATTTGCCAAAGGCATATGATCGTTGATTTAATGGTCTGCGATTGAGGGAACACATTCGGCGGCGGGAGTAGAGGTTATGCGTGAATATTTGTTATTGGCTGCCGCTTCGATATGCTTTGTCGGTAGCCATTTCCTCATGTCGCATCCTTGGCGCGCGGATATGGTCAGGAGATTCGGTGCAAACGGGTTTCTGGGGCTTTATTCGCTCGTCTCGTTCGCGACATTTGGCTGGATGCTTTTTGAATTTGGGCGTGTGCCAAAGGGTGATGCGCTGTGGCCAGCCAGCGACGGCGTGTGGATGGCTGCAAGCGTGTTGACTTTGGTCGCCGCTGTTCTGTTTTCCGGATCGTTCATTCGCAATCCGTCATTGCCGGGTGTGCCCCAAGCTATGGCGGGGCAAACACCCTTTGGCGTTTTCAAGGCAACCCGTCACCCGATGATGTGGGGCTTTGCGCTGTGGGGAATTGCACATATCTTGGTCGCGCCGCGGATCGACAATTTCATTTTTGCCGGAAGCTTGGTTTTACTAGCGCTGGTGGGTTCCAAGGCGCAGGAAATCAAGAAACGCAAGCTTATGGGCGCAGAATGGGACGGGTGGCTGCGCAGGACGCATTTCGCCGTCCATCCCGTTGCCTTGTTTCAGGTCGGGATCGGTCCTTGGATTGCGGGCATAATCCTCTGGGCCGCCGCAACGTGGGCGCACCCATATTTGAATGTCGCTGGCGCTGGCCTGTTCCGGTGGTTCAGCTTTTAAAGCCGAACCATCCGCATACCGCGTTCACCGTAACGCGGACCAGCAGTCCCTCCACGCGGAGCCGCTAAATCCAGTTTAGCAAGGTCGTCCACATCCAGCGTAACGTCAACCGCGCGTGCGCTATCTTCCATTGTCAAGCGGCGCTTAAAGCCCGGGATTGGTACAATGTCGGTGCCTTGCGCCAATATCCAAGCGAGCGCAATTTGCGCATGTGATGCGTTGTGCTTGGCCGCAATTTCACCCACGACGTCGACAATAGCCAGGTTGGCAGCAAAGTTATCACCCTGAAACCGCGGGTCTTGTCGCCGCCAATCATTGTCCGGCAGTTCGTCAAGGCTACGGAACGAACCGGTCAAGAAACCGCGACCCAATGGTGAATAAGGCACAAAGCCTATGCCAAGTTCGCGGCAGGTTGGCAGGATTTCGTCTTCGATATCACGTTCCCACAGCGAATATTCGCTTTGCAGGGCAGAGATCGGCGCAACAGCCGCTGCACGGCGTAGCGTTTCTGGCCCAGCTTCGGATAGCCCGATATGCTTGATTTTGCCTTCGGTGATTAAATCCGCCATTGCACCAACGGTCTCTTCGATGGGGACAGCAGGGTCGACGCGGTGCTGGTAATAAAGATCAAGGCAGTCGATGCCCAAACGCTTCAACGTGCCTTCGACAGCTGATTTTGCATTGGTTGCAGAGCCATCCACGCCGACGATATTTCCGCCATCAAATTTGAACCCGAATTTGCTTGCGATAATCAGCCCGTCGCGTTTGCCTTTGATAGCCTCACCAACCAGTTCTTCATTCTGGAACGGTCCATAAATCTGTGCCGTGTCGAAAAAGGTAACGCCCATGTCGATCGCGCGATGGATCGTTTTGATCGCCTCATCGGGATCCGCATCTTGACCATAAGTGATGTTGCCGCCCTTGATCATCGGCATACAACCGACGCCAATGGCGGAGACTTTCAGGCCGTGGCCGAGTTCACGATATTGCATGGGCGTTTTCCTTTTCGGGGGCTTCAATGACGGTAGCGAGCGCAACGTCCATTTGCACATTGCCCGTTGTCCGGAAAATATCCGGCAGCGTTTCGACCGCGATTAACAAGGCGAGTGGTTCCACGGGAATGCCAAGTGCTATACAGATTGGCGCGATTGAGGTCACAAAGCTGACGGTGCCGGGAAGGCTTACCGCGCCCATTGAGGTCAGTGCGGCGATGAAAATCGCGGCGCCGTAATCGAACGCGTCAAGCTTTATGCCAAACCAGTTTGCAACATAAAGCGCGACGGCAAGGTTCATTGCAGGGCCAGTTGCACGCAACAATGCCACCGCCATTGGGAGGACTAGTCCGGCAGTAGACTCACGAACGCCCAACGCTTCCGATTTCTTCAACATTAACGGAAGGCTGGCCAACGATGATTGTGTGGATACGGCGAAGGCTTGGACGGGAGCAATTTGACGGGCAAAATCGCGCAAGCGAACTTTGCCGGCAAAAACCGCAATTGGATAAGCAAACGCGCCGACGATGATACCGACTATAGATACCGTGACGATATAATGGGCAACGGCGCCCAACGCGGCCAATCCGGATCGCGCGCCAACGACAAATGCCAACGCAAAAACGCCGATTGGCGCGAGCTTTAGCACCCATTCGATGACGAGGATCATTGCGTCTGCAAGCGCGCTGAAAAATCCAGCCATGTGCGCGCGTGGCTCTTGCGCAAGGCGCGTGACGGCAAAGGCAAAGACGAGCGTGAAAATCAAAAGTGGCAAGATGGAGTCACTTGCGGCCGCCGAAATCGGATTGGTTGGCACCAACGCAACGACGAAATCACGCAAACTGGGTTGTTCGGCTACCGCTGGTGCCGCCGTCAGCGCCGACCGTAAAGCGGCCGCGCTTTCTTGTGGCATGGGCCAAAGCGATAGCACCATTGGGGTCAACAGTGCGCCCAATGCAGCCGACATGAACATCATCACGACTATCCAGCTGATGGTGCGCGCTGCCATCGGTCCGGCCCGCGCGGCTTCCGCGCTTTTGACTATTCCAGTGATAACCAATGCGACCACCAACGGAACCACCGTCATGCGAAGGCCGTTGAGCCATAATGTTCCTACAATATCGAGGATCAAATCCAGTTTTTCACCGGCGGCAGGAAACTGCGCGGTCACGAAAATGCCGAGGGCAAGGCCAATAACAAGGGCGATAAGAATACGTGTAGCGTTTGACATAGGATCGGGTCTTGCCAGCCCGTTGCTCCCTATGCAAGGGAGAGGCTTGGCAGCGTGGAAATTCACAACGTGAACCGTAGAACGGCAGGAACCAAAATGGCGCGTAAATATTTCGGGACGGACGGTATCAGAGGTCGCACCAATAGTGGTGCCATGACACCGGAAATGGCGATGAAGGTCGGCCAGGCGGCAGGCACGCACTTCCTGCGCGGTGGGCATAAGCACCGGGTCGTGATCGGGAAAGATACGCGCCTGTCCGGCTATATGATCGAAAACGCGCTTGTGGCTGGATTTACCAGCGTGGGCATGGATGTCGTCCAGTTCGGCCCGATTCCGACCCCCGCCGTTGCGCTCCTGACGCGGTCGATGCGCGCAGACCTTGGCGTGATGATCTCTGCCAGCCATAATCCTTATGAAGACAATGGCATCAAGCTGTTTGGGCCCGACGGATATAAATTATCCGATGCGGACGAACTGGCGATTGAGGCATTGCTGGGCGAGAAGCTGACGCTTGCTGACGCCCCCGATATTGGCCGCGCACGCCGTATCGAAGACAGCCGTGGACGGTATATCCATGCGGTGAAGGCGTCGGTGCCGGAGCATATCCGTTTTGATGGCCTGCATGTCGTGCTCGATTGCGCAAATGGCGCAGCATATCAGGTGGCACCTACCGCAATTTGGGAGCTGGGGGCCAAAGTAACCTCCATCGGGGTTGATCCAAATGGCAAGAACATCAACGACAAGGTTGGGTCAACGCATGTTGCCACGCTTCAGGAAACCGTTGTTGCTTCGGGTGCGGATATTGGAATTGCGCTTGACGGTGATGCCGACCGATTAATCGTTGTCGATGAACATGGCCAAGTGGTCGACGGTGACCAGATCATGGCGCTGCTTGGCTGTGCCATGCGCCGCGCGGGCAAACTTACGGGCGACGGTATCGTTGCGACCGTGATGTCGAACCTTGGACTAGAGCGCTATTTGGAGAGCCAGCAATTAAAGCTCATCCGCGCAAAAGTCGGTGACCGCTACGTTCTCGAAGAAATGCGCAAGCATGGTATCAACGTCGGTGGCGAACAATCGGGGCATATGATCCTTTTGGATCACGCGACAACTGGCGACGGCACGATTGCTGCGCTTCAAGTATTGGCGCAGCTCGTCGAGAGCGGGAAGCCCGCCAGTGAAGTGCTGCATCTGTTCGATCCGGTGCCGCAGCTTTTGAAGAATGTGCGCTTTTCGGGCGGAAAGCCGCTGGATGATGTCCATGTCCAGAAGGTTATCGCCGATGCTGAAGCCGAATTGGCCGGCACGGGCAGGCTCGTCATCCGCCCGTCGGGCACCGAACCCGTCATCCGCGTGATGGCGGAGGGAGACGACGCGGCACAAGTCGAGCGCATCGTTGACGGCATATGCGACGCTGTGAGGGCGGCTGCGGGCTGATGTCTCACAACACACCCGCGCGCATACTGATAATCGCTGGGTCCGACAGCGGCGGAGGCGCTGGTATTCAGGCGGATATTAAGACGGTAACCATGCTCGGCGGGCATGCGATGACAGCGATTACCGCAATCACTGCGCAGAACACGCTGGGTGTCGATGCAGTGCATATGGTGCCAACACAGATGGTCATTGACCAGATCGCGGCCGTCGTGAGTGATATTGGCGTGGATGCAGTAAAAATCGGGATGATTGGAAATGCGGCCACGGCACATGCCGTTGCGGACAGTCTTTCGGAGCTGTCATGTCCCATCATATTCGACCCTGTCATGGTGGCGACCAGTGGCGCTGTTCTGGCCGATGCCGATACCATCTCAGCTTTTGAGCGCCTTATGGGAATTGCGACACTGACGACGCCCAACCTGCCCGAGCTGCAGGCGCTCGGCGGGAAGGATAGCTTGCTGGAGCGGCGCATATCTTTGCTTATCAAAGGTGGGCATGCGGATGGCGACCAGATTGTGGACGAACTGCATCTCGCGCCGGGTCAAAGCGAAAGCTGGAGTGACGCGCGGATTGAAACACGCAGTACCCACGGAACGGGTTGCACCTTGGCCACAGCCATTGCGACGGGCTTGGGGCAGGGAATGGAACTCATCCCTGCCATTGAACGTGCGCGTGTGTTCGTGCGCTTGGCGCTGCTCGACGCGCCTGGGCTTGGCCAAGGTCACGGGCCGATGGGGCACCAAGCCGTGCGCGAAGATGCGATGGTTGCCGGGCCGTCGCTCAATCACGTCACCGTTGGTTGCCGCAATTATGCGGCCTCCGTCGATTTTTACAAAGCGCTTGGCCTTCAACAGATCGTCGATAGCCCCGACAACGGCTATGCGCGGTTTGAAATGCCCAATGGCGTTACCTTTTCGATCCATCAAAATGATGACTGCGCGACATCGACTGTGGTGTATTTTGAAAGCAAGCGGTTGGATGCGTGGGTAACTGAGCTTGCCAGCCAAGGATATGTTTTCGAACAGATGCCGCAGGACGAAAGCTGGGGTTGGCGCGAGGCGCGGTTGCTTGATCCTGCCGGGAATATGGTATGCTTGTACCATGCGGGCGAGAACCGCCGATATCCGGCCTGGCGCATATGATTTTCGGTGTTGATGAGGCAGGGCGCGGGCCACTTGCGGGGCCAGTGGTGGCTGCCGCGGTATTATTATGCAAGCCGCGCCCGTCTGGATTGGATGACAGCAAGAAACTCAGCGCCGCGCGCCGTGGCGAGCTGGAAGAAACCATCAAACGCCGGTGCCAGTGGGCGGTGGGCATTGTGGATGTTGATGACATCGACCGGTTGAACATATTCGGCGCGACGATGTTGGCCATGACACGCGCGGTTGAGGGCTTGTGCGCTAAAATTGGGAGCGACCCAACGGAAGTGCTTGTCGATGGCAATATGACGCCGTCCGGCCGTCGGCCCGAATGGCGGTGGAATGCACGGGCCATTGTCGGCGGCGATGCCCTTGAGCCATGCATTTCTGCGGCGTCCATCATCGCGAAAGAACATCGTGACCGGATGATGTGTGAAGCGGCGCAGCAGCATCAACATTATGGTTGGGAACGGAACAAGGGGTACGGAACCCCGGACCATTTGGCCGCTTTGCGTTTGCACGGACCAACGCCGCTGCACCGCAAAAGCTTCGCGCCCGTGTCACAAATGCTTTTGCTGTGAGTTTTTTTTGGTCAGTGAGTCATTCGGGCAACACCACTACCGGTTGAGTCCCGTTGGAATCGCCAGACTCCATATCTTGTGCCGGACTCCTTTCGTTCCATCTAAATTGCCCCGGATCGTGCGACTCGCCACGATTCCTTATGTTATGAACGTCCTTGACCTTACCCCCGCGCTGACTCATCGCAGTGTCATTCAGTTTTGAGGAGTGAGCCGTGGGCGTCATCGAGAAAATCAGGCCAGCAGTAAAGTCGAAGCCGGTTGAGGTCCATGACCTGCCGCGGAACCAGATTTTGCGGATGGACTGCATCGAAGCCATGCGTTCGTTGCCCGATTGCTCCATCGACATGGTGTTCGCGGACCCGCCCTATAACCTTCAACTCGGCGGGGATTTGCTGCGTCCTGACAACAGCAAGGTCGACGCCGTAAATGACGAATGGGACAAGTTTGCCAGCTTTGCCATTTACGACAAGTTCACCCGCGAATGGCTTGCCGAGGCGCGCCGCATTTTAAAACCAGATGGTTCATTGTGGGTGATTGGCAGCTATCATAACATTTTCCGCGTCGGCACCGCTGTGCAAGACGCCGGATACTGGATTTTGAACGATATCGTCTGGCGCAAGTCCAATCCGATGCCCAATTTCAAAGGTACGCGTTTCACCAACGCGCATGAGACGTTAATCTGGGCATCGAAAAGCGAGAAGTCAAAATACACATTCAACTATCGCGCAATGAAGACGTTGAACGATGAACTTCAGATGCGTTCTGACTGGTTGATCCCCATTTGCGGCGGACAGGAACGGTTGAAGCGCAATGGCACCAAGGCGCACCCAACGCAAAAGCCAGAGGCTCTGCTGTACCGCATATTGCTGGCCTGCACGAAACCCGGCGACGTCGTGCTTGATCCGTTTTTCGGTACAGGCACAACTGGCGCCGTGGCGCGCCGTTTGGGTCGTGACTGGATTGGTTGCGAACGCGAATC
>NZ_JBILAF010000052.1:0-13618 GCF_044354325.1 Sphingorhabdus sp. | reverse complement strand
CCATTAAACGCACCGCCGCGTAAATCGCGTCGTCAAAGCCATAATATTCATGCTTGAAGAAAATGTGCCCAGACATTTCGCCCGCCAAAGGCGATCCTGTTTCCTTCATTTTGGACTTAATCAGGCTGTGGCCGGTTTTCCACATCAGTGGCTGTCCGCCAAGTTGCTCCACGCGGTCAAACAGCGCCTGCGATGCCTTCACGTCGGCGATAATCGTGGCGCCCGGGACATCGCCCAGCACGTCTTGCGCATAAATTTGCAGCAATTGGTCGCCCCAGATAACGCGCCCCTCGCCGTCAATCGCGCCAATGCGGTCGCCATCGCCGTCAAAAGCCACTCCGAAATCGAGATGCTTTTCCGCGACAAGCTTTTGCAGATCGACCAGATTTACAGGGTCGGTAGGATCGGGGTGATGATTGGGAAACTGGCCATCCACATCCACAAACAAAAGATGGTGCTCACCGGGTAACATCTTGACCAGCTTTTCAATTGCCGGTCCCGCCGCCCCGTTGCCTGCGTCCCACCCGATGCGAAATGCCTTTTGCGGCGCCGCTTCGGCAACGCGGGCGACATATTGGTCAAGGATATCCAAATGCTCGGAAGTACCCTCTCCGGCGGTCCAATCCCCTGCCGCCGCCATGCTGCCCAGCTTTTGGATATCCGCGCCAAAAAACGGTTTCCCCATGAGGACCATTTTGAAGCCATTATAATTGGCTGGATTATGGCTGCCGGTTATTTCAATGCCGCCGTCTACATCGTCCAGAACGGCTTCGGCATAATATAGCATGGGCGTTGGCCCCCTGCCGATACGCACAACGTCCACTCCGCTGTCGTTCAATCCCTTGACCAGCGCGCCTTCGAGCATAGGTGAGCTGACGCGGCCATCATAACCCACGGCGGCCTTTTTACCGCCGGCCCGGACCAGGCACGTGCCAAAGCCACGACCAATGGCATAGGCATCATCCGCGCCAAGCGTTTCACCAATGATCCCGCGAATGTCATATTCACGCAGCGAAGTGGGGTGGAAATTATGGGTCATAGGATTCCTAATTCTGGGAGATATTTTTGTAATTACAATATAGTTGAGTAATTACAGTATCTTTTTGTTCAAATCATCTAACAAAAGATCGCGGGCCTTGTTCAACGCGGCGGCTTGTGCATCGCTGCCGCCTGCGTCGGGATGGTTTTGCGAAATCAAGGCGCGATGCCGCTCGCGAATGCGGTTGGCAGTATCGAACCGTGAAACGCCAAGCAGAACACGGGCCGCATCAAGGGCCGCCGCGTCATTGTCTTTCCCGCCTTTGCCCAGCAGCCGCCACGTCATCCCGCGATACCACGCCGCAGCAATCGCAATTGCGCCGAGCCCAAGCAGAAGGCTCCCGCGTGCGGCCAGAAAGGCGCCGCCAATCCCAAGCAATATCGGAAAAATCTGCTGCGACTGCAGTTTTTTCGTCCACACCGCCCACGCCAGCGCGGCGATAATCAGGAGCCCGAGAAAGGCCATTAAACGAGCGTGGCACCCTGCAGATCGGGCAGTGCGAGGCCTGTGACAAGTTCGCGCAATTCCTGACGTGCAGCGATATGCGCAGTCGCCAATTGTCCCAAATGGCCCTTGTCGATCAGCGTCAATCCCGACGGGAAAAGCTCGCGATAAATAACGCGCTCGTTCAAGCCCGGCACGGATCGGAAACCCACACGCTTCGACAATTCGGCAATGGCATTGGTCATGCGCTGCTGGTTGCGCGCCTCCATATTGTGCAGCCGGTTGCGCACGACGATCCAGTCGATCGTAACACCATCTGTCTTGGCCCGCTCCTTGCGCGCCTCCCAGATAAGCTCGGCATAGAAGCTTAATTTGCGCACCTTGAAATTTTCGGCATCGACTTGGCCGATGAGGTCGAAGTCGACAAAGCTGTCATTGATCGGGGTCACCAGCGTGTTTGCCCGCGTGGCGACGAGGCGGGCATATTTGTCATCGCGGCCGGGCGTGTCAAATATCAGGAAATCATTCTCGGCACCCAGTCGTTCGACTTGCCGGTCAAGTGTCGCCTGCGAATCATGCTCAAACACTTCAAACACGGGCATGGGCAGGCTGATGCGACGCCGCGCAATCGTGTCGCGCCGGTTCTCAAGATAGCGAAACAATGTCCGCTGGCGTGAATCAAGGTCAATACATGCCACCCGCGCACCGCGCGATGCCAGGGCAATGGCGACATGGACCGCCGTCGTCGACTTACCCGTTCCGCCCTTTTCATTAGCGAAAACAATGTGATGTGCCTTGGCCATATTCCCCCGGATCTGTCCTAAATATCTTGCGCCCGACATTTGCCTTGAAATGTCGCCACGCCGTCCCGCATAGGCGGGTTCACTTAAAGCCATTAAACAAGGCCGCCGACACGTGCAAACCATCAATCAACTTGCTTCATTACGGCACAATGTTTCCAACCTGCGAAAAGAGGGTGGGCGCATTGCGCTCGTCCCGACCATGGGGGCATTACATGACGGTCATATGGCACTGGTCGACAATGCGCGGCGCCATGCCGACGCGGTGGTCGTGTCTATCTTCGTTAATCCAACCCAATTCGGTCCAAATGAAGATCTCGACGCCTATCCGCGTACGTTTGAACGCGATTCAGAATTGTTGCGTGCGGCGGGTGTCGACATCTTGTGGGCACCCACCGCGGCGACAGTCTATCCGCAGGGCTTTGCGACCAAATTGCATGTCGATGGCCCAAGCCGCGGATATTGTGGCGGTGCACGCCCCGGGCATTTTGATGGTGTCGCGCTCGTTGTCGCCAAATTGTTCAATCAGGTTCGGCCCGATGTTGCGCTGTTTGGCGAGAAGGATTTTCAGCAACTCGCGGTCATTCGCCAAATGGCGCGCGATCTCGATTTCGATCTCGAGATATTGGGTGTCCCGATCGTGCGTGACACAGACGGCCTCGCACTGTCCTCACGCAATGCCTATCTGACGCCCGAGCAAAGGGCAGCGGCATTGGCTTTGCCAAGGGCGTTGGAAGACGCCGCGCGCGATATTCGTGGCGGCAAAGCTGTCGCCGAAACGCTTGCCGCCGCTACTGCAAAAATATTGGCGGGCGGCTTTGATGCGGTGGACTATTTCGCGCTCGCCGACGCGGTTACGCTTGAGGAACTGCACGCCTTTGACGGCCGCGAGGCGCGGTTGTTGGTGGCGGCCAAGATCGGCAAGACGCGCCTGCTGGATAACTGCCCGCTATAGGCGCACATTTTGCATCCCAATCTGGACGCGGTTTTCGCGTTTTGCGTTAACCATTTGTTATCCATGTTTGGCGAGATTGATCTCACACGGTGGATGTGGGGACAGTAATCATGGGTAGCAGTTTCAAAAGCGCGAATTTCTTGATGCAAAGCCGCTTGGCCGATGTGGCGCGCGGCAACGCGGACGTATTGTACGACTTGGGCATGGCCTATTCTAGCGGAGGCGGCGGGGTCGAAGTCGACCTGATTGAGGCGCACAAGTGGTTCAATCTCGCGGCCCTGAATGGCAGCGAAGAGGCGACGATGTGCCGCGCAGATGTCTCGGACGAGATGACCGCGCGCGAAATCGCAGAGGCACAGCGCCAGGCACGCGCATGGCTGCAGGCAACGGATCAACGCCGCGCCGCCTGACTGGCGCGACATTAAATGGCCGTCGAATTGAATTTGCGTTGGGTTTTATGGGGTAAGCGTAGCCTGCCGCCAGTGGCCAGTCATCCAGCCTAGCCAAGCCGCGACCAGATCTCTTCGCGTGCCTTCATCAATTCGCTGAACGCCTAGGAGCGTGCGAATAAAATCAAGGGCCCCAGATCGTGCTCGTCGGCCGCGCGTAATGCTGCGATGTAAGCTGCACGTGTAACGTTGGCGTCAGTGAGGCTGTGACTTCCCCACGAGAATTGAGGGCGGCCGAGTTGTACAGCCAGTAAATCGCCAGCCATGCGTGAGAGGCGACCATTACCGTTAGGGAAGGGATGGATTGCCACGAGCCGGTGCGAGAAACGCACCGCAATTTCGTCAGGAGCGTAGGTGGCATTCGCTACCCAGAAGCGCGCATCGTCAAGTGCCTGCGCAGTATCCATCCGGACACGGTTGGCATCTACGCCAATGTTACGTGCCGTCTTGCGATAGTGCCCAGCCCAGCGCCACACCTGACCGAACATGCGTCTGTGCAGTTCGCGCAGGAAGACTTCATCGAGCGGGTCGCTGCGGCGCGACGACAACCATTTTGAGGCATGCGCAATGTTGACCTGTTCCGCCTCGTTCAACTCGCGACGCAAAGTGATGTAGGACGGTATAAGCTGTTGCATCTCCTCTGCATCGAGAGGTGTATTGGCATCGTCATCTTCATGGAAAAGTGCGTCTGTCATTCATCATCCCACAAGCGGCGCGTTGAGCCGGCAAGTAGTTCCGCAATTATGCGCTGGCGTTCGGTCACGAGGTCAGACCCATCCATCGCCTGGTTCTCGAGGCGCATGGTGTGGTGGAGCCGCGCAAGCATAGCCTCTGCCTTTCGGGCGGCCTGTTGCTGCACGATGTCATCCAGCGAGTTCGTAGGGACTATGGCGTAGACGAATGTGCAGCCCATCGCCTGGGCTGCCTCGCGCATACTTTTTATCGTTATTGCGCCCGCCGGCTCCGCCTTTTCCATTGCCGTTATGCGCGAATAGGCGGCGCCCATTCGCTTGGCCAGCTGGCGTGTGCTTAATCCCAAGGCCTCGCGAACGCCCTTAAGCCAACCGCGTGGAGGAACGGCGACGGCCTCCCCCCGCAGTGCTGCGAGGCGGCGGTCGAGACTTTTTCGTGCTAAAATTGCTTGGCCAGGTGACATATATGCAGGTCCTTCTATTATAATATGACACATATATGTGTGCACATCAAGATATTTTGACCTGATATATATGTGCAAAATAAATACATACGAGCATATATAAATATGCAAAAATCATTTTTAAGACCGCACTCGAGGTGCGCATGGGGCGCAGCCTTCCCTGAATATTAAACCTTTGCCTTCTGGCCTGAAGCCGTCACCGCGCTCAATAGCGCCGTATGTGGCTATGCTAATGTTGCTTAAGCTTGCCTCCGTGATAAAGCGCACGGCATAGGGCTGATGGTGAGACGCCTCCTGCGTCACGTAAATTTGCTTTTTATGCATAAGGACTTTTTTGACATGCCGGCACCGATACTCGTAACAGGCGCAGCGGGTTTCATTGGCCACGCCGTGGCGCATCGGTTGTTGGCGCGCGGTGAGCGTGTCATTGGCGTCGACATCGTCAATGACTATTACGACCCCGCACTGAAAGAGGCGCGCCTGGCGACTTTTGCCGGGATCAATAGCTTCGCATTTGAACGCATCGACATTGCCGACACTGCAAAAATGGCGGCGCTTGTCCGCGACCATAAAATCGTGCGCGTGGTCCATTTGGCGGCGCAGGCGGGCGTGCGGTACAGTATTGAAAACCCCTTCGCATATGAACGTTCAAATCTGGCGGGGCATCTGTCGGTGATGGAAGCGTGCCGCCATGCCGAGGGTTTCGAGCATCTGGTCTATGCCTCCTCCAGTTCAGTCTATGGCGACAAGCCGATGGGCGGCGAGGGCTTCAAGGAAGATGAGCCCGCCAACGATCCCGTGTCACTATATGCCGCGACTAAACGCGCGTGTGAGATGATGAGCCAGTCTTACGCCAATTTATACGGCTTCCCGCAAACGGGGCTGCGCTTCTTTACGGTCTACGGCCCTTGGGGGCGCCCAGACATGGCCTATTTCAGCTTCACGCAGAAAATTCTCAAAGGCGAGGCCATTGAAGTCTATGGCGACGGGAAAATGGCGCGCGATTTCACCTATATTGATGACATTGTCGACGGGATCATTGGCGCGCTCGATAACCCGCCCGCACGCGGCGAGCACCGCGTGCTCAACATCGGCGACAGCCATCCGGTTGGCCTGATGGACATGATCGATACGCTTGAGAAAGCCATCGGGCATGAGGCCGTTAAGGTCATGCGCCCAATGCAGCCCGGCGATGTCACGGCGACCTATGCCGATGTTTCAAAGCTGCATGCGCTGACGGGCTATAAACCCAAAGTGATGCTGGCCGAGGGTCTGGAAAAATTTGCGGCGTGGTACCGCGAATATTATCGCGTCGCGCCTTAGCTCTTAATCTGGGACTGCCATTCATCGAAAGAAGCCGCCAACTTGCGGCCGGCAATCTGCCGCCCTGTCTCGCGCGGCAGGCCGAGTGAGGCCGACATCGGGCCGCCCAACAATGCGTCGCCCAATGCCATCAACACCATTTCGAGCGTGAGTTCATGCAGCGACGTGTCGTCCTGGCCCTCTTCGCCAATTTCGTCGACCAGTCTATGGATCGCCTCGATAATCGGATCGAGCGCGTCTTCATTGCCCGACAATAGCATCCACGAGGCAAGCGCACCCGCACCCTCGCGATCGAACTGGTCGAAAATCAAGTCAGCAAGCTCGTGCGGCGTCACCACACCGCCCCGCATTTGCACCACCGCCGCGCCGATTTTGCTGCAGATCTTGTCGCCCATATAGGCAGCAAGCTCGCGCTGCAGCCCAGAGGCGGAGCCGAAATGATGCAGCAAATTGGCGTGTGTGCGGCCAATGCGTCCCGCGACTGCCTTAAGGGTAACGGCCTGCGGACCCGATTCAAGCAACAGGTCGCGCGCGGCCTCAAGCGCCGCCAAGCGGCTCGCCTCGGGGCTTAACCGGCGCGGCATGGCGGGATCATTCAGTTGTACGATTTTTGAAGCGTGTGTGGTCATGAGTGCCTGTGCGTAATTATCATTTTACACGTTAGGCCAATTGCACTGCTTGTCCAATAGCGTTGAATGCAGCTTACGCCGCCTGAAGGCGCTCCATATATTCGCGCATGCCGAGTGCTTGCGTGCTTCGCATATCTCCATCGTCGGTGACGGCTGCCTCAAGCGACCGTTCGTACAGCGCGCACGTTGTGGCAATGCCGCGGCCGTTGCTGTGGCGTAGTGCCGTCTTGCCGGTGCTTTGAAAGCCAAGCTTGCGCAAAACATTGCCCGACGCGGGGTTGTCGGTGAAGTGGCTCGCGACCAATTTTTTGTGGCCGATCGTTTTGGCTATCTCAATGACGGCGCGGCTGGCTTCGGTGGCAAAGCCCAATCCCCAATATGGCCTGCCGATCCAATAGCCCAGTTCGGCGTCATTATTGAAGTTGCCAATGCCGCACGCGCCGATCAGGCGCGGCGCGCCGTTGGTCCGCAGCATCATCAAAAAGGAAGGGAAGTGCGCGTCATGCTCTTGCGTGGCGGAACGCACGGCGTCCTCCGCCGTATAGGGCCACGGCGCGCGGGCGAGATTGCGGACAATGCCTTCATCGGCGATGGCCTGATGAAGCTCGCCCGCATCTTCGGGCCAGCTGGGCCGCAATAACAATCTTTCGGTTCTCGCGAACATCTTTTCTCTCCGGTTCTGCGCCGCCCTTTGCACGATAAAGCGACAGCCATGTTACAGTTCCTCCGCAGGAGGCTGAGAACAGGGAGAAAGAGACAAAAAGAAAGGGAGACCGGTTGACCCGTCTCCCTGTTCAAAGGTGGAAACCACCTGATGCGATTTCCGGGTCATCCGTCTGGACAACCCGGTATCGATTGTCCTGTTTATTCGGCCGCCGCAGCCGCCATGTCGACCGACACATATTTGCGGCCAAGTTTGCCAGCGTGGAAACGCACACGGCCCGCGACGAGCGCGAACAAAGTGTGGTCCTTGCCAAGGCCAACGCCTGCGCCAGGATATACCTTGGTGCCGCGCTGACGGATGATAATGTTGCCACCGATGACGCTTTCGCCACCGAATTTCTTAACGCCAAGGCGGCGGCCTGCTGAATCGCGACCGTTGCGTGACGAACCACCTGCTTTTTTATGTGCCATGGTCTAAACTCCTAAGTCAGAGCGTTGCCGCTCAAGCTTCCTTTGAAGCTGCAGCCTTTTTGGGCGCAGCGGCTTTCTTTGGCGCGGCTTCAGCCTTTTCGGCTTTCGGCGCAGCAGCCTTTTTCTCTTCCTTGCCAACGGCGAGGATGCGCAGCAGCGTCAGTGACTGACGATGGCCCTGCTTACGACGATAATTGTGGCGACGACGCTTTTTGAAAACGATCACCTTTTCGCCGCGCTCTTGCGCAATGATTTCGGCAGAAACGGTCAGGCCGTTTACGTCCTGCACTGTGTCGCCGTCACCGGCCAACAGAACGTCACCAAGCGAGATCTTGTCACCCGCTTCACCAGACAGTTTTTCAACTGCGATTTTGTCTCCGGCGGCTACGCGATACTGCTTGCCGCCTGTGCGCACGATTGCGAACATGGCTATAACTCATCCGTTTCTACAGCTTAGCGCCCTTTTGAAGCGCGGTTGCTCAAACGCGTTACTCCAAAAGACGAATCTTGGGAGGTCACGCAAGAAGGGGCGCAGCTAGTCCAAGGATTTCATCCTGTCAACGCCTTTTGCCCGCCATCAAGCGCTATTGCGCGGCCCTTGCATGGGCGTGGCCGCAGGTTTAGACACCGCATATGTCGATTATCAAGCCCATGCTTCGCCTGATGCCCTTCATTCTGCTCGCATCATGCGGCAGTATCGACGGGCAGTTTCCCTCGCTTGAACGGCGGGCGTATGAGAATAATGACGCGATAACGGCGCCCACAACACCGCCAGCAGCGCCGGTTTCCATGTCCGTGGAGCTCAAGGCGCAGGTCGACGCGTTGCTTTCGCGGCACAAGATCGCGCACGCGGCCTATCTAGAGCGCCTTGATGCGGTGCGCTCTGTGGCCGCACGCGCAGCGGGAAGCGGCCCCGGCAGTGAAGCATGGGTCAACGCGCATGTCATATTGTCGCGGCTCGATAAAATACGGGATGATTCGGTCGCGGCGGTTCGCGCGTTTGATGGTTTGATTGCGGATGCCAATGCGGGTGATTCGGGACTGGCGGCGCTGCTGACCGATGCGCAAAAACCGGTGGTTGATGATGTCGCTGCGCAAAATGATGAAATCCGCCGACTTTCCCGCCTGATTGGGGAATAGCTATTCCCTGCCCAGCGTAGGCGCATTTGCTTGCCTATGCGCGGCCCATGTGCACAAACTGGGCGATGGACGGTCAACACACGCAAGCTATTTCGCAAAATCCGGATATCCGGTTTCTCGGCAAGATGCTGGGGGACGTCATTCGCGCTTATGGCGGGGAAAAATTATTCCGGCAGACCGAATATATACGTTCGACGAGCGTTGATCGTTTTCGCAAAGTTGAAGGTGCCGAGGCGAGCGACAGCGGCCTTGGTGCGCTCAGCCTTGATGATACGCTGAACTTCGTTCGTGGGTTCATGCTGTTTTCGCTTTTGGCCAATCTGGCGGAGGATCGCCAAGGCCTTGCGCATGAGGACGGCGCGACGGTCGCGGAGGCTTGCGCGCGGCTTATGGCGGAGGGGGTTGCCCTAACCGACATCCGCGAGATGCTTGGCCATAGCCTGATCGTGCCCGTGCTGACCGCACATCCCACCGAAGTGCGGCGCAAGAGTATCATCGACCATAAAAACCGGATCGCAAAGCTGATGGAGCTGCGCGATCAGGGACAGACGGTGACTGAAGATGGCGATGACCTAGACGCAGCCATCTACCGGCAGATTGCGCTTCTGTGGCAAACGCGGCCGCTGCGCCGCGAAAAGCTGTTTGTGGCAGACGAGATCGAGAATGCCCGTGCGACGATGCAGGATGTTTTTCTGACGGCGCTGCCAAAGCTTTACGCCGGTTGGGAAAAGGCGCTCGGCGGTCGTCCGCCCGGTTTTGTGCGTCTTGGCACCTGGATTGGCGGCGACCGCGATGGCAATCCCTTCGTGGATGCCGAAACGCTGCGTTATGCCACTGCGCGTAACGGCGGCACCGCCATTCGGCACTATCTTGAGCTGATCCATAAACTGGGCGCGGAAATTTCGATCTCGTCGCTGATGAGTGACACGCCCGAGCCTGTGCAGGCATTGGCCGAGAAAAGCGGCGACACTGCCTCAAGCCGCGCGGACGAACCCTATAGGCGGGCGCTGTCTGGCATCTACGCACGTCTGGCGGCGACACATATCAAATTGGTTGGCGATCAACCGCCGCGCCCTTCGAGCCTCTCTGGCCAGCCCTATGACGGCCCTGACGAACTGCGCCGGGACCTTGTCACTGTCGCGTCGGGCCTCGCCAGCGACGGCGATGGCGCGCTGTCGAGCGGGGGCGCATTGGCGCGGCTCATCCGCTCGGTGGAGATATTTGGCTTCCATCTGGCGACGCTGGATTTGCGCCAGAACAGTGATGTGCATGAACGCGTCGTTGCCGAGCTGTTCCGCGTTGCCCGCGTGTCGCCGGATTATCTTGCGCTGGATGAGGCCGCGCGGGTCGAACTGCTTGTCGCCGAACTGTCGCACAATCGGCCGCTGGCCGGCGAGTGGACGCACTATAGCGCGGAGACTGCAAAGGAACTCGCCATCGTTCGGGCGGCAGCCAAGGCGCAGGCTGATTACGGTGACGCCGCCATCACGACCTACAATATCAGCAAGACGACCAGCGTGTCCGACATGCTTGAAGTCTATGTGATGCTGAAACAGGCGGGGCTGTATCGCATTGATGACGATGGAAAGCCACGCGCGACCATCATGTCCGTGCCCTTGTTTGAAACCGTCGCCGACCTTCAGGCTGCGCCCGAAACCATGCGCGCCTTTTTCCAAATTCCCATGATGCAGGCGCTGGCCAATGCGCGCGGGCATCAGGAAGTGATGATCGGCTATTCGGATTCGAACAAAGACGGCGGCTACCTGACATCCACGTGGGAATTATATGAGGCATCGAGCGCCTTGGCGGACGTGTTTGCCGACGCAGGTGTTGCGATGCAGCTTTTTCACGGGCGTGGTGGCGCGGTGGGCAGGGGTGGCGGTTCCGCCTTCGGGGCAATCCTCGCGCAGCCGCAGGGTACCGTGCAGGGCCGCATCCGCATTACCGAACAGGGCGAAGTGATCGCCGCCAAATATGGCACGGTCGACAATGCCGTCACGAGCTTGGAAACCATGGCATCGGCGACGATGCTCGCCACGCTGTCGAGCGACCCGATTGCGGGTGCCGACGTTGCCCGGTTCAAGGCGGCGATGGCTGAACTCTCCGCCAGTGCCTTCCGCCACTATCGCGGCTTGGTGTACGACACCGCTGGCTTCCGCACATTCTTTCGCCAGATGACCCCCATCAATGAAATTGCGACGCTGAAAATCGGATCGCGGCCCTCAAGCCGCACGGCGTCCGACGCCATTGAAGATTTGCGCGCGATCCCTTGGGTATTCTCATGGGCGCAGGCGCGCGTCATGCTGCCGGGCTGGTATGGCACTGGACAGGCGCTGGCCGATTTTGCGGACAAGGGCCTGCTGCGTGCAATGGCGGGTGAGTGGTCATACTTCCAAACCATTCTCGCCAATATGGAAATGGTTTTGGCCAAGTCCGACATGGGCATCGCTGCGCATTATGCTGGCTTGGTCGAGGATCAGGCGCTTGCGCATGATCTTTTCGGCCGCATCAAGGGCGGCTGGCACGCGTCACGCGACAGCCTGCTAGCGGCAACCGGCCAAAGCCACTTGCTTGAGGCCAACCCGGCGCTGAACAATTCCATCCGCCTGCGCCTGCCCTATATTGAGCCGCTGAACCTGCTCCAAATCGAACTCATGAAACGCCACCGCGCCGGTGAAGCCGACGAACGCATTGGCGAGGGCATTCAGTTGACGATTAACGCGATCGCGACGGCGTTGCGCAATAGCGGCTAGGCAACCGGTAGGTCGCTTCGACCAAAACCATTGCCCGTTCGACAAGTTGTAAAATCACAGCTTCCCCTGCCGCATCTGCCTGATATGAGGTTGCCATAGATAAATCAGGAGAGTTTCGATGCGCATAACCCAAACCGCCCTTTCTGCCCTTGCTGTGGCGCTGGTCTATATGGCCACACCGGCCATTGCGCAGACTGCAGCCGCGGCACCTGTTGCCTCCGCCGACGTTGACCAGAACGCCGCGATTATGGCGTTTTTCGACGAATATGATGCGCAGCAGCTTGCGCGCTCGCCGCTCGGCAAATCCTATCGCGGCATCAAGGACAGCGACTATGGAAAATGGGACGATGGTTCGGACGCAGCCGAAGCCCGCAATTATGAAGCCGAACGTTCGGCGTTGAAAGAAATGCGCGCGCGCTTCGACCCCGCCAAGCTGTCGCCCGAAAACCAACTCTCCTATCGCCTCTTCGAAAAGCGCGCGGCGCGCAGCGAGGGCGCATATAAATATAACGACTATGGCTATATCTTCGATCAGATGAACGGCGCGCAGAGCCAGATCCCCGCCTTTCTCATCAACATCCACCGCATTGATACCAAGTCCGACGCCCGCGCCTATGTGAACCGGCTCTATGGCATTGGCCCCGCAATGACGGAGGCTGTCGGCCAAGCCAAAACGCGCGCCGCAAAGGGCATCATGCCACCCAAGTGGGTCTACCCTTACGTCATCGCCGATTCGCGCAACGTCATCACCGGGGCACCCTTTGATGGCGGTCCTGACGCGCCATTATTCGCCGATTTCAAGGCGAAGGTCGGCAAGTTGAAGATCACGCAGATCGAAAAGGATATCTTGATTGCGGACGCGGCGCAGGCACTCACCAACGCGGTGAAGCCAGCGTATGAGGCTTTGATCGCTGAAATGACGGCGCAGGAGAAAGTCGCCGGCACCGACGACGGTGTCTGGCGCTTCCCCGATGGCGCTGGCTATTATGCCGAGCGGCTGGCCAACTACACCACGACCAACATGACGCCTGACCAGATCCACAATCTCGGTCTAGCCCAGGTTGCGCGCATCCACAAGGAAATGGGCGTCGTCCAAAGGAAAATGGGCGTGAAGGGCGACCTTCAGGCTTTCTTCAAATATATGCGCACGGAGCCCAAATTCTACGCGCCGGAAACCGAAGAGGGCCGCGCGCTCTATTTGTCCGAAACGCAAAAGGCGCAGGACGCCATCACACCATTGCTGCCCCAATGGTTTGGAATATTGCCCAAGGCGCCGTTGGTTGTGAAGCCAGTGGAAGCATTCCGTGAGAAATCGGCAGGCAAGGCGTTTTACCAGCGCCCCGCGCCCGATGGTTCGCGCCCCGGCACTTATTACGCCAACCTCTATAAAATGGCTGACATGCCACTGACCGAGGTTGAGGCATTGTTCTACCATGAAGGCGTCCCCGGCCACCATTTGCAGCTGGCGATCCAGACGGAGCTAAAAGACGTTCCTGCCTTCCGCCAATTTGGCGGCGTTACGGCTTATTCCGAAGGCTGGGGTCTCTATTCGGAGAAGCTTGCCAAGGACATGGGGCTCTACACTGATCCGGCGCGCGATTTCGGTCGGTTGCAATTGGAACTGCACCGCGCCATCCGGCTCGTGGTCGACAGCGGTCTGCACCACAAACGCTGGACGCGCGAGCAGGCGATTAAATATGTCGAGGATAACTCTGCAGACGCCCCCGGCGGCATCGTGAAAGCCATCGAACGCTATATCATCTACCCCGGTCAGGCGACGGCCTACATGGTCGGCC
>NZ_JBILAF010000051.1:0-13708 GCF_044354325.1 Sphingorhabdus sp. | reverse complement strand
TTCCGAAGTTGGAAACCACAGCCGCAACCTTCGGCTTTCGGCGGATGAGGCAGCGCGCCACGCCCTGATGGCGCGGTTTGATCTGGCGGCGCTGGACAATCTTGAGGCTGAAATTTCGTTGAAGCATGAAGCGGACGCCGTGATTGCAACCGGACGCTTTACGGCCAGCCTCGCACAATTTTGCATCGCAACGCATGATCCCGTTCCTGCAAAATTGGACGAGGCCATCCATATCCAATTTATTGCCGAACCCACATCAAATGGCGAAGTGGAACTCGAACTCGCACCCGAAGATTGCGACACGATGTTCCACGATGGCCAGACCATTGATTTGGGTGAGGCGGTTGCGCAGTCAATGGGTCTCGGGCTCAATCCCTATCCGCGCAGTCCCGAGGCAGAGGAAATCTTGAAGGCTGCAGGTGTCAAAAGCGAAGAAGACGTCGCTCCAGTGGGTGCGCTCGCGGGACTAAAGGACTTGTTGGCGAAAAAATGATTGGGCAGCGCCATGTTTGATGTGGCGCTTCGCCGACTGGTCGACCCGGCGCTGTTCCGCATCGCGCGCGTACTGGCAGGTGCGCGGTTTTCGGCCAATGCCCTGACGATCACCGGTGCTGCCATCGGGCTGGGTGCGGCATTTTTCATCACGCAGGCGCATTATTCGGCTGCATTAATGTGCATCGTGCTGAACCGCCTTTTTGACGGTCTCGATGGCGCGATTGCCCGGATCAACGGGCCGACGGACTTTGGCGGATATTTGGATTCGCTGTGTGACTTTCTGTTCTACGTGTCTGTCCCCGTCGCGTTCGGGATAATAAGCGCTAACAATCAAATGCCCGCGCTCGCGCTGGTGGCGAGCTTCACCCTGACAGCAGTCAGCTTTCTGGGATATGCCGCAATCGCCGCGCGGCGCAATGATGATGACGGTGCGCATGGCCCCAAAGCATTTATCTATTCCACCGGATTGATGGAGGGCGGGGAGACCATCGCGTTCTTTTTGCTGTTCTGCCTGTTCCCGGCATTTTTCCCGACATTGGCGCTAATATTTGCGGCGTTGTGTATACTGACCGTTGCCCAGCGCGTTGCGCTCGCGGCCAAAAGCTTCCGCTAACCCCGCTGCCAGCGGAACCAACGCTCGGCCCATTTCAGCAGTGCTTCGGGTTTGCGCGCCAACCCGAACTGACCCGCCGCATATTTGTTCGCCTCAGCCCATGTTGGGTAGGGGTGAATAGTCTGCAGGATTTTGCGCAGCCCCATTTTATGCTTCATCGCGAAGGTGACTTCGGCGAGAATTTCGCCCGCATTCTGCCCAATAATCGTTGCGCCTAAAATGCGGTCACTGCCTTTGGCGGTCAGAATTTTGACAAAGCCATGCGCTTCGCTTTCGGCAATCGCCCGGTCGAGATCATCAAGATCGTACCGTGTGACATCGAAAGACAGGCCTTGCGCACGCGCCTCCGCCTCGGTCAAGCCAACCGTCGCAAGCTCGGGTTCCGTATAGGTGACACGCGGCAGGACGCGGTAATCGGTGCGGTATTTCTTGAACGGCCGGGCCAGTGCATTCACGCTGGCATACCATGCCTCATGACTGCCGCCGTGCGTCAGCTGCTGGCGTCCGGCAACGTCGCCCGCACAATATATGTGCGGCATATTCGTGCGCAGAAAATCATCATTCGCAAGCTGGCCGCCCACAACCAACCCCAATTCTTCAAGACCAAAGCCGGACACCCGCGGCTTGCGACCGACGGCAATGATGATGTCATCATAGGCTATCGATTTTTCACCCTGCGGTCCTTCAACGACCAGAGATTTTCCCGCTTCAAAACGCACGGCACGGTGGGCGGTGTGAACGCGCACGCCCTCCGCCTGCAATCGCGCGGTCACCAATGCAGCGGCATCGGCATCCTCTTTCAGCAGCAACCGATCCGCCATTTCGACGATGGTCACTTTTGACCCCAAACGCTGGAATGCCTGTGCGAGTTCGCAGCCAATGGGACCACCACCCAAAATCACCAGACGGTTGGGCGCACTTGTGCGGTCCGCCATGACATCCCACAAAGTCTCGCTCGTCAGATATCCGCTATCCTCGACGCCCGGCAGTGGCGGGATGAAGGGCGCTGCGCCCGTGGCGATGATGAAGGATTTTGCGGTTAACTGGCGTGCGCCATCAATCTCTATGGTCCACGGATCAACGAAGCGCGCATAGCCCTTCACGCAATCGACGCCGAGACCGGTAAAGCGTTCAACGCTATCATGTGGTTCAATCGCGGTAATGACGTCGCGGACGCGGCGCATGACCGCAGGGAAGTCGATGACAGGTGCGCCGCTCTGAATGCCAAAGCGGGCCGAGTCCGCAACCTGATGCGCAACCTTTGCGCTTTTGATGAGCGCCTTGGACGGGACGCATCCGGTGTTCAGGCAATCGCCCCCCATGTCATGCGCTTCGACCAAGGTCACTTTCGCTTTGACCATTGACGCGATGTAGGCCGAGACCAAGCCCGCCGATCCGGCACCAATGACTATGAGGTTGCGGTCAAACCGCTTCGGCTTTTGCCACTGTTTAGCCACGGCTGCGCTTTACCACCGCTACAATGCCCTTTGCCGCCCAGGGGAAGAAAGCGAGCGCCACGAATGAGGCAATGAGTGTGGGCGACAACAAACCGGCGGTGCTTTCTATGCGGCTGATCTGGGTGCCTGCATTCACGAACACGATTGTCGCTGGCAACATGCCGATCTGGCTGACCCAAAAGAATGTGCCGGTTTTAATCCGCGTCAGACCCATCAGCAGATTGATGACGAAGAATGGAAATACCGGAATCAAACGCAGCGTGAACAAATAAAATGCGCCGTCTTTTTCAAGTCCGTCATCAACCGCGCGCAAGCGTTCGCCGAATTTGCCCTGCACCCAATCGCGCAGCAAATAACGCGAGCTGAGAAACGCCAATGTTGCGCCCATGGTCGATGCAAAGGAGACAATGAGCGTGCCAACGACAACGCCAAACAAAGCACCGGCGACCAGGCTCATGATTGCAGCGCCCGGGATCGATAATCCCGTCACCGCGACATAAAGGAGGAAAAACCCGGCAATATACAAAGCCGGATTTGCATCCTTTGCCGCGACAATGTCTGCCTGACTGGCTTTGAAATTTTCGAGGCTTAGATATTGGCCCAAATCAAAAATAAAATAGGCCACAATCGCGCCAATCAGGACAAGAGCCAAAACTGCTTTTTTCATTTTGGCCCCTGTTCAATCTGTTACTGCTATTGGCCGCTCGCTAGCGATCAAAACGGTACGTCGTCGTCGAGGTCATTGTCAAAATCACCGCCGCCAAAGCCGGAAGAGCTTCCGCCGCCGCCGCCACCGGCGCCCCAATTATTGCCACCGGACGATCCGCCCGAGGAGCCACCGCCAGATGCGCCGCCGCTCCAGCCATCGCCGCCGCCTGATCCGCCCTTGGGACCATCCAGCATAACCAGCTTGCCATCAAAGCCGGCAACCGACACTTCGGTTGTGTAACGGTCGTTACCCGAAGCATCCTGCCATTTGCGGGTGCGCAATTGACCTTCGATGTAAACCTTGCTGCCTTTTTTCAGGAAACGTTCGGCCACGCCGACAAGGCCGTCGGAGTTCAACACGACGCTATGCCATTCGGTGCGTTCTTTTTTCTCGCCCGTGGTGCGGTCTTTCCAGTCTTCCGACGTCGCAATCCGCAGGTTGCAAATGCGCCCACCATTCTGGAAGGATTTGACTTCGGGATCCGCACCCAAATTGCCCACGATGATAACTTTATTGACGCTTCCCGCCATGTTCCTGCCCTCTAATCAAATGATCTTGTGAACTTGCTATAAGCCGAAGGACCGCGCTGTCCAATATGTTATGCCAGCGGCGGCATATGCCAGCGCAAAAAGATAGGTGACCATGAAGATCGGCCATTTCCATCCATTGGTTTCACGGCGCGTAACGGCAATGGTGGAAATGCACTGCGGCGCAAAGACGAACCACGCCAGAAACGCCAAAGCTGTCGCAAGTGACCAGTCCGCCGCCAGCTTGGGACCCAGACTAGACGCGGCCGCGTTTTCATCCGCCGCATCAATGGCATAGACCGTCGCCAAGGCAGAGACCGCCACTTCGCGGGCGGCCATCGCCGGAATGAGCGCGAGTGCAATGTCATGATTAAAGCCAATCGGCCGGACCATCGGTTCAAGCCCGTCTGCAATGCGGCCAGCGACCGAATATTCCACTTGCGAAATGCCGCTGCCCACAGGCGCTTTGGGAAAGCTTAAAAGCGCCCACAATATGATGGTCGCGGCAAAAATAATGGTGCCCGCGCGGCGCAGAAACACCCACGCCCGCTGCCATAGGTTCAGCGCAATATCACGCAAGCGCGGCCATTGATATCGTGGCATTTCGATGAGGAAGTTGCTCGTCCGGCTTTGCGTGACAAAGCGCTGGATGACGGACGCCGCCAGCATCGCGCCCAATATGCCTGCGATATACAGGCCAAAGAGAACAAGGCCCTGCAACCCGATGCCGGGTCCAACAGTGGTTGAAGGGATGAACGCCCCAATGATGACGGTATAAACGGGTAGCCGCGCCGAACAGGTCATTAGCGGCGCAATCAATATGGTCGCCAGCCGTTCCTTCTGATCCATGATCGTGCGGGTCGCCATGATGCCGGGAATGGCGCAGGCAAAGGACGATAAAAGCGGAATGAAGCTGTGCCCCGAAAGGCCGACCGCCGCCATCACCCTGTCCATAACGAACGCAGCGCGCGTCATATAACCCGATGCCTCAAGCAGCAAAATGAACAGGAACAGGATCAAAATCTGCGGCAGGAAGACGACCACCGATCCGACGCCGGCAATGACGCCATCGGTCAAGAATGACCGGAATAATCCATCGGGCAACGCGCCCGTAATCGCATCACTTAACAGGGCAAAGCCGCTTTCGATCCAACCAATCGGTGCCTCAGACCAGCCGTACACCGCCTGAAACATAAGGAACAACAAAGCGAGCAAAATGACCACGCCGCCGACCGGGTGCAGCAATACGGAATCGAGCCTGCGCGTCCACTGGCGACCTGCGGTTTCGCTCACGATCACGGAACGCGCAATGTCGCGTGCCTGCTGATTTTTCGCGCCAAACGATACCGCAACTGGTTCGACCGAAGGCCGCGGCGTTTTGAGTGTGCGTTCAAGCTCCGCCATCAACGGCGCGAGACCACGACGACGTACCGCCACCGTTTCAATAACGGGTACGCCCAATGCGCGGGCGAGTTTATCTGCATCCAACTGCAAGCCATCACGCTCGGCAAGATCGACCATGTTCAGTGCGACCACCGTCGGCAGGCCCTGCGCAATCAGCTCGAGCGCGAAGCGCAGATGGTTATCGAGGTTGCCGGCATCCAGCACGATCACAAGCGCGTCCGGACGGCGATGGCCCTCCAGATTTCCCAGCACGACATCGCGGGTGACGGCTTCATCAAGGCTATCGGGATCGAGGCTATACGCGCCGGGCAAGTCGATCATTTCAACGGGTTGGCCGTCGTCAAACGTCGCCCGCCCCGATTTGCGCTCAACCGTTACGCCGGGATAATTCGCAATCTTCTGCCGTGCACCAGTCAGCGCATTGAACAACGCACTTTTCCCGGCATTGGGGTTTCCGACAAGGGCAACGAGGGGCAGCATTTGCGTCATGGCTTAAGCTCGCAATCGATGGCCGCGGCAACATTGCTGCGCAAGGCCACGGTCATTCGGCCGACCCGCACGGCAAGCGGGTCACGCCACATCAAAATACCCTTGTGCAATGCTTCGATGGTGACCCCGGGTTCAAAGCCAAGTGAGCGCAGACGATGTCCTTCCTGATCGGGCAAAACATCCCAATCGATGGCCCGAATAACCGCGGCGCGGTTCAATGGAAGATGGTCAAGTTGCACGGGCGCTTATTTGCAACCGATTCGCAATAACATCAATAGAGATTTGGATTAACGCGCCGGATAGCGCAGGCGGCCAATGAAGCGCGAAAGGCTTGGCACATATTCCTGACGCTGTTTCGCCTGAAACTTCACCTTCTCAAACTGCATCACATTATCGATGCGACGATCAAGGAAAGCCCGTGCATCAGCAAAATTGTCGCTGTCATCGTTGACGAACACACTCAGCGTGCTCGCATATACTGCCGACAGCGTCATGCGCTTGGTATAATGGTTGAAGTCGCTCGCGGTATCTCCGGCCAGACGCCACATCCGGTCGGCGGATCGCCAACCGATCTTTGCACTGCGCACCAGATTTTGCGGCATGGCCATGATCACCATCGCGCGCCGCAGGGATTCGCGGTCCGGCGCCATGATTTCCAGCCGCGTTGCCAACAATGCTGTAATCCGGTCACGGATTTTCATCGCCGCAAGTTTTTCGGCGGGCAAACGATGGGCAAGCTCCATATCGATGCTGTCGATCCACGCATCAATCATGTCGATGGCGTTATCTTTGAACGCAAGCTTTGTAACATCATGGTCCACGCCAGCTTCATCAGCGGCCGCATGAACAGCGGCATCAGACCAGCCATCAAACCCCGCATTACGCGCGATGATTGGGGCAAGGGCGGCACGAATTTCGTCGAGCGTCGGGTCAGCAGGAAGCGGTGATATGGACATGCAGAACATGTAGGCGTTCGGCGCCCTCAAGAAAAGGTCTATTGCTTACGCACCAGCACAAGCGCGATCATCACCAGCGCGCTGCCCGTAAAATCCATTGCGGTTAGCGTCTCACCAAAGGCAAGCCACCCAGCCGCTGCCGATAAAGCAGGCTGAAACAACAAGGCCAAACCAATCACCAGCGGGCTAAAATGCGGTAAGGCATAGGTCAGGCAACCTTGCCCGAAAAACTGTGACGTGAACGCAAGCAACAGAACTGGCCACCACACAGTCGGGATAACCTGTTCCCCCGCGACAATCGACCCGATAAGCAAGATGACCGCCGCAACAGCGCTTGCCATGCCCAGTGCGCCCCAGCTTTCCGTATTCTGTCGCACGCGCATCATGAGCACCAGATACACCGTGTATGTAAGGCCCGCGCCAAGCGATAAAATATCCCCCTGGAAATGCAGCGGGGACAGATCAAGGCTTTGCCCCATTAAAAGTGCAGCGCCCACAAATGCAAAAAGCACCGCGGCGCTTTCCCATTTGCTGGGCATTTTGCGCGCGACAAATATCCCGTAAACCACCAGAATCAGGCTGGCACAGTTCGCAAATAATGTCGCATTGGCCATTTTCGTTTGGAAAATGCCAATATGCCACAAGATGATATCAACGCCGAAAAACAGCCCCGCAATTGTCGCAAGCCAGATTGTTGATTTGCTTAACGCCGAGAAACGAAAACCAAATCGATATCCGACAAAAAACAAAAATGGCGTCGCCAACGCCAGTCGCCAGAACCCGGTCGCAATGGGTCCGCTGTCGGCAAAACGCACCAGCAATGGTCCAAAAGCGATTGCAATATTTCCCGCGAGCAATGCCGCAAAGGCAAGCAAGCTGGGCGGTTGCTGATGTAAAATCTTCTGCGACATAAACCCCCGTTGCATTTTGCAACTTTCATCCGCATCTTGGCTGCAAAGAAACGCTTAATGACAGGATATCACATGACTGCAACTTTGTTTGATCCGATTCAACTCGGCGCCATCAGCGCGCCCAACCGAGTCCTCATGGCACCGCTGACCCGCGGCCGCAGTGTCGAAGGGCATGTTCCCATGTCGGATTTGAAAGCCGAATATTACACCCAGCGCAGCACGGCTGGCCTGATTATCGCCGAAGCGACGGGCATTAGCCAAGAAGGCCTTGGATGGCCGTCGGCGCCCGGTATCTGGTCAGATGCACAGATCGCGGCTTGGAAGCCAGTGACCGAAGCCGTGCACAAGGCAGATGGCCGGATCATATTGCAGCTGTGGCATATGGGACGGCTTGTTCACCCGGACTTCTTGGGCGGTGCCCAGCCTGTGTCCGCATCTGCAACGACTGCGCCGGGTTATGCGCACACCGCCGAGGGCAAAAAAGAATATACTGAAGCGCGCGCGCTTGAGGCTTCGGAAATTCCGCGCATCATATCGGATTATGTCAACGCGGCGAAAAACGCGATGGCCGCCGGCTTTGACGGTGTTCAGATTCACGCTGCCAACGGCTATTTGATTGACCAGTTCCTGCGCGACAACACCAATTTGCGCACCGATGAATATGGCGGTGCAATCGAAAACCGTATCCGCCTGTTGCGCGAAGTCACGCAAGCCGTCGTCGACGCCATTGGTTCGGAACGAACCTCTGTACGCCTGTCGCCCAATGGCGAAACACAGGGTGCGAATGATAGCAATCCCGTGCCGTTGTTCACCGCTGCCGCTGCCGCATTGCAAGATATCGGCATCGCGTTCTTGGAGCTGCGTGAAGTGAAAGCATACGGCAATTTCGGGCAAACCGATGTGCCGCGTATTTCCCCTGAAATCCGCAAGATCTTCAAAGGGCCATTGGTGCTGAACCAAGAATATACGCGCGAGCTGGCGGACGAAGATCTGGCATCCGGTTTGGCTGACGCCATCAGCTTTGGCCGTCCCTATATCAGCAACCCTGATCTGGTTGAACGGCTGCGGTCCGGGGCTGAACTGACCCCTGATAATTTCAAAACATGGTACGCACCTGCGGCAGAAGGATATACCGACTATCCGTTCCTGAACGCGGCGGACGCGTAACGCACATGATCGAAGCGGGGATTGGCATATATGCAATAGCCGTCCCCGCTTTGCTGCTTTTTGCGTTGGCCAGTGCAGAATATATCTGGCCGCGCCGTGCCTTAGTCTTGGGCCGCTATCCGCGATGGCGGACGCATGTTTTATTCTTCGCAACCAACGCAGTTGTCGGCAGGATCCTCTCGTTTTTCGTCGTTATCGGCGTCGCGGCGACATGGGCAGACGCCCACCGGTTCGGAATGCTGCAATTCTTAAACTGGCCCTTCTGGGCCGAAGCCTGGATGGCCTTTGTCGTTCTCGATTTCGCTGTCTGGTTTCAGCATTTTGCGATGCACCGCTTCCCTTTTTTCTGGCGGATGCATGCCGTACACCACAGCGACCGCGACCTTGATGTCACCACCGCACTGCGCTTTCATCCGTTCGAATTGATTGTGTCGACATTCTATAAATCCGCAATGGTCGCCCTGTTGGGCGTGCCACTTGTCGTCGCGCTGGCATTTGAATTGTGGCTCAATGCAAATGCGCTGTTCAATCACAGCAACATCCGCCTACCCAAGAAGCTCGACCGGATGTTGCGCATATTTTTTGTGACGCCCGACATGCATCTGGTGCACCACAGCGTGATTGTTGCCGAACAAAAAAGCAACTTCGGTTTTGCTTTGTCGATATGGGACCGATTGTTCGGGACATATTATGCAGAATCCCATGTCGGCGCCGAAAATCAGAAAATCGGACTATCCCAATTCGACGACCAACGGCCATCTGCGTTTGTCTGGAGCATGAAGCAGCCGATGACGTAACATTATATTGCGGTTGCTTCGCGGCACTTGACCTGCACTGTTTTCCGACGCATTTTCGGGTTTGGGGGAGATTATATCATGGCAAAATTGCGCAACATCATTTTGGGCACCGTGGCTGTTGTCGCGGTCGGCGCCGGACTGACCTATGGTTGGCAGCAATATCGCGAAAAAAGCATCATGGATGACGCGCGTACCGCACAAGCATCATCCGATAGCGAAGTGACCTCTGGTCCCGCGGACAAGCTTTTATGGGGCGACACCCATTTGCATACGGCAAATTCCATCGACGCCTTTGGTTTCGGCGTAAAGCTGGGGCCAGAAGATGCGCTGCGTTTTGCGCGCGGTGAGGAAGTCACCTCGACCGGCGGGCTGAAGGCACAGCTGGAACGTCCACTCGACTTTCTGGTGATCGCCGATCACTCCGGCGGCTTGGGCGCGACCAAAGCATTATATGACGCACCCGGCTTTCTTGTCCGCGACCCTACCCTGAAACGCTGGCATGAAGAAATGCACAAGGGGCCAGAGGGCATGCAACGCGTTACGGGCGAGCTGATCGATCTGGCTGGACGCAATGCTTTGCCAGCCGCCCTGACAAACCCGGAACGGCAGAAAAAAACGTCGACAAGCATCTGGACAGGCCACAGCGCACTCGTCGAGCGGTATAATGAACCGGGCAAGTTCACCGCCTTCATGGGCTTTGAATATACGTTGATGCCCAGCGGCAACAATTTGCACCGTGTCGTCATGTTCCGCGATGGCAAAAGCCGGACCGACAAGGTCCTCCCATATGATCCGGGGCAAGGCGACACACCCGTCAGCCAGCTGTGGGACTATATGGACAATTATGAAAAGGTCACGGGCGGCAAGGTGTTGGCCATTCCGCACAACAGCAACCTTTCCAATGGCCTGATGTTTGAATTGGTTGGTCCAGATGGCGGACCAATGACCGCTGCATATGCCCGGCGGCGCGCAGCGCGCGAACCGGTGACCGAAATCACGCAGATTAAGGGTGATAGCGAATCGCATCCGTTCCTGTCGCCAAATGACGAATTTGCAGGCTTTGGTACGGCAGGTTGGGACGTCGGCAACCTGACCATGCAGATAAAAAAGAAAAACCAGGATTATGCCGGCGAATATATTCGTGAAGCGTTAAAACGCGGGCTTGCGATTGAGGCACGCACGGGCGTGAATCCTTATAAATTTGGCGTAATCGGTTCAACCGACAGCCATACTGGCCTTGCTACCGCCGATGAGAATAATTTCTTCGGCAAACATTCTGGCGGTGAACCAAACCGCAAACGCGCCAGCGATCCCCAGAATCTGGGCACCCGCGAAGGCCGTATGGGCTGGCATTATCTCGCCGGTGGATATGCCGCAGTGTGGGCCACGGCGAACACGCGCGCAGCCATTTTCGATGCCATGACGCGGCGTGAGGTTTATGCCACGACAGGACCGCGCATTAAGTTGCGTTTCTTTGGCGGTTGGGACTTTACCGAGAACGAATTCACACGCGACTGGGTTAAAGCAGGCTATGCGCGCGGTGTGCCCATGGGCGCAGATTTGAAACCCGGCCGCGGCGCGCCGAAATTCATGATTTCTGCGCTGAAAGATCCGATGGGCGCGAACCTTGATCGGGTACAGGTCGTCAAAGGCTGGGTAAACGCATCAGGCGCACTTCAAGAGAAAGTGTTCGATGTTGTCTGGTCGGACGCCGACAAGCGCTCCAAAGGCGCCAATGGCAAGCTTACGCCCGTCGGCGACACCGTCAACATCGCGAAGGCCAGTTACACCAACAGCATTGGTGACCCGGAACTGCGGACGATATGGACGGATCCCGAGTTTAACCCTTCGATCCGCGCCTTTTATTATGTGCGCGTCATTGAAATTCCGACGCCACGATGGGTGCTGTTCGACGCCTTGCGCTACGGTGCAAAGCTGCGGCCCGGTACAGAGTTGAAAGCGCAAGAGCGGGCATATTCTTCGCCGATCTGGTTTAATCCGAAGAAGAGCTAATTTAAGCTTTCTTTACTCGGCTTCGATTTCCGCAAGGATCGGGTCAGGATCAGCAATGCCCATCAGGCGGCGCATGGCGAGCCGTGCCAGCCGTTGTGTTTCGGTTTTGCGCCGCGCGGTGGCCAATGGGACGAGCGCCGCCGGGCGGGCTATTTCGGCGTCATAAGCATCGGCGATGATCAGCCCTGCCCGTTCGGGCATGAATGCATCGCCATGCAATGGTCCGATATCAAACCCTGCGGGCACTGCCCAAAAAAAGCGGTCGCAATATTCGAGATATTCGGGCCATTTCTGATCACCCAAAAGATCAGCGCGTGAACATTTGATTTCGACGATGATGATTTCGCCTTTTGTCGTCAGACCCATAAGGTCTGCGCGCCGGCCGTTGCGAAGGCTTACCTCCGATTGAACCATAATCTGGTTGCGCAGAAACAGCCGGGATGTTCCGCGGGCAACCGATGGGGCCCCTATCGACAATGGAGAAGTGTGCGCGTTCATTGTGCATGAATAGAACGAAAGAAGAACAAAATAAAGGCCCCATTTCGGGGCCCTTATTGTCGGATTTCATCGGCGTTTAACGATAGAAGATATGATTATCGATGCTGCCAAGGCGCGTTAAGCGCCAGCCCGGCGAGACATGCCGCGCATGAAAGTATAAAGCGCCTTCAACGGGGCTTTCCCAGCGGTCGTCCAACGCGATCTTGCTGATCGCGACAGCGTTGCGCCAATGTGCACTGCCAATGGCGATCGGTGGCATGCCGCCGCCACGCACAAAGGAAAATTGGCTTTTCTGGAAAACCACACCGCACAATGTGGTGGGGAAGCGACCGGACTTGGCACGCGCCGTCACGACACGCGCAACAGCAAGCTGTCCGGTGAGTGATTCACCCTTTGATTCGAAATACACCGCGCTTGCGAGGCAGCGTTGTTCAGCGCTCAGCGATTCGTTGGTGTCTTGTTGGCGCACCAGATCGGATAGCGACGAAGCCGCGATGGCTTCATTATCATCGCTGTTCGAAGGTTCGCCGATGCCTGGAGTGAAAATGATGTCGCCATTGTCGGCGAGGGTCGCAGTAACCTTACCGCTTTTTGCCAAGTCTGCTTGGACCTGATCAGCGGAGATTTGCGCAGCGTCCACTAATATGGTGGTCGCGTTTAAAGCGGTGCTTTGGGTATTTTCAAAAGCGAAACCGGCATCTGCGGCAATGACCGCTGAAGCCAGGGTAAACGTTACGGCCGCAACAGAAGCAGCCCGAAAAAATTTCAACATTAAACGTACAATAAAGCGGCAACAACAGCGGACGAAATGCTATATATATGTTTTTATTCGTCTTTTGTTGCGTCCGACTCGCGTGTTTGTCTGGTCACCCCTAATGCGTTCCCGGTCGACAACCTTCGCTACTCGATGACCGCGCATTTATGATGCGCCGCAGCAAAGTCAATTAAACGCAGCCAAGAGTCCGTCCAACCGTGCAGCGGATGCGACATCCAGTTCAAAAACCCACAAATCTGGGTCGCGGGCGCAGCGGTTTTGCCAATAATTTTGAATGGCAGTATCACCTGTTTCCGCCAAATCAACGCTTTGCCAGGCGGTTTTGCCGTCCAATGACGGATATCGATCGTACAAACGCGGCTCTGCGCCGCGGATCTGCCCAATGAGCAGGATGGCGCCTGACGTAGCATCGCCCTTTTTTAAAACGGTCGCAAAACCGCCGTCAGCCTCTGCCAATCGCCGCATGGCAGAAATCTGCACATCCGTTGCAAGCCGCGGTTCAATCAAGCAGCGTCGCGCTCTTCGGAAAGGGTCAGCACGGCGAACATGGCCGCAGAGTCGGCTGCGCCACGCAACTGGGCACGGAATTTCTCGTCACGAAACAGGCGGGACACTTCCGCCAAGGCGCGCAAATGCGACGCTCCGTCTTGCGCAGGTGATATCAGCCCGCAGACAAGGTCTACGGGTTCATCATCCACCGCATCATAGGGCACGGGCTTTGAAAGCCGCGCAAATACGGCAACAGGCATATCAATGCCCGACACCTTGCAATGGGGAATCGCGGTACCGCCACCAAAACCCGTCGGGCCAAGTCGCTCACGCTCCACCATGCCTTCCAGCACGGCATGGGAATCGAGAAAATAATTTTCGGCTGCAATCACCGATAAGCGCGCAAGC
>NZ_JBILAF010000154.1:0-3714 GCF_044354325.1 Sphingorhabdus sp. | reverse complement strand
ACCTGTCAATAATTGTCAATTGTAACTTATTGCGCGGACCGCTTGCCGATCTTCACAACATTGCTCGCGTCATTGGCGGGCAACTCGGCGTAAAGGCTTGCCATCGGCTCATCTTCGACAGGAACCGTGTCGGTCTCGCCAAAGCCGTTGAACTCGGTCCGCATGGCACAGCCATATGCGCCCAGCATGCCGACCTCGATATAATCACCGGCCTGCACGTCATCGGGAAGGATGAATGGCCCCGCCATATGGTCCATATCGTCGCAGGTAGGCCCGTAGAAGCTGAATTCAGCCATCTGGGTACCGATTGACGTGTCCGACCGCTGAAGCGCCACAGGGAAGCGCCAGCCGATGTGCGCGGCATCAAACAATGATCCATAAGCGCCGTCGTTGATGAACAGCTCTTGCCCACGGCGTTTTTCGACCTTCACCAGCAACGACGCATATTCAGCGCACAATGCGCGGCCCGGCTCACACCATAATTCGGCGGAGTAGCTGATGGGAAGATCTTCGAAGCAATTGTGGATGACTTCAAAATAGCCTTCCAACGCGGGTGGCTCCATGCCGGGGTAGACCGATGGGAAACCGCCGCCGACGTCGACAATATCAACCGTGACCGACGCTTCAACGATGGCGGCACGCACATGCTCCATTGCCTCGGCATATGCGGCGGGTGTCATGGCCTGACTTCCAACATGGAAGCAAATGCCCAAGCTGTCGGCGACCTGACGGGTCGCAACCAACAGATCCGCTACTTCGGATGGATCTGCGCCAAATTTTGAAGCAAGGCTGAGTTTCGCATGCTCTGATGACACGCGGATACGTACGCACAGTTCAAGATCGGTCGCGCCATCGGTGGCACGCACGATCTTTTCCAATTCCTCATGGCTGTCGAGGCTGAATGTCCGAACGCCGTGGTTGTGATAAGCTTGCGCAATCGCGCGTTCGCTTTTCACAGGATGCATGAAGCACAGCTTTGCATCGGGCAGGAACTTGCTCACCAAACGCACTTCGCCAAGCGAAGCGACATCATAATGCGTGATGCCCGCGTCCCACAAAGTTTCAAGCAATGCAGGCGAAGGATTGGCCTTTACCGCGTACAGCGACTTACCCTGAAACTTCTCAACGAAGAAACGGGCGGCGCGCGAAGCGGCATGCGGGCGAAGGAGCGTGATAGGTTCGTCAGGGCGCTGGGCGCGGACTACAGCTAGAGCGTCAAGATACTCGTGCAACTCAAGGGACCCCCAAAAAAAATAACGTGAAACAACAAGGCTGCCTTGCGGTTATTGGAAGTCCCCCTGGGGCAGCGGAGGCGTCCCTTATGAAAAGCAGGGGGGGATGTAAAGTGATTCGTTGCGTTTTTAGCTGAGCCGGTCCCTAAACTCGGTCCAGTCGAATGCGCGTACACATTCCAACGCGTCTGTGTCGCTGTTCCAAAGCCAGATGGACGGAAGCGGAACGCCGTTGAAGGTGTTGGTCTTCACCATCGAATAATGCGCCTGATCGAGAAACGCGAAGCGCGCGCCAGCTTCTGCTGCGACCGGAAGACGGTAATCGCCGATGATATCGCCAGCAAGGCAGCTGGGGCCACCCAGACGCACGGCAGGGCCGTCCTGAAGCTCGCCAAGCATGGCGGGGCGATAAGGAGCCTCAATGACGTCAGGCATGTGGCAGGTCGCGCTGATATCGGTGATGCCGACGGGCAAACCATTTTCGAACACATCGAGCAGCTCGCCAATCAATATGCCGGTATCAAGCGCAATCGCTTCACCGGGTTCAAGATAAACGTCGAGGCCGGTTTCAGCGCGGACCTGCTGAATGAATGCCACAAGGTCATCGCGCTGGTAATCCGCGCGGGTGATGTGATGTCCGCCACCAAAGTTCAGCCAACGCAATTGACCAAAATAGGGCGCGATCTGTGGCTTCAAAGCCTCCCATGTGCGTTTGAGCGGCACAAAGTCCTGTTCGCACAAGGTGTGGAAATGCAGACCGGACACGCCCTCCAAATGTTCGGTCCTCAGCTGGCTTACAGGGAAACCAAGGCGTGAACCGGGGGAGCAGGGGTCATATTTGGCAACTTCGCCCTCGGCATGTTCGGGGTTGAGCCGAAGCCCGACATCCACGCTGTCATTCAGGAATGCCGCAAAACGCCGGTGCTGGCTGGGGCTATTGAAAATGACATGATCAGAAATCTCGACGATTTCGGCCATGTCTGCCTCTTTATAGCCAGCGCAATAGGTTGCGATCTCGCCTTTATAATAATCGCGGGCGAGGCGCGATTCCCACAGACCAGAGCTGCACACGCCATCTAGATATTCGCCGATGATGGGCGCAACTTTCCACATGGAAAACGCCTTCATCGCGCATAGGATTTTGGCACCCGACCGTGCTTTTACATCCGCGAGGATAGCAAGGTTCCGCCGCAGCGCCGCTTCATCGACGACAAATGCCGGCGATGGAACGCGATACAGGTCGAAATGCGCAAACGCGCCAGGATCGCCGGCCTTGGTTTCCATTAGAACGTCAGCGGTCCATCCAGTTCCTTCACCTGCCAAGGCAGACCATGCGCGTTGAGCATGTCCATGAAGGGATCGGGATCGAACTGCTCAATGTTCCAAACGCCCGCACCGGACCATTTGCCCGTAAGCAGCATGGCGGCACCGATCATCGCAGGCACGCCAGTGGTGTAGCTGACCGCCTGATTGCCCGTTTCGGCATAGGCATCTTCATGGTCGCAGATATTGTAGATGTAGAGGGTCTTTTCCTTGCCGTCCTTGCCAAGGCCAGTGGCGATGCAGCCAATGTTGGTCTTGCCCTTGGTCGTTGGGCCAAGCGAGGCGGGTTCAGGCAGAACGGCTTTTAGGAACTGCAGCGGAATGATTTCCTTGCCTTCATACATGACAGGATCAATCCGGGTCATGCCAACCGCCTGAAGCACATTCAGGTGGGTGATGTACGCGTCGCCAAAGGTCATCCAGAAACGGATACGCTTGATTTCGGGCAGATGGGTTTTGAGGCTTTCGATTTCCTCATGGTACATCAAATACATGTTCTTTGGACCAACCGCTTCAAAGTCAAAGCTCTGCTTAACCGACATTGCGGGGGTTTCGACCCAGGCACCATTTTCCCAATGGCGCGCGACGGCGGTGACTTCACGGATGTTGATTTCCGGATTGAAGTTGGTGGCAAAGGCCTGACCATGGTCGCCGCCATTGCAATCGAGAATATCGAGCGTGTCGATGCGGTCGAAATGATGCTTTTTCAAATAGGTCGTGAACACCGATGTCACACCGGGGTCAAAGCCTGAACCCAACAAAGCGGCGAGGCCCGCATCTTTGAAACGATCCTGATATGCCCACTGCCAATGATATTCGAACTTGGCGACATCCAGCGGTTCATAGTTCGCTGTGTCCATATAATGCACGCCCGCAGCAAGGCACGCGTCCATGATGTTGAGGTCTTGGTAAGGCAGCGCGAGGTTGACGACGAGGCTTGGCTTAATCTGGTTCAGCAAAGCGGTTGTCGCAGCAACATCATCTGCATCAAGGCCATAAGTGTCGATCACGACGCCCGTGCGTTCCTTGACCGAAGCGGCAATCGCATCGCACTTCGACTTTGTCCGGCTTGCAAGGCTGATATGGCTGAAGATGTCCTGATTCATGGCCATTTTGTGGACCGCAACCGATCCAACGCCACCGGCGCCAATTACCAATA
>NZ_JBILAF010000002.1:0-53230 GCF_044354325.1 Sphingorhabdus sp. | reverse complement strand
GGAAATCCTCCGCAAGATTGCAAGCAATGTCTGCATCAAGGTGCCATTGACGATTGATGGTCTGAAAACCTGCAAAGCGCTGACGTCAGAAGGGACCATGGTCAATGTGACCTTGTGCTTCTCTGCCAACCAAGCGCTGCTTGCGGCCAAAGCGGGGGCAACATTTGTATCGCCATTCGTCGGTCGTCATGATGACAATGGCTTTGACGGCATGCAGCTGATCAGTGACATTCGCCTGATTTACGACAATTACGCATTCGACACGGAAATCCTCGTCGCCAGCGTGCGCCATGGTGTGCATGTGCTTGAAGCGGCGAAAATCGGCGCTGACGTCATGACGGCACCACCTGCGGTCATCAAGGGCCTGTTCAAACATATCCTGACAGACAAGGGCATTGAAGGCTTTTTGGCGGACTGGGCGAAGACTGGTCAAGCCATCGGCTAATGCTATCGGCGCGGCTGTGCTTGAAGCAGCAGCCATGCATGAATATGTTATCGCATCATGGTGAAATGCCTATGGGTTATTCGCCGTATAGATTTTAAAGGCGGGCGGACCTATTTTGGGTTTTAAGAAGAGCGGGCAATTCAGACCGCTGGAGACCCAAGATGAACAAGCCCGAAAAGGTGTTTCCCATCGCACATATACATTATGAAGACGAAATTGGTGAGAACGGCAAAATTGTCGTTCCTGACGAAGTTCAAGACGCCATTCGCACGTTAATCCGTTGGTCCGGCGATGACCCAGCCCGTGAAGGCTTGCTGGACACACCCGCACGCGTCGGACGCGCATGGCGCGAATATTGCGCAGGCTATGCCGAAGACCCGGCGGCGCATCTGTCGCGGACGTTTCAGGAAGTCGGCGGATATCACGAACTGGTTCTGCTGAAGGATATCCCGTTCCAGTCACATTGTGAGCACCATATGGCCCCGATCATCGGCAAGGCATCTATTGCCTATATGCCAACGGATCGCGTTGTCGGCATTTCAAAGCTGGCGCGCGTGCTCCACGGCTTTGCACAACGGCTGCAGGTGCAGGAACGCCTGACCGCCGAAGTCGCAAACTGCATTTGGGAACATCTGAAGCCAGAGGGCGTCGCCGTTGTCATTGAGGCGCAGCATGGTTGCATGACGGGCCGCGGCGTGAAGGTGCATGGCGTTGGCATGGTCACGTCAAAGCTTATCGGCTGTTTCCTTGACGATCAATCGAGCCGCAAGGAAGTCATGAGCCTGATGGGCTACTGATTACGGCATTGCTGCCCGGTTCGAACGCACTTATGGGTGGGGGCAACCCCATAATATAAGAATCGCCGGACTGCACTGACATGGCCTTTACCCTTCCCCATTTTGATCTCGACGCGTTTGTCCGCGCGACGCTTGCCGAAGATCTGGGGCCAACCGGCACCGACGTTACATCGCAAAGCGTAATCCCTGCGGATGTCCGGTTTGAAGGCACGATGGACAGCCGTGACGCCATCGTCGTTGCTGGTCTGCCGATTGCCGTTGCGTTCTTCAGTTCGCTCGATCCCGCGATGGAAATCGACCTGTTTGTCGAAGAAGGACAGCAGGTTGCCGCTGGAACTGACCTCATGCGCCTTCGGGGTAATGCCCGCGCGATGCTGACGGCGGAGCGGTCCGCACTGAACACGGTCCAACATCTTTCGGGCATCGCCACGCTAACGCGGCAATATGTCGACGCGATTTCGGGCACGGGCTGCACCCTTTTGGACACGCGCAAAACCATTCCCGGGCTTCGCGTGCTTGAAAAATACGCCACGCGCATGGGCGGGGCAACAAACCACCGCATGGGATTGTGGGATGCCGCGATGATCAAGGACAATCATGTGGCGGTCGCGGGCGGCGTTGCAGAGGCGGTACGCCGCGCACGCGAAGCTGGCGTTGAACGCATCATATTAGAGGTCGATAGCATTGCGCAGATCGAACCCGGGCTTGCGGCGGGCGCGAGCCATTTGCTGCTCGACAATATGGACGCAGATACGCTGCGCACCGCAGTTGCGTTAATTGCGGGCCGTGTGCCGACAGAGGCGTCGGGCGGTGTCACGCTTGATAGCATTCGCGCCAAGGCGGAAACCGGCGTTACCTACATCTCGGTTGGACGCTTGACGCAAAGCGCACCCGCTGCCGATATCGGTTTGGATTTTGCGCAGGCTTAGCGGCCTTGTCCTTTTAGGCGCTGCCGCGTGCCTGTCGCCAGCACCGGCGCTGGCGCAAGCATGGCAGTGTCAGCCCACAAATTATCTGCCCCGTCCAGCATTGGAGCTTCCGTCACCCGATCAGGTTCGGCGCACGGCGATTGCGGGCTATATTCTGGCGTTAAGCTGGAGCCCCGAATTTTGCCGTGGGCGTGAACGCGACCCGGCGATGCGGTTCCAATGTTCCGGAACAATTGGCGACTTCGGCTTCATTCTTCATGGCCTCTGGCCCGAAGCAAAGGGACCGAATTATCCGCAATATTGCCGGCCGGTGGGCGTGCTGCCTCGGCAGACCATTGCCAACAACATCTGCCTTAGCCCTTCCCCGCAATTGCTGCAGCACCAATGGGCGAAGCATGGCAGCTGTATCGCCAAAACGCCGGAGGCTTATTTCGGTGCAGCACGGCTGTTGTTCAACGCGCTTGAGTTTCCCGACATGGCACGGCTTTCGCGCGAGCCGGAACGCGGGACGCCATTGACCGCAGCGACAATTGCCGAAAGATTTGCCGAGTTAAACGATGGGATGCCTGCGGATTCCGTGACGGTAAAGGTCAGCGCGAAAGGCTGGCTTCAAGAAATACGCATTTGCCTAGACCGCACATTCAAACCGCGACAATGCCCCAGCTTTAGCCGGGCTTCCTCACGCACAGCGCACGTCAAAATCTGGCGCGGGCGTTAACGCTCGATAATCCGCGTGGACGGATGATGTTTATCGAGATGCTTGCGGATGATCTTTAGGTTTTTCGTATTTGAACGCCACACCAAGTCAAAGGCATCGCCCAAAAACGGCACCGCGCCAATCGCGGTATCAATGCCGATATTCGCACTCATGCGCACCAGCTGCCATTTTGACATGCCCAGATTGCGGCCTTCCCAGACCATATAGGCGCCCATGGCTGCGGTCACGAGATCGCCAAGCACGGGCACCAAGCCAATGACGGTGTCCAAGCCCACTGGAATTTTTGTGCCGGGAATGTGAAATGCCCGTTCAAGCACCTTTTCGAGTGCCTCGACGCGCATGCGAACGGCCTGCGGATTATTGCCCATTCCGGGCAGATCCTTGGCAATTTGTGCAAACTGTTCCTGCGAAATCGGCACTGGCATAACTCCTTTGGACTTATGTTGGGTCCCGCCCGAGATATTGCAACAGGTGCCAGCCCCGTCCGTTGGCAAAATGCCCCAAAAGCCCGGGCCGCACGACAGACCAGCGCAGCGGATTGGCAATCGGAATAAAGCCGACCGTGGATTGCATTTCGGCTTCCGCCTGCCCCAATAATTGCACACGCACCGTCATGTCCTTCGTCATGCGCGCCTCTGCGACGATTGCGTCCGCCCGCGCGCTGCATATCGCGGCAAATTTGCAGGACAATTGGTCCAGATACCATGCAGGGCTGGACTGTTGCGCCGTCAGGTCAATCAAACGCAGGTCATGCGGCCGGTCGGCGGTCACCCGCTCAATATCGACACCCACGGCTGCTAGGTCGGCACGCAGACGCGCAAAAAATATGCGGCTGCCGTACCCACGTGGCAGCGCAACCCGCAAAGGCCGGATGGCCCCGTTTGCGCGCTTCCAGTTTGCAATGCTTGCAGCGGCCATGGACCGTCGTTGGTCCATGGATGGCGCCGCCCAATCGGGCCGAGAAATGTCCGCGCGGTTCGGCAAGCTTTCGGGTACCAGCGTGACCGTTTCGCGCCATGCAACAATGTCGAAAGCTGTCAGCAACTTTGGCCGGTCAATGGCCATGGCGATCGCGGTGCGGTTGTCCTTGTTCGCTAAAAATGGTCCAGCCTGCACCACCATCAATCCAAACAAACCCGGGACAGCATCAAACTGAATCTCATTGGCATTGATCTTTGCCGCTTCGAGCAACGGGAAAGTTTCAAAACGGCCGCCCTCAATCAAATCGGTTTGCCCAAGCACATAACGCGCGAGCACCAACGACGCTTCGCCCCGGCGGAGCGTAACGGTTGCGGTGCCAAGAACCGCCGTCCCCTCGGCATCGATTTCATTGCGCCGCAATTGCATGGCCTGACCCAATTTCTTGGCCTGCATCGGGCCGGACCCGGCACCGCGACGTAATAATCCGAATTCAGGCAAAGCAAGCAGCTCAAGCAAATAAGGCATCGGGGCCTTCAGCCGGATTTCAACGACCTTGCCTGTCATGGCTACGACGCGGTCGATGACGGCGAGTTCATCGCCCAAACGGCCCTTTTTGAGTTCACTTATGCGCCGGGTCAAAAGCTGCGCGACCTCTTGCGAATCCAATTCGCGCCCATCGTTCCACCGCGCTTTGTTCAGGCGGAAGATATAACTCATACCGTCGTCATTAACGATCCAGCGGCTCGCCAACCCCGGCGCAACACGTCCTTTTTCGTCAAAGGTGACCAACCCCTGTGCCGTGGCACTGCGCAGATAGGCAGAGGCGAGCGGCAATGGTGTGGCGGACACGTTGAAAGGCTTCGGACGCTCCTCAATCACGTCGACGCGGACACGTTCATTGTCGACGCCCTGCGAACAACCGGCGAGTGTAGCCGACAGCAACAAAAGCAAAAACGGCAGCAAACGGGTCATGCGGCCACCATAATCAGAATGTCGCGGTGCACAATCCACGATTCAACGGTCAGTGCAGGTGAACAGCAATATCTCGTTCGGGGCGGGCGGCAATTGTGCGGCAATCGCCTTATTCATATTGTCGATATTGGTCAGCTGACTGGCGTCCGTTGTACATGTCTTCACGTCATAACGTTGACGCGCTTCGCGGGCGGACCGCATGGCATCTGTACCCGGCAGAAAACGCTCGATACGATAGATATTGGTGTCGGGGTCGTAACTCGTCACCGAAATCTGTGCGTCATTGTTCGGCACAAAGCTTCGGACCCATCGCCCGCCGCTTTCGACATATTGCGTGCGCCCATTGACGCATCCGTCCGGCCGCCATGTGAAATCAACATCGGCGGTATCGGACATGGTGATACGGCTGCGTTCGGGCTGCAGCACGCATATTTTGGCCGCTTCGGTTACGGCCGCTTTGACCGCTTCGTCCTGCGGCGCATCCGCGGTTAGGGCCGCACGCACCCTGTCATCGACTTCGTCGAAAGAGGGGCGCGCTGCAAACATACCGACCGCCGAAACCAGTAATATCGCGCCCGCAGCGGCAGCCGCCTTGAAACGATCATTTTGCGCACGCTCCGAAAATTGCCACGCTGCGCCGCCGGCGACGGCACTTAAGACCAGCAGCAAAACCGCAAGCGCGATGTGATTTTCGCGGGCCGATATCACGGCGTGCTCGGCGTCACTGCGCACTTTGCCTTCACGGCTGCGTTGCAATTCGGCGGCGACGCGTGCTTCTTTCTCAACCTTGGCCCGGGTGGCTGCTTCTAGTTCCGCCTCAGCGCGGGTCAATTCCGCGACCGAGCGGCAATCGCCACGAACCGTCCGGAATGCCACGCCTTGATTGTCGAGAAATGCCGCAAGCTCGCGCGTTGAAATAGCGAAGTAGAACTCGGCGCCGCCATCGTTCGCTACTGATCCAAAGCTGTTGATGCCAACAACGCGGCCACATGCATCGACAATCGGCCCGCCGCTATTACCCGGTGCAATGGGCGCGGTGTGCAAAAGCGATTCAACGGACTTCGATGTCCGGCCTGAAGAAATGGTCCCCCGCGTTTTAACGGGTGGTTGAGGGCGCAGCACGTCCGCCTCGCTTTGTTCAAGCGCGACATCCACGCTGGCCGGGTAGCCAATTGCGAAGACATCCGCGCCATCCGATACCGTGCCCGCAAATATGCTGGCTGGGACCAACGCGCCCGCAGAAAGCTGCAGAAGTGCAAGGTCCTTGCGCGCGGCCACGGCGGACACCCTGGCGCGATAGCTTTGCGTCCCGTCAGACGGCACAACGACAATTTCGACACTGTCGTCAAAGCGCGCCTGTTCCACGACATGGGCGTTGGTAATGACCTTGTTGCGGTCAACAACCACGCCAGAGCCAATGCTGACAATGGTCTGCTGGCCTTCTGCCGAGCTAAAAACGACGATGCGCACGACACTTCGTGCGGCAGCGCTAATATCACTTGCGTCTGCATAGACCGGGGTCGCGACGACCGCGCCGAGAACACATGCCAGTGCGAGCGCGAGTTTTCTAATGCTTGAATACAAGGACCGAACGACCATCATCGCGGACCCGGCGCGGGTCGCGTTTCGGGCGGCGCAGGCTGGATATTCACACCGCCGCGGTCAAGCTTGACCTCCACCGGCATGCCGCCGACCTCGGCGTTCACGGTTACACCTTGGCCTTGGTCAATCCGGACTTCCGCGTTGCCAACATCGACAGGAAGTTCGCTGAGTTCTGGCAAGTCCAACGGTTCAATCGGGCCTTCAGGATCAGGCTGCTGACGCAGCTTCGGCCTTGCCGCAGGTGCCGCATTGCGGATCGACTGCGCCATGAAATCGCGCCAGATGCGCGCCGGCAAACCGCCGCCGTTAACACCGCGCAACGGGGTGTTGTCGTCATTGCCAATCCAGACCCCGACCACGAGGTCACCCGCAAATCCGACAAATAATGCATCGCGATTGTCTTGGCTCGTTCCTGTTTTGCCATAGGCCGGAATGGACAGCCGCGCCGCGCGTCCGGTTCCCTTATTGACCGTCGCACCCAGAAAATCGAGCAACATCCCGTGCGTACGGCTGCTGAATGAACGTGGTCCGGAAAACAGCCATTCGATCCATCCTTGCTCTTCGCGTTTGATGGCGTGCGGTTCAACGGGCCATTGGTTTCCCGCCACACCGGCATAGGCAGCCGTCAGCTCAATCAGGGTCAGGCCCGAACTGCCCAGCGCCATGCTCTGGTCCATCGTCAACGGACTACGCACGCCCAGATCCGTGGCCGCGCGCGCCACCGCTTCGCCGCCAACTTTTTGATATAGGCGGACCGCAGCCACGTTGCTTGACTGGGCAAATGCCTGCTCCAGCGTAATGTTACCGCGATAATTTTGCCCCGAATTTTTGGGGCGATACGCGCCTTCATTGATCGGCGTATCGGCAATCAACGATTCCGGTGTCATCCCCGACCGGAGCGCGGCCAGATAGACAAAAAGTTTGAAGGTCGAACCCGGTTGCCGCTTTGCCTGCGTCGCGCGGTTAAACGCGGAATCCTTATAGCTTCGGCCACCGACCATGGCGACAACTTCGCCATTGGGGCGCATCGCGACGAGCGCGATTTGGGCATTGCCAACGGCGGATCGCGCCACAACCTTGCGGGCGATGTTCTGCAATCGCGCGTCCAACGTCGTGGTAATCCTGACGTCGGCATAGCCGCTGTCGGTCAGCAGCCGCGCCTGGGGAATGGCCCAGTCTGCAAAATAGGTGCCCGTCGGCAGCGTTTCCCGCACGCGAACGTCAAGCCGCGCGACGGGTGTCGCGTCGGCCTTGGCCCGGGTAATGACATTATTGGCGACCATTGCATTCAGCACCAATTGCGCCCGCTTGGCCGCGCGTTCGGGGTTCTTTGTCGGGGCAAGCCGCGACGGTGCCTGTACAAGTCCGGCAAGCATCACCGACTGGCTGAGCGTCAGGCGCTCGGGCTGCCTGTAGAAATAATGTAAGGACGCTGCGCGCAGGCCGTAGACATTGTCACCGAAATAAACGTTCGACAGATAGCGCTCAAGAATTTCGTCCTTCGTCAAACGCCCTTCCAGCCAGAACGCGATGAGCATTTCGCGCGCCTTGCGCGTTAGGCTGCGCTCCGGCGTCAGAAACGTGAATTTCGCGAGTTGCTGCGTAATCGTGCTTCCGCCCTGCGTCATTCCGCTGCCAAAAGCGTTGGACCAAAACGCACGCGCAAGGCCACGGGGATCGATACCGAAATGCGAATAAAATCGGCGATCTTCGATAGACAAAAACGCCTGCACGACGTGCGGGGGCAGCGTGCCAACATCAACCGGCTTATCAACGATAGCCCCGTTCCGCGCGATTGGCGTGCCATCCGACGCCAGCAGCGTAATGCGCGGCGGTGCGATGGGCTGAAGCGATTTGGACAATGGCGCCGTAATCGCAAGCCACAATATCAACAATATGAACAGGCCAAGCAGGGCCGCACTGGTTCGGCTAAACCACCACCAGCGCGTCTTGCCCAAGATAAGGCGCCGTGTCGACGCTGGCTTTGCATCGGGATTCCAAGGCTGCGGATCATCGGGAAAGCGCTGCGCATAGCTTTCATCGAAGGCCGCCAGTCGGCCGTCAATATCCGAAGGAATGTTAGAAGAGGAGCGCCGGAAAAGCATCGCGTGGCTGTATTATATCGATATAACGGTGAATGCGAGGGTATATTTACGCTTTTCGCTGAACGTCAGATGAAGGCGCTTTTTTAGCGTCCAGCGAACAGTGCATAAATTCTCTGCCGACTGGGCTAGGCCCTGCCGAGGTCGCCTTTACCGACGGTCCCGCTTGCCATTTCAAGCATTCGGTCGAGGCTTTTTTTGGCAGCCAAACGGACGGTTTCATTCAGATGAATCTGCGGCTGGAGGTCGCGCAGCGCGAGATACAGCTTCTCCATCGTATTGAGCGCCATATAGGGGCAGATATTGCACGCGCAGTTGCCGTCAGCCCCCGGCGCACCGATGAAGGCCTTGGTGGGCTCGGCCTTTTCCATCTGGTGGATGATGTGCGGCTCGGTCGCGACGATGAGCGTGTCGCCCTTCATCGTCTGCGCATATTGCAAGATGCCGCTGGTGCTGCCGACATAGTCCGCATGATCGATGATATGCGGCGGGCATTCGGGGTGCGCGGCCACCGGAACGCCGGGATGCTGCGCTTTCAGTTTCAGCAGCTCGGTTTCCGAAAACGCCTCATGCACAATGCACACGCCCGGCCACAACAGCATGTCACGGTTGAACTTACGGCTCAAATAGCCGCCCAAATGCCGGTCCGGCCCAAAAATGATTTTCTGCTCGGGAGGGATTTGGCTCAAAATCGTTTCGGCGCTTGAGGATGTGACGATGATATCAGACAGCGCTTTCACTTCAGCCGAACAATTGATGTAGGTCAGCGCGATATGGTCGGGATGTGCTTCCCGAAAAGCCTTGAATTTGCCGGGGGGGCACGCGTCCTCCAATGAGCAGCCAGCAGCCATATCGGGCAAAATGACGGTCTTTTGCGGGCTTAATATTTTCGCGGTCTCGGCCATGAACTTGACGCCGCAAAAAGCGATGACATCCGCGTCGGTTTCCGCCGCACGCTTGCTGAGTTCAAGCGAGTCACCGACGAAATCGGCAAGGTCCTGAATTTCCGGCTTTTGGTAATAATGCGCGAGAATGACCGCATTGCGTTCTTTTTTCAGCCGCTGAATTTCAGCGAGCAGGTCAAGTCCTTGCAGATTTTCGCGGGCTACAGGGGCGTTCATTCTGTCGTACCTTTGCGTTGCAGCATTGTCATCTGCGTCTCGAGTGAAGCTCTATGTGGTCGATAAGGCCGATCGAAACAAGTTCTGGCGGGCGCTTTTAAGGTGTTTTTTGCGGGATTAAATGCCAACCTTCGCCTTGCGCAGCCACCCGGCCCTGATTTTGCAAATCGATGAGATGCGCCAATACCGACCGGCCGGCAGCGCCCGTCAAACGCGGATCGAGACCCTTATACATCGCAGCGACCATGTCGGGAATGTGCCCCTCGCCTGCCTCAAGCAAATTCAGAATCTGGCGTTCCCGCTGACGCCGATGACCAATCATGCCGCGTACAAGCTGCCTTGGGTTTTCGACCGCTGGCCCATGTGCGGGGTAATAAATACGGTCCGTACGCTCATATAATTTTTGCAGCGACGCCAGATAGTCGCTCATATCACCATCGGGCGGGCTGACGACGCTGGTGGACCATTTCATGACATGATCGCCGGTAAACAGCGCGCCGCTCTCAACCAGTCCGTAACATATATGGTTGCTGGTGTGGCCGGGGGTTGCAACGGCTTCCAACGTCCACCCGTCGCCTGAAATACGCTCCCCATCCGCAAGGATGCGGTCAGGAGCATAGTCCGGGTCAAAAGCACTATCGGAACGCGGGCCATCGTCGCGCAAGACAAGCGGCGCGCAACCGATGATGGGCGCGCCTGTCGCCGCCTTCAACGGCGCCGCCGCTGGCGAATGATCGCGATGGGTGTGCGTGCACATGATGGCGGCAACACGCTTACCGGCAACAGCGCGCAAGATCGCGTCAACATGCCCCTCGCCATTGATATCAGCCGGATCGCCGATGCTCATCCCGGTACCGACTGGGCCCGGATCTATCACCGCGACATCGGACCCTGCGCCAACCAACCAGGTTTGCGTGCCTGTATAGGTGTAAGGTGAGGCATTGGGCGCAAGCACGCGGCGCACGAGGGGTTCATGCTGCTCGGTTTCGCCAGCTTCTATGCTATCGGGCCAGTTGCTCATGAAATGGCTATGGCGCAATGTCGCGCAAAGAAAAAGGGGCGGTTCGCAAAAACCGCCCCAAATCTTCTGTCACAAGCCGAGCGTGGCAGCCCAGCGAATGGATTGGCGTTTATTCCGCAGCGTCGCTTTGCGCTTCCAGCTTGCGAATTTGCAGATCAAGTTGTTTCACAACATCTTTGCGAACGCCCTTGGGCATTTCTTTGTCCTTCGCAATTTCGTCACGCGCCTCACGCAAGCCTTTGATCGCTTCGGCCCGTGCTAATTTGGCTTGCCCTTTGCCGCACATAACCAGCCGGACGCGTGATTTTTGCTTGCCGTCGAACCCGCTGACATCGGTGGTCACCGGCTGGCCGTCACGACAGTCCTTGGTCATTTCACGAATATCGATTTCGGGGATGTAGGAGGCTATATCCATGTCGCCCATGTCGCCCATGACGCGGATGGTTTCCACGCGGCGGGTTTTGGCGGGCGCGGGCGTATCACCTTCAGCGCCCTTGGCACTGTCTGCCTGCGCCACAGCATCTTCAGCCTCTTCCCGCGATTTTTCGGCCTTATCGATGAATTGCTCAACTTCTTCCGGCGACAATTTCTTATCGGTGCGGAAGATGAAGGTTTTCCCGTCACGTTCGACCTTGGTCACTTCGCCGCCCGAGGCGTCCTGACCGACTATGTCCATCGTCTCACCGTCGCGCTTCAGCTTAATTATCCGGACCTCGCGCTTGACCACTTCAGGCTTGCCTTCTTCAGCCGCGACTTTGTCCTGCGCAACGACCGCGGGAACTATTGTGGCGGTCAGCGGCAATATGATCGCAGCAGCCGTTATTATGCCAATCTTGCCGAGCGAACGGCGGGTATTGCTGGTGTCCTTCATCGTTAGTCTCCTCAATCGCTCAATTATTGTTTTCGGTGAATTCAGTGCCGTCGCAAAGGTCGGCACGCCATCAAATGCTGTCTTCGCCAACGCCTGACCGTACATTGCACGCTCTTCCGGGCCCTTGCCGGCAAGCACGCGGGCATCGCATGCCGCTTCCTGATCAAAGCTGAATGCGTTCCAGCTGATCCACGCAACGGGGTTGAACCATTGCAGACACAGGATGGTGAAAGCGGCCAGATTGGCGAACAGATCGCCCGATTTGTGATGCGCCATTTCATGCGCGATCGCGAGGTCGCGTTCGGCAGGCGAATAGGCTTTGGTAAAATCCTGCGGCACCGCGATCACGCGGTTAAAAAGGCCGAAAGCCAATGGTCCGGCTACCTGATCAGATGCGACGATTTTGACGCCATCGACAACGGCGACGTCCGTGGCTTCGGCCAAAAGGTCATCGCGCATTGCGGCGTAACGGATCATCTGGACCATGAACAACAGCACCGCGCCACCAAGCCAGATCATCAGACCGAGTGCGACAAAATCAATCGTGGGGAGCGCATGTACCGGGTTTGCTGCAGTGGCCAAAGTGTCCGGGGACGATAGCCCCGCGAGCACAGCATCCCTTACTGCGTCTTGGATTGCGATACCGCCGTCAGCTGTGGAAATGGATTGCCCTTCGATCGTGGGCATGCACACACGGGCAGCGGGTATAAGCCAAAGTGCATATGCAATGGTCGGACCAAAATATTTGGCGACAGGCCGCCGCACAATCAAAATGGCGACCATCAGCAATGTCGTGGTCCATAAGGTATCAAACAGCCAAGCGCCCATGAAGTCTATGTTCATGATTTCATCTCCCTCAACAGTTGTTCGATTTCGGAAATGTCAGCGTCGCTAAGCTGTTCCTGCTCGGCAAGATGTGCAACCAGCGGCATGAACCGCCCCCCAAAAAGCCGGTCGACCAGCCGCTTGGATTCATGCGAAACATAGTCCTCGCGATCGATAAGGGGCGAGTACAGAAACCGGCGTCCATCGGCGCGATGTTCAACAGCGGCCTTGGTCAGCAGGCGCGACAGCAAGGTTTTTACGGTTGGTAACGACCAATCACGATCATCTGGCAATCGCGCAGCGACATCTGTCGCCGTCAACGGCGCGCGTTCCCATAGGATTTCCATGATTGTTAATTCAGCGTCGCTGATACGTTCTGATGACATTTTGAATTCTCCGACTACAGACGTAGTCGACTCGACTACATCTGTAAACGTCATTTGTCTGCCATTGTCCGTTTTTCGTCGAAATCCTTTACATATGGGCATCGGGCAAAGGGTGAGGTGCTGTGCCTCTGGTCTCGCAGCCCCCCAATCCTCGCTTGCTCCCCTGAAATTTGAAAACAAAAAAGGCTGGAACCCATTGAGGATTCCAGCCTTTTTCGGTGTGCCTTTACGGCCTTTGGTTATTTCGCGCCGAAATTGATCTTTGCGGTTACGCCAACATACCGATCCGCCTCACGGGGGATGATGTAGCGATATGCACCGCCGGGGCCGCCCGATACGATCGAGGAAGCAAAGCTTTTATCGAACAGGTTCTTCACCTGCAACGCAACCCGCCATCCATCGTTAGGATCAACCAAGGCTGCTGACACGTCGACAATCGCATAACCATCTACGGTCGAGCCAAGGCGGACAGCCGGGTTCGCACTCGCTTCGTAAATCTGGTCGGACTGGCTTGAGATCTGGCTTGCCAACTCGATATTCGCAAAGCCCGACGTTTCAATATCATATTGTGCGCCAAATGACATTTTCCACTTTGGTGCGTTCGCCAAAGGCGTGCCCTTGGCAACCAATTGTGATGCATCGGCACCTGGTGGCAAGCGGAAATTCTCAACCTGCGCCTTGTTGTAAGCGACGCCGCCCGAAAGCGAGAAGTTACGCAATGGCGTCGCAACAAAATCAAGCTCGAAACCTTGGGTCGATACCGAACCTGCATTGGTCAGGCGCGTGGTGCGGACACCGGCTACGAAGTCTGGGCTGTTGGCCTGATAGTTGTTATACTTGGCATAATATGCCGCGAGGTTAAGAATCAGGGCGCCGTCGAAAAGGGTATTTTTCAAGCCCACTTCATACGCATTGACCGTTTCTGGTGCGATAACGCCAGATCCGGGTGTCGTCAGGTTATAGAAGATGTTGTAGGCAGGGCCCTTATAACCACGCGTGTAGCTCGCATAAGCCATATTGTTTTCAGTAAGGTCTGCCTGAACAGCTGCCTTACCCGAAAGGTTATTATTGCTGGTGTTAGCGGTGAAAGGAACACCGTTTGAAGCGCCTGCAACAAAGCCGGTAGCGGGCGCGGTTGCCACGAGACCGTTATTGTAAACGCCAGCGTCAAAGCTTGGTTGCACACCTGGACCTGCGAGCGAGGTGCGGCGGATATGGTATACATCCAATGCGTCATTTGTGTAACGCAAGCCACCAATAAAACGCAGGCTGTCGGAAAGGTTGAGCGTTGCCTGACCAAATAGCGACATGTTTCTGAACGTCGATCCAAAGTCCGCGGTTCCGGCAGGGGTTGTGATAGTCGAAACCCCTGCAGCGGTCGAACAAGGTACGAGGCCAGGCACAACCGCAGCGAGGGTCGATGCTGAACAGGTAATCACGTTGCGCGTGAATGTACGGTCAGATTCGGCCTTTGAATAATATGCCCCGACGACATATTCGAGGAATTCGCCGGTCGGCGAAGCAAGGCGAATTTCCTGGCTAAAGGTATTCGAAGTTTGCGGTCCATTATCGTGCAATTGGTTCAAACCAACATAGGGCCGGTCGAGCCAGTCACCATCACGGATTTCGGTATTATCCCAACCGCGAAGGCTGGTGATCGACGTCAAGCTATGTTCACCCAATTCGATATCGGCTTGCAGCGCAATGCCCCAGCTTTCTTCCTTAGTCGTGGTGACAAGGTTCTGCCGAATGTTGCGTGAATCCGCGGCATCGAAACCCGTTCCAGCCAGCGCCAGCGCAGCTGCGTTCGTTGGCGTGTTACCAATAATTTCGGCACAGCAATCATCATTGGCTTTGCGGTAATCGGCGCGCAGCGTCAGCATGATCTTTTCGCTAACGTCGGCCTCAATCGCGCCACGAACACTGTAATGTTCATAGCCATTGACCTTGTTGCCCGTGGTCAGATTGTTGACGTTGCCGTCATAGCTTCCGTAAAATCCGGTGAAACGCGAACGCACATTGGCACTCAGCGGCACGTTAACGGTCGCACGACCGCGATATTCGGACTTCGTGAAGAACGAACCTTCAACCGTCGCGCCAAATTCTGCTGTCGGACGCTTCGTTACGATGCTGACAACACCAGCCGATGCGTTCTTTCCAAACAATGTACCCTGCGGTCCGCGCAGGACTTCGATACGCTCGACGTCGAACAAATCGGTAAAGCCCTCACCAGCGCGGCTCAAGACAACGCCGTCGAGAACAGCAGCGACCGATGGTTCAGCAGCAATCGAAAAGTTGATGGTACCAACGCCGCGCAGGAACAATGCCTGGTTCAGTGAAGTACCCGCCTTGCGGAAGTTCAAGCTTGGAACAAGATACTGCGCATTTTCAAGCGTGACGCCGCCATTGTTGGCAATAGCCTCACCGCCGACAACGGATACAGCGAGCGGAATATCCTGCAAACGCTCTTCACGCTTTTGCGCGGTTACGATGATTTCTGCGGTGGCCGATTCATCTTCTGCTGGAGCGGTCTGCGCCATGGCAGGCAGGCTGACCCCAGCCATAATTGCGGCGCTTGCGAACAACGAAGCGCGAATGAACGACGTTTTTTTAAATTCAGAACTGAACATCATGTACCTCCCTAAAAATGGCTATCCGTTTCTCAACCAAATCACTTGAGTTTCCTCAAGCAACAAAAGCTATGCTGCGATATACCTAATCAATGGGCGGGTTGTTACCAGATTGACTCAATATGTCTAGCGGTGTCATATAGTGACGTTATTTAAGCCGCGACTGTTGCAATACTGCCATAGTCACAGGCTCGAAACCGAAGGAGGGACAGACGTTGCCATTTACAGTCATCACGCATCCTGAAGGTTTTGACCTACTGCATGGTGATGTCAGCATATTGTCGCACCGGAATGACGCGCCTGCGATCAGCATCGGTAGCGGGCGGCCTGATCTGGAAATGGTCCGTGGCAATTTTCGCATCGACGACATCGTTGAAACACGATTGGCGCTTGATTGTTTCGCCCAAGTCGATGGCTGTATCCGGCTTTGGAACGCAAAGCGGCCTGACGTCGTCGCAACGCTGGTGCTTGAGGAACGGGCGCTGCAATCCATCCTCACATTTCGCTGCACAGATCCGGCCTTTAACCGGCTTTGGATAGATATGCAGTGCGCAACATCCGAAGCCTTTTGGGGTGGCGGCGAACAAATGTCCTATTTGCGCCTCAACGGCAGGCGCTTTCCGTTCTGGACGTCGGAACCCGGCGTTGGCCGTGACAAATCGACCGCGCTTACGCAGACGATGGATGCAGATGGCTTGGCCGGTGGTGACTATTGGACCACCAACTATCCGCAGCCGACATGGGTAAGCTCTTCGCGTTACGCCGTGCACCTCGAAACGGCAGCTTATTCGGTGCTTGATCTGACGGACGCGGGCCGGGTTGGGGTCGAATGCTGGTCAGCAAATGTCGATCTGGAGCTTTTTGACGCGCCTACGCTTCCTGCGCTTGTTACCAAAATGTCTGATCGCTTTGGTCGCCAGCCTGCCCTGCCAGATTGGGCCATTTCCGGTGCCATCGTTGGGCTGAAGGATGGTGTCGACACCTTTGACAGGTTCGAAAAAATCGCAGCCTCTGGCGCGGCGATTACGGGTCTGTGGTGCGAAGATTGGATCGGCATTCGTCAGACCAGCTTTGGCAAACGGTTGTTTTGGGACTGGAAATGGAATGCTGCGCGCTATCCTGATTTGCCCGCACAAATCGCGGCGCTTGCCGAACGGGGCATTCGCTTTCTCGGCTATGTAAACCCCTATCTGGCGGTGGATGGGTCGCTGTATCAAGAGGCACGCGCTGCCAACTTCCTTGCGCTGCGGCAGGACAGCGACACTCCTTATGCCGTCGACTTCGGCGAATTTGACGCGGGCGTTGTGGATTTCACCAACCCTGCCGCCGCGGCGTGGTTTGCCGACCGCATCATTGGTCAGGAAATGCTCGACTTCGGGCTTTCGGGATGGATGGCAGATTTTGGCGAATATCTTCCGACCGATGTGCGCCTGTTCGACGGGTCTGACCCGATGGAGGCGCATAATCGCTGGCCCGTGCTTTGGGCAAAGGTCAATGCAGACGCCATCGCATCGCGCGGCAAAACGCATGACGCGACATTCTTCATGCGCGCCGGTTTTTCGGGCGTGCAGGCGCATTGTCCATTATTGTGGGCAGGCGACCAATGCGTCGACTTCACCCGCCACGACGGGATCAACACGGTCATCACGGCGGCATTATCGTCCGGATTGTTGGGCAACGCGTACCACCACAGCGACCTCGGCGGATATACCAGCCTGCATGGCGTGGTCCGGACCGCAGAATTGATGCACCGTTGGATCGACTTGGCGGCCTTTGCACCCGTCATGCGCAGTCATGAGGGCAATCGTCCTGCAGACAATCTGCAACTCGATAGCAGCGCCGAAATACTCACCCATTTTGCCCGCATGAGCCAAGTGCATGCCCGCCTTGCACCATATGTCCGCGCCTTGTCCGACGAGGCTGTGGCGACCGGCCTGCCGCTTCAGCGTCCGTTGTTCCTGCACTATGACGATGCGGCCTATTACGACATTCAGGACCAATATCTTTATGGCGCAGACATGATCGTCGCACCTGTGGTCAACGAGGGTGCAAGCAGCCGCAACGTGACTTTGCCAGATGGGGATTGGATCCATCTTTGGTCCGGCGATGTGTACGCCAAAGGCATATATGACATCGCGGCTCCGCATGGGCAGCCGCCTGTGTTCACCCGCAAGGACAGCGTGCACGCATCGCTGTTCGGCGCGATCACACAGGAATTCAGGTCATGAACAGCCGATCCAATATCCGTGATGTCGCAAAGCTTGCCGGTGTGGCCGTCAAAACCGTCAGCCGCGTGCTCAACAATCACCCTTATGTCAGTGCAGAAACCAAAGCGAAGGTCGACGCCGCGATGGCGGAACTGCGGTTTTCGCCCAGCATCGCAGCGCGCATATTGGCGGGCACGAAGTCGGGCCAAATTGCGCTGATTTATGACAATCACAGCCCTTATTATATGCACCAGATCATGCAGGGCTGCTGGGACCGATGCCATGAAGAAGGCATGCGCCTGATTGCCCAGCCCGTCGATGTGTCCGACCCCGCTGTGGGCGAGCAGGTGCGCGGCATGGTCCGGCAGACGCATGTTGATGGCGCGATATTGTCTTCACCCGTCACCGATTGCGGCCCCGTGCTGAACGTTCTTGAAGCGATGAACATTCCCTTCGTGCGCATTTCACCCGGCACCAACCATGCGCTTACCAGCTCGGTATTCATGGATGATATGCAGGCCGCGGACGACATGACGACGCACCTCATCAACATTGGTCACCGTCGGATTGCCTTTATCAAGGGTCATGCGAACCATATGGCCAGTGCCGAACGTCAGGCCGGATATGAACGCGCGCTTAGCCGTGTTGGCATATCGGTGGATCCCGACTTGATCGCCGAGGGTCATTTTGATTTTGAAAGCGGCGTTGCGGCAACAGAGCAGTTTCTATCGCTTAAATATCCGCCCACAGCGGTCTTTGCTTCAAATGATGACATGGCCTCGGGTGTCCTTGCCGTCGCCCATCGCCGCGGCATTCAGGTGCCTGAACAATTGTCTGTCGCCGGGTTCGACGACACCACGCTTGCCCGCGTTGTTTGGCCGCCCTTAACCACCGTGCGCCAGCCTGTACGCGATCTGGCGTCGACGGCGGCCGACCTATTATTTGGCGAGGGCGGTATTGAGCATCGCCGTCTTCCACACGAACTGATCAGCCGCGAGTCGGTTGCCCCACCTTATTCACCTTCCATAAAAAAGAGCAAAAACACATGACCCTTCCAACACCTCCGTCGACGCGCCTTTTGGGCAAAAGCGGCATTGAAATTTCATCGATTGCCTGGGGCATGTGGCGCTTTGCGGGTCTTGAAATCTCCGCAGCCCGCGCAGCCATTGATGCGGCGTTCGAAGCAGGCATCACCCTTTTCGATACGGCGGACATTTATGGCTTTGGCGAACAAGGCTTTGGCAAGGCAGAAGAGCTGCTTGGCCGCGTCTTTGCCGAGGCACCCGAATATCGTGACCGGATGGTGCTGGCTACCAAGGGCGGAATTACCCCGCCGACGCCATATGACAGCAGCGCGGAATATCTGACCAAGGCGATTGACGACAGCCTGTCGCGTTTGGGCACTGAATATGTCGACCTGTGGCAAATCCACCGTCCCGATATCCTTACCCACCCGCAAGAAATCGCACGCACCATCGAAGCCGCGCACAAAGCCGGAAAAATCCGCGCTTTTGGTGTGTCAAACTTCACGCCCGCGCAAATAACGACGCTGGCACAGTTCAGCAGCGTTCCGATTGTCTCGACGCAGCCGGAGCTTTCCCCATTGCGGATCGATACCATCGAAAATGGTGAGCTTGATCAAGCCATCGCCATGGATTTGGCCGTGTTGGCATGGTCACCACTTGGCGGCGGACGGATCGGTGATCCAGGCAACACGCGCGAACAAAATGTAGCGGCAGCCTTGTCGGACGTTGCAGCCGCGCATGGCGTTTCGCGCACCGCAGCGGCCTATAGCTGGATTATGGCGCACCCTGCCCGCCCAATCCCGATTGTTGGATCGCAAAACCCGGCACGCATCATTGAGGCTGCCGATGCCTTGAAAATCAAATGGACCCGCGCTGATTGGTACAACGTGTTGGTCGCCGCGCGAGGAGTTCCCCTGCCATGAAAAACCCGATCGAAGTCAGCTGGTTCTCCGCATTATGCGACGATGATTACGAATTTCTTGGGCAACCCGACCCCATGCTCGCGTCGAGTTGGGAGCATTGCCGCAATATCGTGCTTGCTGCTGAAAAGGGCGGGTTCGACAATATATTGCTGCCCTCGGGCTACACGCTTGGGTTGGATACCACAGCGTTTGCGAGCGCGATTGCGACGCTGACCACGCGTATCAAATTGCTGATGGCGGTGCGTATTGGCGAAAGCTGGCCCCCGCAATTGGCGCGACAGATTGCCACGCTAGACCAGATTTCGGGTGGGCGTTTGAACATCAACATCATCTCGTCTGACTTGCCGGGTGACAAGATGGACAGCGAACCGCGCTATCGCCGGACGGTCGAAGCGATGCAGATCCTCAAGACATTGTTGAACGGCGAACATCTGTCGATCGATGGCGAGCATTATAAAATCGATCTCGATCCGCCACGTATGAAGACCGTCAGCGGCAAATGCCCGCCGTTATATTTCGGCGGTCTCTCGCCCGCGGCTAAAGACGCTGCTGCCGAAGGTTGCGATGTATATTTGATGTGGCCAGAAACGGTTCAGGGCGCAAAGGATCTTGTCGAAGACATGACCGCGCGCGCGGCAAAATTTGGACGGACGTTGAAATATGGCTTCCGCGCGCATGTGATCGTGCGTGAAACCGAAGCGGAAGCCCGGGCCTATGCGAACCGCCTCTTGTCCAAGCTGGATGCGCAGCAGGGCGACGCAATCCGCAACAAATCATTGGATACGCAAACCTTCGGTGTTGCGCATCAGGCCGAATTGCGCGCGCAATCGGAAGCGAACGACGGATATCTGGAAGACAATCTGTGGACCGGAATTGGCCGTGCACGTTCAGGCTGCGGCGCTGCGATCGTTGGCGACCCGGACCAAGTGCTCGCCAAAATCGAGGCATATCGTGCGGTCGGCATCGAAGCCTTCATTTTGTCGGGTTACCCGCACATCAACGAATGCGACATGTTTGCACGGTATGTCTTGCCGAAATTGGACCATGGGCGGTTGGTGATCGACTGACCCATATTCTTACCCCCCGTCATCCTGAACTTGTTTCAGGATAACAGGCCACGGCGGTGCGTTATCCTGAAACAAGTTCAGGATGACGTGAGAGGCTTAATCCGACAGACCCGCCATGCGTTCGGCCTGATCTTCGGCAATCAGCGCCGCGACCAATTCACCAAGGCCACCGCCTTCCAATATCTCCGGAAGCTTATGCAGCGTCAGGTTGATCCGGTGGTCGGTGACGCGGCCTTGCGGGAAATTATAGGTGCGGATGCGTTCCGAACGGTCGCCTGAGCCAACCATCGCTTTGCGGGCCTCGGCCTCCGCGCCTTGGGCTTCCTCGCGCTCTTTTTCGTACATGCGCGCACGCAGCACTTGCATGGCTTGTTCTTTGTTCTTGTGCTGGCTGCGTCCGTCTTGGCAGGTCACCACAATGCCTGTTGGCAAGTGGGTAATGCGCACGGCCGAGTCCGTGGTGTTGACGTGCTGTCCGCCCGCACCCGACGCACGGTACACGTCGATTTTCAGGTCGCGCGCCTCGATCTGGATATCGACTTCGGTCGGCTCCGGCAGCACCGCGACGGTCGCTGCGCTGGTGTGAATGCGGCCGCCGCTTTCGGTGACGGGCACGCGCTGCACACGGTGGACACCGCTTTCATATTTTAGCTTTGCGAAAACGCCATTGCCCTTGATCGCGACAACCACTTCCTTGAACCCGCCCACATCGGACGCGCTGATGGAAATAGGTTCGATCTTCCACCCCTGCCCCGCGGCGTAGCGTTCGTACATGCGGTACAGGTCACCGGCAAACAACGCCGCTTCATCACCGCCCGTGCCAGCCCGGATTTCGAGCATGGCGGGCCGGTCATCGGCGGCATCTTTCGGCAAGAGCGAAATGGCCAAAGCGGTTTCAGCTTCGCTCAACTGATGGCTGACATCCTCCAGTTCCTCAATCGCCATTTCGTGCAGGTCGGGGTCGGAGGAATCCTTAGACATATGCTGCAAGGTTTCGATTTCCTTACGCAGTCGCCGGACATTGGCAGCCGCCTTGGCCACCGGTTCAAGCTCCGAATATTCCTTGGACGCCGTGACAAAGGCATCGCCCTCCAACTGCCCCGACGCCATCCGCGCCTCAAGCTCGGAAAAGCGCGATTCAATAAGTGCGATACGTTGCGGGGAGATTTTGGTCATGCGAGCGACTGAAGAACGCTCTTAAGCCGGTCATTGTTATCGTCACCGGACATCCCGTAATACCCATCCTCATTGACGCGCAGGATAGCCGCCGGGCTTTGCTTGACGGCCTTATCATAGCGCTTTTTCGGAGAACCAGTTGCAATCATGTCGGCCGAAATTCCGGCTTGGCGCAGCTGACGCAAAAGCGCGAAGGCATGCCCAAGACCCGCGTCATTCTCCAAAACAATCATGGCTTCGATCTGCTGTGTTGGCACGGCGTCAATCAACATGCCCAACCGCTCAATGCCCGCCGCCCAGCCAACCGCTGGCGTCGCTGGTCCGCCCAGGTTCTCGATTAGACCATCATAGCGTCCACCACCCAGAACAGTGCCCTGCGCACCGAGCCGGTCGGTCACAAATTCAAACGCAGTGTGGCGATAATAATCGAGGCCGCGCACCAGCGCGGCATTGCGTGTCCAAGCCACACCAGCGGCATCAAGGCCTACTGTGACCGCGCCGAAGAAATCCTGTGCTTCGCCAGACAGATAATCGTCGATCACCGGCGCAGCGTCGGCAATCGGGCGGTCTTTGGGGTCTTTGCTATCCAGAATACGCAGCGGATTTTTCTCCAGCCGCGATAGGCTGTCTTCGGAAAGCGCCCCCTTGTGATCGTTGAAATAGCCGACCAATGCCGCCCGCCACGCGTCGCGGCTTGGCGTGTCGCCCAATGTATTGAGCTGCAACGTCACGCCGTCATTTATGCCCAATTCCTTCAGCAATTGGTCCGCCATCACCAGCAGTTCAACATCGGCGGCAGGCTCTGCTGCGCCGATAATCTCCGCGTCAATCTGGTGAAATTGACGATAGCGGCCCTTTTGCGGGCGTTCGTAACGGAACAATGGGCCGTGCACCGACAGCTTCATCGGCGCAAATTGCTGCCAGCCATTGGTGAGATACGCGCGCGCAATGCCCGCCGTAAATTCGGGACGCAGCGTGATTGAATCCCCGCCGCGATCTTCGAAGCTGTACATTTCCTTGGATACGACATCGGTCGCCTCACCCAAGCTGCGCGAGAAAACCGCCGTTGGCTCAATGACGGGCAGTTGCAGCCCCTTAAATCCATAAAGCCTGCGCACGCGCTCAAATGTTGCGACGACATGCGCAAAACGTTCTTCTGTCTCGCCGAACATGTCCTGAGTACCGCGAACGGCTTGGGGTGTCTGTATCTTTGCCATATTAAAGCGCCCTAGCGGCTAATTGTTGTTAGTGGAATAGGGCTGGACGCGCCAATCGGCTTTCGCCAAAAGTCTGGCCCATGAATCCACGCATATTGTCGCGCGCTATCGCCGCATTCGCCCTTTCCGCTAGCCTCATTTCTGCAGCCTCTGCGCAAAACAGTGCGCCGCAGCCGGTGCCTATCGTCTCAAACATCCCTGAGCCGCAAGATCGCCCCTTGTCGGAACCGATGATCCTGTCTGTGGACGCAACCGATATTGATCGCGCTATTTTCCAAGTGCGTCAGGTCATTCCTGTAGAAAAAGGCAAGCCGCTCATCCTGCTTTACCCGCAATGGTTGCCCGGCAAGCATGGTCCACGCGGTGCACTGGCCGAAATGACGGGGCTGATGATCCGCGCGGGCGGGAAGACGCTGCGTTGGACCCGCGACCCGGTTCAGGTGTACGCTTTTCATGTCGATGTGCCTGCCGAAACATCGTCCGTCGATTTAGAATTCCAATTCACAGCGCCCGTCCGCGAAAGTGAAGGCCGCATCAACGTCACGCCCAATATGATGAACGTCCAATGGGAACAGGTGGCCTTGTACCCCGCAGGACATTTTACCCGCGCTATTCAGGTAAAGCCGTCGATTACATTGCCCGAAGGCTGGACGGGCGTGGCCGCGCTTGATGGCCCAAAGATTACCGGCAACCGCATCGATTATGGCGTGACGAGTTTTGAAACCCTTGTCGACAGCCCGATGTTCGCGGGGCCACATTATAAAAAATGGGACCTGGGCAACAATGTCACGCTGAACGTGTGGGCGGACGACCCCAAATATCTGGCCGCCAAGCCCGAACACATCGCTGCACATCGCGCATTGGTGGATGAATCGCTCCTGCTTTTTGGATCAAAGCATTTTGATCGCTACGAATTTCTGCTTGGCCTGACCGAAGAGCTTGGCGGCATTGGGCTTGAACATCATCGCAGCTCGGAAAATACGCGCGAGACCGACTATTTCATCGAATGGGATGACAATATGTCCGAACGCGGCCTGTTGCCGCACGAATTCACGCACAGCTGGAACGGCAAGTTCCGCCGTCCCGATACGATGTGGACGCCCGATTATTCCACCCCGATGCGCGACAATTTGTTGTGGGTCTATGAAGGGCAGACCAGCTATTGGGATCTCGTCCTTGGTGCGCGCTCGGGCCTGCAATCCAAAGAAATGGTGATGGGCGAATGGGCCAAATATGCGGGCTTTTACGCAGAACAGCCAGGCCGCACGTGGCGTTCGGTGGAAGATACCACGCATGATCCCATTTTTGGCGCACGCAAAGCCAAGCCATTCGCAAGCCACGCACGCGGCGAAGATTATTATAATGAAGGCTCGCTCATCTGGCTCGACGCGGACATGACCATCCGCACGCTTTCAAAGGGTAAGAAATCGCTCGATGATTTCGCCAAAGCCTTTTTTGGCGTGCGCAACGCCAATTGGGGCGTGCTCACTTATAATTTTGACGAGATTGTCCGCACGCTGAATGCTGTGCAGCCTTATGATTGGGCGAAGTTTCTAGATACCAAACTGCGTCAACCGGGTCAGCCCGCACCGTTGAACGGTTTTGAATTGGGCGGGTACAAACTTGTCTGGAAAGAAGAGCCAAACATCTTCGACAAAGAGCTGATGAAGGAAGGCAACAACTTCAACCTCACCCACTCGCTGGGGCTGACGTTGGACAAAGAAGGTCGTGTCACATCGGTATTATGGAACGGCCCTGCTTTTAAGGCCAATATTGTCAACGGCACCAAAATCATTGCGGTCGATGGCTATGCTTACTCCAAAGACGGCCTGAGTGCCGCAATCAAGGCTGCAAAGGGTGGGGAAAAGCCCGTGCGCCTTATATTGGAACGCAACAAACGTTTTGAGCAAATAGACATCGCCTATTCGGGCGGCTTGCGCTATCCGCACCTCGAAACCACGGGCAAGGGCGAAACGGCGATCGATCGTTTGCTCAGTCCGCGGCGGACCAACTAAAACCATTTGAAAGCATTCTCCCATGCGTATTGATTTGATTCCAGCAGGCGACAATGTGCCTGAAAGCCTGAACGTGCTGATCGAGGTTCCCATTGGCGGTGAACCTGTAAAGTATGAATTCGACAAGGCTTCTGGCGCTCTTTTCGTAGACCGTTTCCTGCACACGCCCATGCGTTACCCCGCCAATTATGGCTTTGTTCCGCATACATTGGGTGAAGATGGCGACCCGTTGGACGCGCTCGTCGTCGCGCGCTCGCCTATCGTTGCCGGTGCGGTCGTCAAATGCCGCCCGATTGGCGTGTTGATGATGGAAGATGATGCTGGCGGTGACGAGAAATTGCTCTGCGTGCCGGTCAACAAGACCTTCCCTTATTATTCGGACGTTGTGACCTATAAGGATATGCCACCAATCGTCCTTCAACAGATCGAACATTTCTTCACCCATTATAAAGACCTGGAGCCCGGCAAATGGGCCAAGTTGAATGGCTGGGGTGATGAAAACGACGCCAAGCGCATTATCATGGAATGCGTCGAACGTGCGAAGGAACATGGTGTATGAATCGGACAGCGCTAGTCACATTGGTTGCACTAGCGCTCTCGGCATGTGCCACCCCTGAAGCACGCGTAAAAACCGCGCTGATGGATGCCGGTCTGCCCAAACCGATTGCAGCCTGTATGGCTGACCGGATGGTCGACCGGCTTTCACTTGTGCAACTGAACAAACTGAGCAGCCTTAAAAAGCTGCGCGGTCAGGACATGCGCAAGATTACAGTCGAGGACTTTCTGAAGCGCACACGTTCGCTGCAAGACCCCGAAATACTGGGCGTCGTAAGCTCGTCCGGCCTTATTTGCGCGGTGAAGGCGTAAACAACCCAACTGATATTTGTCATCCCGGACATCAGTTCGGGATGACACATTTTTAGCTTAAAGCCTTCATCAACATCGCGAACCAACCGGTATCGGCCTTTGCCGTCGCGGGTGCACCAAAATCCACACATTCAAGACATTTGGCCTGCGCGCCACGCACGCCGGTGAGCATGTTCAGATCAGCCGAAATCCGCTGGAACAGCAACTGCTGCTGCCACGATGCTTGCGCAAAAATATCCATCGGTGCCGCAGCCTGCGCCCGCTTTGGCATCAGGCCACTGATGAGCGTGCCTGCGAAGCTCGTTGGCGGTTCGATATATTCGGCATGCCATCCATCGGGTTTCAATCCGGCACGCTTTACGGCTTCCGCGAGCGCATCATGCATACCACCGGTCCTGTCGACAAGGCCAAGCTTGCGGGCCGTGCCACCTGCCCACACACGCCCCTGCGCGATGGCATCGACTTGTTCGGGCGTTTTCTTGCGCGCCGTTGCGACGCGCGTCAGGAACTGGCGATAGCCATTCTCAATGGCGCTTTGGGCCACGCGGTCAAATTCGGGGCTGAAGCCATTCAAGATATCCGGTTCGCCGGACAATGGCGTTGTCTTCACGCCGTCTGCATTCACGCCGATTTTCGCAAGGCCAGCCTCCGCACTTGGAATGACGCCGAAAATACCAATGGATCCGGTAATCGTGGCAGGATCGGCAAAAATAACATCGGCGGGAAGCGATATCCAATAACCGCCGCTTGCGGCCAAGTTCGCCATCGAAACGATGACCGGAATCTTTTTTGCCTTCGCCGCTTCAATCGCCAGACGGATTTTTTCAGACGCCGTGACGGAGCCGCCCGGCGAGTCCACGCGGACCACCAAAGCTTTCAAATCCTTATTGTCGAGCGCATCGTAAATGAGACCGCTGACGGTGTCGCCCGCTGCGGTTCCGGGACCACCCTCTCCGTCAACGATGGTACCCGCAATGGTCACAACGCCAATCTGCGCACCCGCGGTTGCGGGACCATAGCTCGCAAGTAACGCGTCCATCGGTGTGTGGGCAAAGCCGCCGGTCGTTTTCTTGTCATCCGCGCCAACCTTGCCGGCGATGAATTTGCCGAATGCGATACGGTCACCCAGCTTGTCGACCAGACGCGACGACAGCGCCAATTGCCCCAGATCGCCTTTGACGGACTCCACCGCACCGGCCGGGTCGGTCAACATACGGTCCAGCTGTGCTTGGGGGCGCGCCTTTGCTACGCCCGCTTTCCACTGGCTCCAAACTTCATCATATACGCCCTTGATCGCCATTTTGGATTCAGGGGACTGCTCGGTGCGCATATAGGGTTCAACGGCGCTCTTGAAGGTTCCGACACGGTATATGTTGGCCTTCACACCAAGCTGGTCGAGCAAGCCCTTATAATATGGCTGTGATCCGCCGGGTCCCGTAATCATTGCGCCGCCCAATGGGTCCATCCAGATTTGCGTGGCATGGGCCGCCAGTTGATAGCTGTCGTCCGTATAGGCCGTGGCGAAGGCATAGACAGGCTTGCCCGCCTTTTTCACCGCCTCAAGGCTGTTGCCGATTGCCGCAAGGCTCGCCTGTCCGCCGCCCATGAACCGTTCCATGTCGACCACGACCAGTTTTACCCGCGCATCTTTTTCCGCCAGCTTTAGCGCGCGAACGACATCGCGTTGCCGGATTTCACCGGTTGGCATGGCTGAGGACGTGAGCGCTGTAAGCGGGTCAACTTCTGCAGGCTGTTCGGAAATAACACCATCGAGTTTCAGCAACAATGCACCATCGCGTACGACCGCCGGATTGGGGCTGGCGTTCAGAAGCGCGAATATCGCGAGGAAGAAGAACAACAGGAAAAAGAGCACCAGCAGGTCCTTAAACCCAACCAATATTTTCCAGCTGACGCGCAGAAACTGCATAATGTGATGCCCCTTTTGATCTTTGTTCTGATGTAAGCATTCAAACGCCGTTTGCCACTATTGTTCGACAAAAAGATGTTGCGCGCTGACAAGATTGCGAAACAGAAAAGGGCCGCTGGAATGATCCAACGGCCCTTAAACATGGGTCAGCGGTCGGATGTGCCGCTGCCGGAAGTTGCTTTCATGCCGTGACCGGCATCGCCGATGTTATCGGCGGCCGATCTCCCGAACGGAATTCCCCGACCTCTTAACTGAACCATGAGACATCGGATCACCTCCTTTCGTTGAATGGAAATTGCTTGCTTCAAACATATATCTGCCCTCCGCAGGACCGAAGTTGAATCAAACGGGTGACTTAAACAAGTCTTGTATTAAATTTTTTTTCGGGCAAATATTGGGGTTCTGCGCCGCGATATGCGACATGGTCAAAATGCTAATTGCGGCAATCTTCGACAATGCGTGCAATCTCTGCCCATGCCGGCAAAATGATGGGCGGATGTCCGTCCGTTTCCAATAATATCCGTCCGCGGCTGAACGCCATCGCATCCAATATAGCATCCATCGGCATGATTTCACTGGCCAGATAGGCGGGCGTTCCGCCGGTCGGCTTTGCCGCAAATTCCTTCATGGACGAAGATGTCCGTATGACGATGCGTTGCCCCGGCGCAGTCGCTTCACGCGACACATATATGCGCCGATTTTGCAGGTCGCAGCGCAGGCTGACGACTGCATTTTGGCCAGTCGGTCCAAATGAAGCAGTCGATCCGCGAACATCGCGCCGATATACCCAATCACCCACGGCAAACGGCCAGTCATTCCAATCCGCCGATAGACGCGGCGTTGGTGCAGGCGTGGCGGCGACCGGTGGAGGCACGGGCGCGGCCCTTTGGGCTGGCGGTGGTGGTGGCGCAACGCAGGATGCGAGCAGCAACATTGCAATGAGGGTCAGGTTACGGGTTTGCATGACTTTGTCTTATGGCCAAATCGCATCTGCTCCGCTAGCGCGTTGCGACATGGCGACCAAAAAAACACGACTAGACCAATTGATCGTTGATCGCGGCCTTGCCGAAAGCAAAACGCGTGCGCAGGCATTGGTCATGGCGGGCCATGTCTATATCGGTGATGCCAAGGCACTAAAGCCAGGGCAGCAAATCGCCGAAGATACCGAAATCAGTGTGAAGGGCAGCGACCACCCCTGGGTCTCGCGCGGCGGCATTAAACTTGCCCATGCCCTTGATGAATTTGCTATCGATGTAACCCGCATGGTGGCCATTGATGTGGGTTCGTCAACGGGCGGCTTTACCGACGTTATGCTGACGCAAGGGGCAACGCGGGTGTACGCCGTCGATAGTGGCACGAACCAGCTTGCGTGGAAACTGCGGCAAGACCCCCGCGTGGTGGTTCATGAACAGACAAGCGCGCGGATATTGACCGACGTGCATATTACCGAGCCCGTTGACCTCATCGTCTGTGACGCAAGCTTCATTGGCCTCGCCAAAGTGCTTGAGCGGCCTTTGACCTTTGCCAAAAGCGGCGCGCAATTGATCGCACTTATCAAACCACAGTTTGAGGCTGGCCGCGAAGAAGTTGGCAAAGGCGGCGTGGTGCGGGACCCCGAAGTCCATGAACGCGTTTGCAACGAGGTACAGCAGTGGTTGGTCGAAAAAAACTGGACGATACGCGGTTTGACCACCAGCCCGATCACAGGGCCGCAAGGCAATGTCGAATTTCTTATCTGGGCGCAAAATGTGTAGCGCCCCACCGGGGAGCAGTCATATGAAAATCCGGTCCATAGAAACGCGCATCAAAACCCAACCCCGGATCCGGTCCGAGGTCAGTGCATGGTTGGACGCGAAATAAGCAAACCGACAAAACGTCGCGACGCGTTAGTCCTTGTAAAGGCCATTGACGCGCGCTGCGTAACGTTCGCGGATGACATGGCGCCGAATTTTCATGCTCGGCGTCATTTCGCCATTTTCGATTGTGAAAGGCTCATCGGCAAATTCAAACTGGCGGACCTTTTCGGTTACCGACACATCCGCATTGACCCGGTCGACGGCGGCACGAACCGCAGCACGAAACTGCGGATTGCCCTGCAAGGCATTGAAATCATATTTCATATCTTGCGCACGCGCCCATTCCAGCGCCCATTCGGGATCTGGAACGATAAGGCCAACGATGTAAGGCCGCTTGTCACCTGAAACCATCGCCTGCAAAATTTCGGGCTGCAGCGTGAGCATGCCCTCAATCTTTTGCGGCGCGATGTTGTCGCCCTTGTCGTTGACGATCAGGTCTTTTTTGCGGTCAGTGATGGCAATACGTCCGCGATCATCGATATGGCCGATGTCGCCGGTGTGCAGCCAACCATCCTTGATGACCCGGTCGGTCTCCGCCTTGTTCCGCCAATAGCCCTTCATCACCAAAGGACCACGGACAAGGATCTCGCCATCTTCGGCAATCTTGACCCCAGTATTCTTCAGCGGCGGGCCAACGGTATCCATCTTGATACCCGCTCTGGGCCGGTTGCAGCTGATAACGGGGCCAGACTCGGTCTGTCCGTACCCTTGCAGCAAGGTGATGCCCAAGGATTGGAAAAACACGCCAATGTCGGGATTGAGCGGCGCACCGCCCGATACCATCGCCTTCATCCGGCCGCCAAAGCGTCCCTGGATTTTGGGCTTAATCGTCCGCGATAAAATCAACCGCATCGGTGCATCGGAAAGCCGCTTGCGCCCCGAATAGTCGCGCTCGCCAATGGTCAGGGCTTTATTGAGCAAGTAATTTGGAAACTTACCCTGCTTCTCGACGGCCTTGATCATTCTTTGGCGCAGGACTTCAAACAATCGGGGAACGACCACCATGACGGTTGGCCGTGTTTCCTCGATATTGGATGCGAGCTTTTCCAGCCCCTCCGCATAATAGATTTGCGCGCCGACACTGATGGGAAGGAATTGCCCACCGCTATGTTCGTAGGCGTGCGAGAGCGGCAAAAATGACAGGAAGACTTCTTCTTCATCCAGCCCAAAATCCTCGCGCAGCACCTCAGCGGCGCCATCGACATTATGCAATATCGCGCCATGATGCTGCATCACACCACGCGGCGCACCGCCGGTGCCGCTGGTGTAGATGATGCACGCCAAATCGTCGCGGGTCACTGCCGCCATAGCCGCCTCAGCAGCCCGTATGTCGGCATCATTGCCTTGAACCATCTCAGACCACTGGTGCATCGACAACTGGCCATGCTGCACCGCTGGCTGCGACTCCATAGCGATGATGAATTCCGCTTGCGAAGACCGCAACGCCGCCGGCATCAATGTCTTTGCCAACTTTGCAGTCGAAACAATCACCGCGCGGGCGGCGCTGTCGTCGAGAATATGCTGATGGTCGCGTTCGGTATTGGTGACGTAAGTCGGCACGGTCACGCATCCAGCCGCCATGATGCCCAAATCGGCGATGCACCATTCGGGCCGATTTTCCGAAACGAGCATGACCCGGTCGCCCTTTTCCAGCCCAAGCTGGCGCAGCGATTTGGCGAAGCCCGCAACCTGACGCGCGACCTCAGCCCAGCTTAAGGATTGCCACCTACCATCATGCTTTGCCCACAAAAACGGCGCGTCACCGCGATGCCGCGCACGTGCAAAAAACATGGTGACGAGGTTGGGGAAGCTGTCAAAATCGTCGAATTGCTCGGCAGCCACTATTCTCTCCTAAGGAACATTTTGCGGTCCATTATGGGACACTGAAATTTACGCTAGCGTGCCAATGCGTTGGGCGCAACGTGCCTATCGTGTTAACCGACATCCTCCGTTGGTGCTTCGTCCACCGATCTCGGCACGGTTACTTTCACTTTGCCCTTGGCGTCGATGGTGGACGATGTCCCCTCGCTGCGTGGATCGGATGCCCCTGTCCAGCTATTGCCTACAAGCTGCGCGCCGTTAACTTTTGAACCCAGATCGACAGGGCGAACCGTTTGTCCAAATTTGCTGAGGCCATCAGACATCGCCGAAAGCATAGTATTTTGTTCGACCTCAAGACCGCCACCGCCAAAATAGATATTTGGCAGCGCAATCGCTTGATCGAGCGGAAGGCCGAAATCGATTACACCGATTAGCGTCTTGGTCACATGCATGATGATGCGTTTTCCGCCGGCCGAACCAAGCGCCAGAACCGCCCGGCCATCGCGATCAAACACAATCGTAGGGGCCATGGACGACAATGGCCGCTTTCCGCCCATCACGCGGTTGGCGACCGGTGCACCGTTCTTTTCGGGTGAAAAGGTGAAGTCCGTCAATTCGTTGTTCAAGAAAAAGCCGCCCGCGACCAGCTGGCTGCCAAATGGCCCCTCAATCGTCGACGTCATATTGGCGATATTGCCGCTGCGGTCGACTGCGGTGAAATGCGTTGTTCCTGCCACTTCACTGGAAATGGCCGCCGTGCGCGGCATCGCGCCGGGCGGGTTCCCGGCCGGATAGTCCGTGCGCGCCTTTTCAGGGTCAATAAGCGCGGAACGCTCTTTGATATATTCGGGGTTCAAAAGGCCAGCGACCGGCACATTCACAAACGCATCATCCGCCAGATATTTTTCGCGGTCGGCATAAGCCAGCTGCATCGCCTGACCAATTAAATACCAGCTTTTGGGGCTGTTTTTGCCGGATGCTGCCAAGTCAAAACGTTGCAATGTGCCCAATATTTGCAACACCGTCGTCGCGCCTGATGAAGGCGGGGCCATGCCGCACACCACATAGACGCGGTACGGCGCGCAAACAGCCTGCTGTTCCTTTGCGCGATATTGCGCAAGGTCCGTCATGGTCATGTCGCCGGGGCTAAGCTTGCTCGTCGTGACCGCACTTACAATCTTGTTGGCGATGGGGCCGGTGTAAAATGCATCGGGTCCCTTTTCCGCCAGCAACTTCATGGTCGTGGCAAGTTCGGGATTCTTAAGCGTCATCCCTGCGGTAACAGGCGCGCCATTCCGCCAATAAATCGCGCGCGCAGCGTCAAAGTTAGACCAAAGTGGCTGAATACCTTTCAGCCGCGATTCAAGCGTCTTGTTGACGACGAACCCTTTGTCGGCAAGGCGAATGGCGGGCTTGAAAATCGTCGCCCAAGACAGCTTGCCCCATTTGCGGTGGGTTTCCGCCATAAGCTGGATATTGCCGGGAACGCCCACGGAACGCCCGCCCTGAAAAGCCTCCAAGAAACCGAGCGCTTTACCGTATGGTCCGACAAACCGATCGGGTGTCGCCGCGGCTGGCGCCGTCTCGCGCCCGTTGATGGTTGAAAGCACGCCCTTTGCGCTGTCCTGATACAAAAGGAAGCCGCCGCCCCCAATGCCGCTGGATTGCGGTTCAACGACGGTCAGCGCCAACATCATGGCCATCGCCGCATCAGCAGCGGAACCACCCTGACGCAACATTTCCATCCCCGCTTCGGTAACACGGGGGTCGGCCGATGATGCGACACCGACATTTTCGGCAACAACCGGTTGAGCGGCAAGGATGAGTGCGCTGATCGCGAAGGACAATTTTTTCATGCCCGATACCTAGCCCGCTTCACACGGCAATGCCAAGCCCGGATTTACGCGTCAGTCCCCACGGCGTCCGAGATATTGGCAAACCCGTCGCGCTGCAAAAGTTTAAGCAGTTGCCGGCTGATTTTAAGCGCCAGTCCGGGGCCATGATACACAAGCGCACTGTAAATCTGCACCAAAGATGCGCCCGCACGGATGCGCGCATACGCATCTTCGGCAGAGGCAATGCCACCGACGCCAATCAAGCCCAGCTTGCCGCCACTTGCCTTGCGAAAATCGATGAGGCGTTGCTGCGCAAGATCTCGCAGCGGCGCACCTGACAAGCCACCGGTTTCACCTGCATGTTTCGATTGCAGGTCTGGCCGCGAAATGGTGGTGTTCGATACGATCAAAGCCGCAACACCGCGCGCCATCGCCACGCTGACAATATCGTCAATGTCGGCGGGCTGCAGATCGGGCGCAACTTTCAGGAAGACCGGCGTTGCCCGCGACCGCGCGGCCATAACCTGCGCCAACAGGTCATCCAACGCAGCCTTGTCCTGCAGCGCACGTAGCCCTTGCGTATTGGGCGAGCTAATGTTGACCGTCAGATAATCGGCCAAAGGCTCCATATTACGCACGCCGATGACATAATCAGCAATGCGGTCCGCGCTGTCCTTATTGGCGCCGATATTGATGCCCAGCGGCCCCGCCAATGCCGTGTCCGGAATATTCTGCAGCCGCGCGATAGCCGCCGCCTGTCCTTCGTTGTTGAAGCCCATGCGGTTGATCACCGCTGCGTCCTCGACCAACCGGAACAAGCGGGGTTTTGGGTTACCCGCCTGCGGCAACGGCGTTAACGTGCCGACCTCGGTAAACCCAAAGCCAAGGCGCATGATCTCAACGGGTACTTCGGCGTTTTTGTCATAGCCCGGCGCCAACCCAACGGGATTTGCAAAGTGCAACCCGGCAAAGCTTTGTTGCAAAGCCGCGCCCTGCGTTCCCATAGACGGGATGGGCAACATTTTCAGTGCCGTAAGGGACATGTTGTGGGCGGTTTCGGCATCTGCCTGAAACAAAAAGGGGCGTGCAAGTCGGTAAAACATTGCGGTGCTATTCACGAGTCGCGTGCAAGGTGCAACGGCGGGATTACGTTCATGAAGCGTACCAAGATGATTTTGGCCACAAATGCCCGAATTTTATGGATGATGACGATTCCGTCCAATCGCATTTTACCAAACGTCTGCACTGTCGTAGCCCAACCCAAGAGCTCCGCCGATGAAAAACGGGCGTTCTTTCCTGAAAGCCCCCTTCACCGCTGCCATAGTCCCCGACGGGCCGTTCGGCTGCTAATCCTTCGGTGCATCCGGTTCTGCACTTTGCGGCTTCGCTTTGCGGCGGCGGAGATTGGCACGCAGGGCCTCGCGCAACCGTTCGGCCTTAATCCGCTCTTTGTCTTGCGCATCTTTTGCCAATTGCGTTCTCCGATCCATTTTGCCTGCCCGCGCACCCGATGCCAAATCGCCCGCAAAGGCGCAAGCCGCTTGACAACCGCCCCGTCCCTTCGCATAGGGCCGCACCTTCGGTGTATGCTGCTGTAGCTCAGTGGTAGAGCGCGTCATTGGTAATGACGAGGTCGGGAGTTCAATCCTCCCCAGCAGCACCAGGTATTTTTCCCTTTAATATCATATACTTAGGTCCATATAAAGACGCTAGTTTTGTCGCGCAAATTCCGCGAGTTACCAGTAAAAATTTCAACATTAGGGAGCCCAGAGACGCTGTCCCTATGACAATTTGAGTTTTTTCTGGTTGGTTATCTCTGAGGCCTAAAAACGTGGCACCAAAGTGGTTTCAGGATAAACCTAAAGGCAGGGACGGGAAGCACACTGTGTTGTCTCATTTCCAGCCCGCTAAAGGACGTCAGCCTTGCTTTGAATAGAATTCAAAAACTACCAAAAATTGTTTAATTGCATTGAATCATAGACTTGCAACAAATGAGGTCGCCATCTCAGTTCCTTTGATGGGCACCAGGAAGTCCCCAATATCTTCAGCGATTTCAGACTTCTGGCTTAGAGCAGAAATTGTCGCCTAACTTCCGTTACTTGCGATCATTAATTTTGCAGATCTGCTGCGAGAGACACCTTGTGGTGGCGCGATCTCGCAAAAAAGCCCCGGATATCTCCGGGGCCCTATTTCGTGGCACCACTTTTGTTTTGGCCGGTGCTAGCTAAACCCGAGGAAGTGCCGCTGCTGCTGCCATTCCATAGGGATATCTGCACAGCGCATCAGGTGCCGGGCAGTCAGTTGAGCCGGCTGCCGACCATCCAGAATGGCGGTTATGATGTCCGGTGCTAGCCAAGACATCCTCGCAAGCCGATGCAAGTGCCGCTTTTCATAACGTGATACTGCTGGAATTTCTTCGCCGGTTAGGAGATGCTCTCTTGCTGCAAAACCCTGAACCACGAGGCGAACGAGGGCAGCATCAGCATTTTTGTCATTGGCGGATTCGCCATCAGGCGACAGGACAATCCGAACCTCATTTCCTCGGCGAACCATTTGTGCAGGCGTCGTTATAGTAACTGCATCTTCATCCCCAATCACAACGTCGATCCGGTCGGCGGCAACATTCACCTTCACAAGACGGTCAATCAATATCGCACGCAACTCGCTAGTTGTAATATGATCAAGGCTGTCAGCTAACGCAGCTTCGGTTTGGCAATTGGCCTGCCATTCAACCTTGCATGTTGATGCATCGGGTTCAGCGGGCTTTTTGAGATATGTCTTCAAGGTTTTTATGACAATCTGATCGAGAGGGCCAGCTGGCAGTCTGCAGATAGTTGAGCGGTCTTCGCCTACTTTGGACCGAGTGACATAATAGCAATATTGCTTCGATCCCTTCTTTCCGCGTGACGGCGACATTGGCCTGCCATCCGGATCAGTGACAAGGCCTGCCAAAAGACTTGGCGACTTTGCATGCTTCGATATCAGCTTATCTCGAGTGTTACCCGCAAGCGTAGCCTGGACGCGTTCAAAGGTGTCGTGATCGATTATCGGATCATGCTCACCGTCATAAACGGCATCCTTATGTTTGATCTTGCCTATGAACACGGGGTTCTTGAGCAGGAACCCCAGTGGTCCTTTTCCAAAGCAGACATTGCCGATGGTACCACCCGCCTTGCGATGGCGCGTGCGGGTGCGCATGCCGCGTCGTGCGAGGTCATCTACCAGTGCCGGAACGGATTTGAGCTCAAGATAGCGGTTAAAGATATAACGAACGTCTTCTGCTTCCTCAGGCTCGATAAGTAACTTGCGTGCTTCCACACGATAGCCATGGGGGACCGTACCTCCCATCCACATGCCTTTACGCTTGGATGCAGCTATCTTGTCACGGATACGTTCGCCTGTGACCTCGCGTTCGAACTGCGCGAACGATAGCAATACATTGAGCGTCAAACGACCCATGCTGTTCGTGGTGTTGAACGCCTGTGTAACGCTCACGAACGACGCGCCTTTTGCATCAAGGATCTCGACGATCTTGGCAAAGTCCGCAAGTGACCGGGTCAGCCGGTCAACCTTATAGACCACGACAATATCGACCTTGCCTGCCTGTATGTCGTCGAGCAGTTGCTTAAGTGCAGGACGGATCATGGAACCTCCTGACCAACCGCCGTCATCGTATAGCTCGCCAGCTTGTTCCCATCCCTCGCCTGCCTGGCTCAATATATAAGCCGCACATGCTTCGCGCTGCGCATCCAGGCTGTTGAAGTCCATCTCAAGCCCCTCCTCGGTCGATTTGCGCGTGTAGATGGCACAACGCTTGCAGTTAGGTGATATCATGGCCCTACTGCCCTTCTCCGTCGCCTGGTGACTAGGCCAAAGAACCGAGGCCCTGACCAATGTGTGCCGGTGATGTCGCCTGCGATCTGGGTGAGCGATGCATATCTCCTGCCGTCGAACTCAAACCCTTCATCAAGAACAAGTACCTGATGCATTTTTCCACGCCACGAGCGCACCAGACGGGTTCCAGGCTTTAGGGAAGGCGCAATCATCGCTTCTCCATCATCCTTGCCCAGCCTCTTTATCTGGCGTTCAATGTTACGACGTGTGGAACTGGTCAGGGTTCCCTGCCCGCGTTCCTGCAACCGATAGGCGATGCCGCGCCGCAGCAGATCGGGTCCGATGTCCGGTGCCACGTTCCGATAGACCTCGCGCCATCGAGAACGCAGTTCGGCAGGCTTCATGGTGGAGAGGCGACCCAGTTCACAACCGAGACTGTTTGTCATGACCACCGCCTTACGCCTCGGGCGACGATGTTATGCGGTAGCGGCGAACGCCATCCACCTTATCGCTATCGATAACGTGCCCCTTCTTCCTCAGGCCGGTCAGATATGCCCGTGTGGAGTGGGGCAGCCAGTTTGCAAGTGTCGCGAGTTGTGCGAGCGTGGCACCGCAATCCCGGGTCAGCAGATCCAAGATCTGTTGAGGCTTTGAGGGGACTATGATTGTTTCGCTAACCTGGAGCTTTTTGGTCTTTGTCATGGGTGGTTCTCCTTAATCGATGCAGCATCATGCTGCCCCACCACCCAAAGCCCAGCTAAATGCCTAGCCGGGTCTATCGCCGCCTTATGTCGGGGCGCTTGAATATGAACAGCAATGCTCGACTGCGTGCAGAAGTCGAATGGATAGTGCGCGCGATAGGCAGAAATTTAGATTAGTTGAGCACTTAGGGTCGTCATTGCGGCACTCAAAAAACTAGACGAAATTTTAGAAAATACCCTATGATCGAAAGTGGGTGGGCAGCTGCTCGGCAGATTTCGGGAGATAGAGGCTAATAGCAGCCATTCAGTTGACCAGATTGATGCCTGGATACCTCACCACGCCCCGTGAGATACAAGCTGCTATTAGGCCGGTATACTCAGTTCGAATGCCACCCGATGGCCGCTTACCAAATGATAAGAAGCCTCGCCTTTATGCAATTCAGCGACTTCTCTAACGATATATAAACCTAAGCCAGACCCTTCGTGCAGGCTGCCAACGCCCCGCTTGTTCCGTTCAAATATGTCGGCGCTCAGCGTTGATGGATCGTTGAGCGTATTTGTCACACGAATGACCAATGCCAGCTTTTTCTCATCGGTCACGATTTCGAACAAGATCGGTGTGTCAGAAGGAGAATATTTGAGTGCATTTTCAAGCAAATTGCGGATGGCCAGGCGCAAAATAATCGGGTCGGCATCGGCGTAGATTACCGGCTGTTCAAACTTTTGTTGAATGCGAGCGCGTTGCGACGGATCTAAGTCGAATAAAGCAAGTTGGCACACATCGCACAAATCAATCGAATGAAGTTGCGATGGTCGGCCTTGCGTTATCAACGTTGCGCCTAAAATTGAGTTGGAGATGGAGAGCACAATTGCATTGATCGTGGACTGTGCCTTCAGCACGGTTTGCTGAATGTTCTCCGGCTTTGTCTGTCCTCGGCGTAATTGCTGACTGATGGTGTCCAAGGTCGCCTGTGCTGTATTGAGCGGCTGGCGGACCTCATGGGTTAGCATGTTCAGCAGTTGATACCGCTCTTCTGCAAGCGCAGCGCTCGCTTTCTCCTTGATCTTAGCTTGGCTAACCGCTTGCTGAATGCGAACGGACTTGCGCAATTTGAAATTATTTTCGCGTGCCTGCCTGCCGATGAGAAGCCCGATAAAAGCCATGTGAAAGAAAAAGAAAAGTACGGGCAGAAAAATGGCTTGATATGTGATGCTACTGTCATTTGTAATAAATCTTGTTGTGGTCCCGATTGGGTAAGAGACCAGCAAGATATAAATACAAGCCAGAGCAGACAGCACCAATGTTGCAACACAATATTTTAAGGAAGGAAAACCAATCCAATGTTTGTTATATATCAAGAAAAATATTGCTGATAAACATATCAAAATACCGGCAGTTGATAGAAGAAATAGACGAAAAACTGTTTCTCCCAAAACAAAAATTAATACCGCCATAATAAAGCTAATAATTATTAAAATGATTGGAATTCGGTTGGATTTTCGAATGAAACCTCGGTCTGCAAAGCTCAATGCTTTGAGTGCTGAAGATAGGATCATTAATGCGGCAGCTGCCGAGTTGTCAATTTTCCAACTAGAACTGATATACTGAGCTGTTAGCAGGCTAGCTAAAATCGCTATAAGATTAGAAATTAACCAAATATACACTGCGCGTGTTTTTATTCGTATAATAACAAGACAAATCGAGAAAATTACAAACTCCGCGACAAGGAGGTACTGAAACATCAGCGCCAGAGTTATGATAGGGGTTTCTGATGTCATCTTGAACCATTATCTCCAAGCATAGCTTCAGCAGCTGCGCGTAGTTTGTAACCGACGCCAATTGAAAAACAAGCATGCAGGTGTCGGAACATTGGGGACTGATGGCTGCCATTGGGTCGCATCCAGACAGTCCGCCCTCGGCCCAGAAGCTGCCCGATGAAATAAGCCGAGCAGCATTCATGGACCGCGCTATTCGTCTGGAATAAAAAGATCAAAGGTAACCTTCGCGTCATCGTGAATGAAATACGATACCGAGCCGCCATGCGCTGCTGCGACTTTTTTTACGAGATACAAGCCGAGCCCTCCCCCACTGCCTTGGGCACCGGCACCACGCCCACGACGCGTGAAAATAGCTTCGTCCAGCAAATCGAGCCTAGTGAGTTGGCTTGTTACAGTGAAGGACGTGCCCAATAAATCTTCACGCTGAAGAATGCGAAACTGGATCGGGCTCTGTGGCGGCGAATATTTCAAGGCGTTGTCCAGCAGGTTTCGCAGGGCAAGGCGGACCAGAACGGGGTCCATATCGACATAAACGGCGTTATCGTCAAAGTTCACTTCAATCCGCGGACTTAGATCAATCGGGCAATCCGTTTTTGCGAGCTCAGCGACGTCGTGTGCATCGACCAGTCGTCGCGTAATCTTGGTGTTTTGTTCCAAAAATGATGCCGCAAAAATTGCGTTCGAAATAGCCAAAGTAACGGAATCGAGCACCCCCTGCGCGCGGGCAATAGCCAGTTTGGGTTTTGCGGTCTTCGGATTCTCAAGCCCAATAGCATGATCCAGTGCTTCAAGCGCAGCGCGCGCGTTGTTTATGGGCTGCCGAACCTCAAGGGTTAAAAGGTCCAATGTGAAGAGGCGTTCATCCGCCAAGTCGGACAAGCGATTTTGTTCTGCCGACATTCGCCTATTATCTTCAAACAATCTTGCCGCGCGACGTGCTTCGAAGAGATTGAATCGGATGTCCCGCCCGACGATCAGATGAAGAAACCCAATCTGTATGCAAAACGATATGCAGATTAATATCTCAAGGCCTAATATCGTATTAGCAGGGTCAATATCAAAGCCGATGCCATTTCTTGCGTCAAACACGATCCAGGCACGCCATAGGAATAGCAAAGCACATGCGATTAAACCAAAAATCAATATACTTTGGCCCCGAAAACCTCTCCAAGCGCGGTTCTTGTGACACACCCATGCGGTGGCGAAAACAATCGCGGCACCACATGAATACCCCAACACGGCAGGCAACCATCCATAGGGAAGCGCGGTAATCGTCAGCATTATCAAAAAAGCCGCCACAAGGACCATGTGCGCTTTGTAGAAACGTAACATTCTCCATTGGCGCCCCGCTAGGGCAAAATAAGGTAGAGTAATGGATGTGCCGCTAACTACGTAACTGATCAGACTATAGGTTACCGAGTGCGCCGTTTCTACAAAAACAGATGGTATAAGCATCGAAAATGCTGACATGAAATTAGAAATTATCCACAATGTGGATTGATATAAATTTGATTTTCTAATAGACAGAAAAATAAATAATGAAAATGCTGTTAAGGATGCAGTATAAAGCATACTTAAATTTAATATTAAATTATCATTTAACATTAAAATATACCATATTATAAATATGTAACTAAAATTGATGGTATAAATAATTTAAATTCTATATTTAAATTATTAAAATCTTCAAAGGATAAAAGTCCACCATGATATTTAGAAACTTTTTTTGCGACAAATATCCCTAAATTTTGCTCCTGCGATGGAACCAAGTCGTTGAAATTGATCTCATCAATTGAAATCGAACTAAACCCTTTTTGCTTTATTTGTTTGTAAATAATTGAGAATGAAACGCCGAGATGGACTTCATCAACTTCTATTGATACATTGATGTCGCTGTTAATTTCCGACCATAAAAGCGCATAGTCAAACAGGTTGTGCAGGGCGATACGCAGAAAAATCGGCACGCATTCGATAAAAACACTATGTTCGGGCTGTGTTAGAAAAATGCGTTTTCGGTTTGCAAAGCTACAATCCAACCGCGCCATCTCCAAAACCTCGAACGCATCGACCGGTTTTAGGTCCCATTTCTGATTGTCTGCGGTTAATGTACCTATGAGAATTATATTAGACAAAGGCAGCGTGATATCATCAAGCGAGGAGATCGCGCGGCCCAGGGCATGCTCGGCATCCTTCGATGACGCCGACGTAGCATCTAATGCGGTCGAGATGGACTGAAGAGATGCCTGCGCATTGTTAATGGGTTGGCGGACCTCATGCGTCAAAAGTTGAATGAAATCCAGTCTCTGCTCGGCGACATTACGCAGCTTATGGGCTTGATCCGTAAGATATGCCGACCGTTGCCAGGCCCGAACCTTCCGACGCGCCGCGAACTTTGCCACCTTGGCCTGCCGGGCGACGAGCATACCCGTAAAGCCTATTTGCAGAAAAAAAGAAATGCCTACAAGTGCGCCCAAAGCCAGCATGGATATCGCCGAGGTGCCAACAAACTCCTTTTCCAAACTAAAGGGATAAACGGTCAATATACGAAGAGCCAATAACATAGCGGAGACGGCCATCCCGATGACCACCAGTTTCAGCCCTAATTGATCGTGACTTACCCAATATCTATTTCGCTTTGCGACCAGGAGGCAGGCGAGCGAGATTGACATACCGACGACTGAGGTAATTAACCCTCTATAATCCAAAAGAATGTCGAGAAAAGCCAGTGGCGTTCCAGCGATTGCCACCAGGAACCAAATATTAGCCCAACGGTCCCGGACGAATCTCCCCGGCTGACGGCCAAGTGCCCCGTATCGAATGGCACCGCCAAGCAATGACAAAAAGGCCGCCCAAATTTGAAGGTCTTGACTGGTAAAAATAGTCAAAACGTGCGGCGCGCTCAGCAGCGATATCGCAGATACAATGCTTGCGCATATCCACAAAATCACCTGTGTTCGATTGTCTGATCGCAGCAACAGTAACTGGCATATGGTGAAGGCGATTAGCTGGCCCGCATAAGCGTATACCATCGAATTTAAGTTTGTGCCGTAGTCCACTTAGCCCCTGTTTCGGTTATCAACCACCTTAACCGGTTCACTGATTTGATAGCCAAGCCCGTGAACGGTTTTCAGGGGTGACGGCTGGTTGGTGTCTTTTTCAATTTTCCGTCGCAGTCGAAAGATAGCTGAATCCAAATTCCGGTCATCTATGTTCTGAATAATTCCGGCGGCGTCAGCCAGTGCCTGCCGTGACATTGGCTTGTTAATGTCATCGCATAGGCTGCTTAAAATCTTTAATTCCACTGGTGTCAAATCAACGACTGACCCGCTGGGCGAGATAAATTGTGAACGGCGGCCATCGAGTTGCCATGGCGAACTGGCCGTCGATTTAAGCGATGTGCGGCGGCAAACAGAGGCGATTGCGTTATACACCTGATCAAAGCGAACGGGCTTGTTTATGAACATGTCTGCGCCGGCGGTGAGTGCGGAGTTAAATGCGTCTGCGCCCATGCGGCCGCTGATCACCAGAATGCCAGCAGATGTTTGGCCTCTGATTAAGGTGATGAGGTCAATGCCGTCGATCCCGGGAAGTCCCAAGTCCAGAATGTAGAAGTCAAATGACGATAACTTATCAGACTTCAGCAAAGCTTCCGCATTCGCAAAGCCGGCAGACAAAAGCCCGCGAACGCCAAGATACTGACCAAGAAACTCAACAAAGTCGGCATCGTCATCGACAATGCAAATGTTTTTGGGGTCATTCGAAATCATGAATTGCTGGCTCCAGTGATTTTAAAATTTCCGCCGATCCCCCTCGGGAGGGTGGTCAGTTCTAAAATGAGGGAGCCCACAACGTGAGCAGTACCGATTATGGATGGCATAGTCATAGGCGGGTGTCCAGTGCAATAAGGTTAGGCTATAAAAAGACAGTAGGCGGCCTCGTAATCAGCGCGCCCTCAAAGCTTCGAAATCGAACAGCATAACATTTTAACGGACCGTGGACGAAGGTCACCTTTTGATCGTCACCACAACGCGGCGATTAGCTGCCCGGCCTGCGGCGGTCAGATATGAGCCTATTGGCGACCTCTCGCCGCGCGAAATGGTCGACATACGGTTAAGTGCGACGCCTTGTTCGGTAAAAAAGCTGCGTACGCTCTCCGCACGGCGCAGACCTACAACGTCATTTCGTTCGGCCGAGCCGACAGCATCTGTGTGCCCCTCAATTTCGATAAAAAGGTTGCGGTTGCTGCCCTTCAAGCTGCTCGCAAGTTCGGTAATCCGCTGCTTGGCGGCATCATCCAAGATTACCGAGCCTGAAGCAAAGAGGACAGTATCCGTTAGGACTGTTTCGTAAAGGAACTTACCTTCGGCGGTTTTTTGCGCAGTTTGAGCGGTTTTTTCAGCGGCTTGAGCCGTGCTCAAGGCAACCTCAGCAACGCCCTCGACCTTCGTTACGCGCTCCGCCAATGCAATTTCAACGGCCAAGCGTCTTTGCTCAAGCGCGGAAATGTTTTGCGCTACCTGACGGTCCGTGGCGCAGGCGTTGGTAAGCAAGCATATCGTCGCAATCGCGAGAATTTTCTTCATATGGACCTCCATTTGAAATTAGCTTAATGAATCGGATAACTCGAGTCAAACAGATATTAACCATATCTGTTGAATATCAGCAATAAATTGTTATTGACTGGGGGGCATGAGCTTGAATAATGGGAAAACGCATAACAGCCTGATGATGAGCGGGCCAAACGCGCAGCCCCCGTCTGCGGTCACTCAGCCTGTTCATTAACTTCAGTTGTAGTCAAGGAATTGAAAAAATGCGTACGTTCCTGATTTTCCTGGCGTGTCTGCCATCGACTTCTCTCGCATCTAGCCGCGCCCCACAGGCTGACTGGCGGATTGTTAATTGGAGTGACGATGTCCTGCTCTATGTCGACCATAACAGCATCCAAAAGTCGAAGTCCCTTGTGGCTTATTCCGCCAAGATCGTCTTCTTAAAGGACGCGTCTCTGTCGGAGGTTATCTCTCAAACTGAAGTGCGTTGTGACACAAGGATGTCCAGAAACCTGAAGGTTTCGGGGGTGTCGAAGGCCGGCAGAACGACCGCCGAAAGGGCGAGCCGCGTCTGGCGCTCCGTTGAGGCGGGCACCAACGTCGAGCGGGAAATGCAGAGCGTTTGCATGTAACCTTCAGCTCCTCCCGATCCGAGAACCGCCGCGCGGCACTTGTTGAGGATTTTGGCGGCGCCGGAGGCCAAATTCATCATCGGCAGGGCGACACCTTATTATTCTATAGTCTAAAGTGAGCGCACCTCGCCCCCAGCCTGCAGGGGCTCCCGCCAATTGGCTGCGCAACCTGATTGGTAAAAGGCACCCCATAATGCGGCCGCCCGTCACGCGCCGCCTCCCGGCCTAAATACCACTCTTTAGGAAAATTGAATGCACTGCCGAAGCGCGACCCATTGGCGGTTTTACGAGATAATTGGCCGGGAATTGCGACACATATATCCTTGATATGACTATATATGATGCAAAAACAACATAGATTTACTAATAAATAAAATATATTTTTGACATCTGATTAAATCTGATTATCTAGGCGATATAAGTCTACCGAATCAGGATAGAAATCGATGCTTAAAGTTATCCACCTGTCAGTGATGGCGGCCGTTTTGATGGGCAGCTCTGCTGCACACGCGAATGGATTGAACGAGAACACGGCGTGGCAGTTTCAGACTACGGCGGAACTCGCTAACCGCGCGTACATTGAGGACCTAAGGCGCAAGCAGCAGTCGGGCTTTTACAACTCGCCGGTGTACAACTCCTTCATCGACAATCAGAACAACTTCAATTGTTCGAACGCCGCAAATGCCTCGGGCAACGCTGGAACGAACTCTACCACGGCGAATACGCCGAATTCTTCGGGCGCAACCGGCTCAGCGACCGGCAACTCGAGCTCCGCAAGCACATCTGCAATGCAGCAGCCTTTTGAAACTGTGCTGAACAACGCGCAGAGAAACTCGGGCCTCGTCGCCAGCGACGTAATGGGGGACAGTCTCGCGTCCGCATCGAATAACCTCACAAGGCAGGTGCTAAATTCTGCGCAGGACAATCTTGGCGTCCAAGACGCCAGCGTAAACGGTTCAAACGCGTGCGCGTTTGATAGCGTCACCGGTGTCTCCAAGTAAATCGTGACGCGCATTGTCTGCCGGAACCCATCATGGTGAATTTGCGACAATGGCCCCGCTCCGCGCGCCCGATTCTTTTGGCTTCGCAGGTGCTTTGGCTGTCCGGATGCAGTCTCTCGACGATCGGCGTTCAAACACAGCAGATCGCCCCAGGTGAGGCGCCGATGCAGATAGGGACCCCCGTCCGCAACAATGTGACGCCAATGGAGGCGGCGCTTGGCTGCTATGCACGTTCGCTGGCGGCCAGCGGTCGCCCTCCGTTAGTGATCGGTGTTGGCGAAATCAAAGATTTTACTGGCCGATACTCGATTAACGAAGGCAACGTGATTACGCAGGGCGGCTCGCTCATGCTCTTTTCGGCGTTAGGCAAGCTGGGCGGCACGGTCCGGATTGCGGAGCGCTACGATAGCACGATTGCGGACCGCGAGCTGGGTTATATGGAGCGCCGCCAGCTGGGCGATGGCGCGCAGCACGAAGTCGACGGGAAAAAAGTGCCGTGGGTGCCTTATTATGGCGGCACCATTCAAGTGTCCGATTATTATATTGCCGGCGGTATTTCCGAGGTCAATTACAACATCGCCTCCCGCGGCGCGGAGGCGTCTCTGAACAATATTGGCGCCAAGGGCCGCACATACACCCAAAGCGTGGCCATTGACCTGCGTATTGTGGATACGCGCACGCTGCTTGTTGTCGATGCGATCAGCCTTTCAAAGCAGTTCAGCGGCTATGAAGTCGGCGCGAACACGTTCCGTTTTTTCGGGCTGGGGTTAGTCGATATCAACGTTGGTTCAAAGGGCCAAGAGCCCTTACAGCTCGGCGTCCGGGCAGCCATTGAAGAGGCTGCCATCCGCCTGATTGGGCGGGTTACGGCAGTGGACCCCGGGCCCTGCCTCGCGCTGCGGACGCAAGAGGTTCAGCCGCAAACGTCTGAGGAAATCTTCGCGCAAATGACCCGCGACGGGCAGGCGGCCATGGACGGCAACGCCCCCGTCGGCCCGATGGCAGAAGCGCCGCAGCAGCCGATGTTGCCTGCAGCGCCAATGTCCCGAGCATCTGTCCCAGCGCAACCCGAACCGCAGCCTGCGCCGACCCCAGCACCCGTCATGGCCCCGGCACGCGCACCAGCGCCTGCACGGGTATCGACACCCAAGCCCGCACCGACCGCAACAAGCCCGCAAACCGAAGCGCCACGGGCAGCGGCGTCGGAGAAGAAGTCTCTGAATTCTGACACCAATGGTCAGGCGGAACAAGCGGGCGAGATTATTCAGATCCCGTTCGACATTAACGATGCCAAGCTCTCCATCCCGGCGCAGTCCGTGTTGGACCGACTGTCGACCGCGCTGACGCGGGGGCCTGTGTCCCTTGTGCTGGTCGCACGCGATTCGGAAAAGCTTGATCCTGCACAACGGAGCCGGCTGCTTGACCAGCGCCTCTCCAGTCTCGTCGCCGCGCTGTCCAGCCGCGGCATCCCTGCGACATCCCTGTCGATGACGTGGCGGCCCACCGCCACGGACACGACGATTTATCGGGATGGACCGGGTGTCCAGCTGCTGGCGCGTATTAAAATTACCAAATGATTACATTAGTTAACAAAAGGAAGAAGACCATGTCATATTCAACATCAAACAAGATTAAGCTTCTACAAAGCGCGAGTGCGCTCATCCTCGGCGCAACTGCAGTCACAGCCCACGCGCAATCTGTAGGAACCACTGCCACTGACGTGACCTTGGCCAATACGGTGGATGCATTGGTGGTTGTCGATCAATCGGTGTCTGCATCTTCGGACACGACGGCAACGGCGAACGATGCCAACAACACATCGGGCAACGGTGTCGCTGTGACGAACAGCAGCGTGTCGATCACCGACAGCACCACCGCAGCCACCGCAATCAACAACACGGCATCGCCGTCGCTCAATGATACCGGCGCGGCCGCCACTGTCAGAACTTCGGGGATCTCGGTCGAACAGGACAACCTGTCCTCGGCCACCGCGCAGACAGGATCTGCGACGGATGGTACCGAGGTGAAGATTTTAACCGGCGTGACTTCGGGCTCGCCGTTGACCATTTCAAACGTAGCTAACCGTGCATCTGCAACAGGCAACACGGCCTCCACTGGGGTGAGCACCACCGATTTCACCACCAACTCAACCAAAGCAACTCTGGGCGCGATGCAGCAGAACACTGGGGTCGCTGACGCCGCGCCAAGTATCAACAACATTTCGATTACGGCGACGGTCAATGACACTGACATCAACCTGCAAGCAGGTGCCACAACGACCAGCGATCTGACCGTCAGCGGCAACACCGATGCCGCCGTCGCCACCGCCAACAGCCTGACGCAGAACATGACCCTCACCGGCACCACGCTGACGTTGGGCACGGTCAGCGCCACCGCTGAGACAGTTGGCACCGATACCGGCGCGACCGGTCAGGCAATTGTGAGCAGCCGCCAGACCAACACTTTCACCGATGTGTCAGCCGCAAACACGGCCTCTTCGGTGACGCTCGTTGCCGGCGTGACCAACAGTTCGTCGCTTGATGTTAACAGCAACACGCAGGCTGCAACTGCCACCGGCAGCTCGGCAGGAAATGCATTGGCCCTTTCGGGCACCACGGTTGGCACCGGCGCGGCCATTGTTAGCACCCAGACGAGTGACGCAGAAAGCACCGTTACTGCAGCCACCACTGGCCAGGCCGGCATTACGGCGGCGTCCTTGGGCGCTACGACGGCGTCATCAGCATCGCTGACGGACAATGCACTGCAGTCGCGTGCGACAGGCGGAACGGTCACCAATACACTCGCGGCAGCGGGGACGACCATCACCATTAAATCACCGGATGTCGCCGCGGCCGCAACCATTACGGCGGGTCTCGAAGGAACGGTGGGCGGCGCTTATGCAACGCTGAATGACCAGTTGATCGCGGGTAGCGTGACGGCAACCACCAATGCGACTGCTGCGGCAACAGCTGGCTTCACTGTCAGCGTTACCGGTGAGGTTTCAAACGGAAGTTCGATCAACAACGATCGCAACGCGATGACCGCGCAGGCGCAGGGCGCTGTGGCCGCAAATAATACCACTTTGTCCGTCGGCGGGACACTTTCGCAGGGCGCCACGGTCACCCCCACCGCAATTGCGAATGCAGCCGTCATCGGCAACATCCAAGAATTGTCAGACGGCGCTAACATCGCGGCGCGCGTTCAAACAGTGTCAACAGCCGGCGATACTGCCATGTTGACCAGCGTCGGTGGCGTGCTCAGCAGTTCATCAGTGTCGACCTCCAACAACCGGATCCAGGCCTTTGCGGATGGTGCTTCGGCCACCAACGCCCTGACCGCGTCGGCTACCACGTTGACAACAGCCGCCGACGCCACTGGCGTGCCAGGCTCTACCGACCTTACTGCCGACGCCGCCTTTGCGGTCGTCAACCGCCAAGATGGCGGCAATGGCACGATCAAGGCTGAGCTCAACGATCCAATCCCGCTTCGGACTGAGATCGCGGGTGCAACGTCATCGTCATCCGTGAAATCCACAGGTAACATGCAAGATGCATTCGCCACGAGCAACAAGGCAACCAACAGCATCACGCTTGCGGCTACGACGCTCACCAGTGATGGCGCTGTCGTCAACAACCAGAACAGTGACGCGCAAGTTTCGTCAATTATCGGTGCGACCACCGGTGGGGTTGCTGGAGCCGTAGGCGTAGATGCGGGCGTTATTGTTGATTTCAACGAAACGATTTCGAGCAGCAACATTGCCGTGACCGGCAATATGGCGCGCGGTTCCGCCATCAGCAACGTCGGCACCAACACACTAATTGCATCGGCTACCACGCTGACGGGTGACGGCACGGACGCAAAGGCCACGGCAGATTCGACCAGCGGCACTCAGGTGACCAACGCCGATTTCAGCCTTGGGAACTCCCAGACACTGAATGCCGCCGCCACTTCTACAACCAAGGTTTATGCGACCTACGGCGTCGATGTGGCTTTCGATAAGGCCGTGACGGACTCCAAAATTGCCGTATCAAACAACACGCAATTTGGCGAAGCTTTGGGCAACTCGGCGACCAACAAGGTCGAGCTAACGGCAGTGGGTGCAGGCGCCACGGGCAATGATCCCACGGCGGCACTGAACAATGTCCAATCGGGCCTGACCGCAGCGATCGGCGCCACGTCGGAAATGTCGCTCTATGCCAATGCGGCTTCGTCTGGTTCGTCGGTCGCCCTGAACGGCAACAGCAACACATCCTTGGGGGCGATCAACAATGCCGCCAACACTGTTTCTGTGTCGGGCTTGGCGGTTGATGGTTCGACTGGCCTTGCCAGTGTCAATGTGACCACCAATGTAACAACAGCGGATTATGCGCTGAACAATAACCAGGATGCGAGCGGCGTGCTCACCAGCACGGCCATGACCACCGCCTATAACTTGGACCGGACAGATACAACCACTACCGGTATCTCGAATGGTTCAGCTTCCTTGTCACGAAACACGACCACGGCGGAAGCGTCATCCAACCGCGTGGCAAACAGCCTTGCGGTTTCGGCCACGGACAATGGTGCAACGGCCGCGCTTGGTAACGAGCAAATCAGTTCTGCGGGTGTTACCGCCACGGCGTCGAGCAGCTCGTATAAACTTGAACTGACCACGGCTGTGGCTTCTACCTATGCAGCAAGCGGCAGCAGCGTCGCCGTCGAAGGCAATACGACCACGGCTTTGGCACGCGGCAACTCGGCCTCGAACGCGCTTAACTATAACGTTAACGTGGCCTACACCGGTATAGCGACTGCCCCTACCTTTGCGGGAACCACGGAAGCTTCCGCTGGGGCCGTTGTCTTGAACGCGCAAACTAACACTGGTGGCGTAGCTGCGAACGCCAACTCCGTTGTTTATGCAGTTGGACTTTCGGGGCCAGCGACGGCGGGTGCCGGATCGGCGTTGAATTCCTCAGCCTCGCTCGGCAACAATACGACTTCTGCCGTCGCCTTTGGTAACGCTGCCACCAACACCCTGACCATGGCGACATGGAGCGCGGGTATCCCGTCCAGCGCGATATCGAGCAATCAGGTCAACGGCGGTGCCGTCACGGCAACGGCAACAGGCGTGGGCTACACCATGACCCCGACTGGCCCAGCTTCGGGCAGTGCGTTCCGCAACAGCGGCAACAGCATAAGTGCTCAGGCGATTGGCAACAGCTCGGTCAGCACCATCGGTGGTGGCAACTAACCCCTTGGCCGGGCGGCGATACCGCCCGGTCAACACCCGGTTCCTGCTAGAACCCCTGGCATGAACCACAAACGACTTGGGTGGGGGGCTGAGGCTCCCCACCACTTTTCGTAAAAACGACAGATTATAGGCATTGCTTCGAAGGAGGTTAAAATGTTCAACAAGTCAAAATATCTGCTGACATTAGCAACCCTGGTTTCAGGCGTTCTCACCACAAGTCCGGCGGCAGCCGACAGTCCAATGACTGCCCATCAAGGCCAGCAGCAGGGCAATCAGCAAGTAAACAGCGGTGGTTCACGCCACGGTGGCTCATCGAGCGGCCAACGCAACGATCGGGGTTCTCACGATAATCGTGGGGATGGCGGACATAATGGCGGCGGCAACGGACGTGGCTATGGCAACGATCAGGGTCATGACGGCCGAGGTCATGGTTACAACCGTGGTTATGATGGTCGCGGTTACGAGGGACGTGGCGCCCGGTATAATCCTGGCTATGACGGTCGCGGCCATAGCGGCCGGGGATATGGCCATAACCGTGGCTATGACGGTCGTGGTTATGCGGCGCGCGGTATTCCTGGCTATGGCGGTTGGGGACAACGCGCCGTCTATGGCCTGCCCGCCTATCGCGGCTGGGGATATGGTGTGGTTGTCGCGCCAATCGTCGTAGTCGTACCCGCCTATCGCGGCTGGGGCTATGCCGGCGGCTATCGCGGCTATCCGGCCACTGTTGGCTATCGCGGTTACACTGGCAATGGCGGCTACGGAAGATTTCGCCGCGATTAAGCTTTAGCGGACAAGGGTCTTTCGCGCCCCAAGCGCCGAAATGACGCCGGACTTCATGACATATATTTCCAAGACGCCTTTTACAGCCGACCCAAGATGAATTTGGAATTTATGACTACCCACTTAACCACTCTTCCGAGCAAAATGCATTGGTCTGTCAAATAATGACAATTATGAAAACATCTGATGACTCGACCCATGCTGCCGGCGGTTTGCTTCTGCGCGGCGGGCGGATGACCAAGTGGAAGGGTCGGGTTGTCAGCATGTCGCCGCATATCGGCGCGCTATCGGCGGGCATTTCGTTGTCGGCGTTTGCGGTATCGATGGCGCTGGGCAGCGGACTGCTGTTAGCACCCATGGCCTCGGCGCAAACGGTGGCGCTCACGGGCACAAATAACACAACGACCCAGACTGCGACGGGCGCGCCTTTGGTGGTCACCACAGACCCCAACTACAAGGTTGAGACAACAACCGGGGGCGGGCTCGTGCTCACCGGAACAAATGGTATAACATTTTCCGATTCAAATAGCTCGACAATCAAGGGCGCCACTACTGGCGTCTCGGCAAACAACTCGGGCGGCGCGCTGTCGGTGACGGTCTCCGGTATAGTATCGGGCGGCACTGGCGCGGGCATTGCAACCGAGTCCAATGCGGGTGGCGCAGTGGCGATCGACCTGCTGTCGGGATCGAGTGTCAGCGCAACCTCTGGGGCGGCGATTTCGGACGGTGTCGGCAATGCAGTTGTGACGCTCAATGCGGGCGCAGGAGTTACGGGCAGTATCGCGCTAGGGGATGGCAGCGACACGCTCAACATCGCCTCGGGTGTAACTTTGGCGGGGGTAACATCGCTGAGTGGCGGCGCAGGCTCTAATGATACGCTGAACATCAATTCCGGCTTGTCGGGCGCAGTGAGCAATTTTGAAGCGATCAATGCCGACACAGCCGGGGGTAGCTTTACGCTCGGCGGCGTGGTGAGCGGTGGCGCTCTGACCAAAACCGGCGCCAACACGCTGTCGCTGACCGGCGCCAACAGCTACACCGGCGGCACCACCCTCAGTGGCGGCACGATCTTGGTTGGCACCAACACGGCGCTGGGCAGCGGCGCGCTGACGATGGCGACGGGCACAACGCTGGAATCGGGCGCAGCGGGCCTGACGCTGGTCAGGGCGGTTGCCATCACCGGCACCAGCACGGTCGACACCAATGGCAACACGCTGACCCTTAGCGGTGTGGTGAGCGGTAGCGGCACGCTGACCAAGATCGACAGCGGCACGCTGTTGCTGAGCGGCGCCAACACCTACACCGGCGGCACCACACTTACTGCCGGCACGATCAAGGTCGGCAGCAACACGGCGCTGGGCACAGGCGCGTCATCGTCGCTGGCGATGGCCGACGGCACAACGCTGGAAACGAGCGCAGGTACCCTGAATCTGGCCAATTCGGTTGC
>NZ_JBILAF010000001.1:0-53443 GCF_044354325.1 Sphingorhabdus sp. | reverse complement strand
CTTGTTTGATGATGCAGAATCCGCGCTTTAAATTCAGTAATATTTCAGACACATAACTTCTATCAAAGTCGCACAAGAACCGCATCAAAGTGCCACCACCCTTCCCTAGTTGGGCGCTGCAAACCTATGCAGGGAAGGTACCAAAATGCGTAAAATTACAGTGATGCTTTTAGCCGGAGTCGCTTTCGGATCTGTGCCAGTTATGGCGCAGCAATCGAATGCTCCAACAACCGCCGACGCGGAAGATGCCGAAATCGTCGTGTTCGGCCAAGGCGAGACCCGTCAGGTTCAAGAAGTGTCGAACAAAGAACTTCTGATCCTCGCGCCAGGTACCAGCCCATTGAAAGCCATTGAGAAGCTGCCAAGCGTCAGCTTTCAATCTGCCGACCCGTTTGGAACATATGAATGGTCAAGCCGGGTCTCGATCCGTGGCTTTAACCAGAACCAGCTCGGCTACACACTCGACGGCATTCCGTTGGGCGATTCAAGCTATGGTAACAACAACGGCCTGCACATTGGCCGCGCAATCATTTCGGAAAACATCGGCGTTACCCGCGTTTCGCAAGGTTCGGGCTCCATTGGCACACAAGCCACGAACAACCTTGGCGGCACGCTCGAGTTTTTCTCGGCTGACCCAAGCGACGGCTTCGGCGTTGATGCGAACCTGACCTATGGTTCGTCCAACACGATGCGCGCATTTGGCCGCATCAATTTTGGTGAAGCGGGCGGCGTTCGCGGATTTCTATCCGGCGTTTACCACAATGCCGACAAGTGGAAGGGCGGCGGCGAACAGCGCAGCATGCACGTAAACGCCAAGGCCATCATTCCAGTGGGTGATGCCGAATTTGACGGATTCTTCTCCTATTCCGACCGCGCTGAGCAGGATTATCAGGATCTCTCGCTCGAGATGATCAATCGCCTCGGTTATGACCATGACAACTATTTCCCCGATTATGCCAAGGCGATTTCCGCGGCACGCGGTGTATATGTTGCCCCAATCAATAATCTCGACGACAGCTATTATGATGCTTCGGGCCTGCGCAAAGATACGCTCGCTTCTTATGGCCTGACCGCGCCTTTGGCCGATGGCGTCACCTTCAAGATCAAGGCCTATTATCACAATAATACCGGTCAAGGTACATGGGGCACTCCATATGTTCCAAGTCCAAATGGCGTGCCCATGTCGGCGCGCACAACCGAGTATGACATCCAACGTGGCGGCGTATTCAGCTCGCTGAACGCTGAAGTTGGCGACCATGCGGTAACTGTCGGTGGCTGGTACGAGCATAACGACTTCACGCAAGCGCGTCGTTTTTATGCCTATGAAAGCAACACGACGCCTGGCCTTGATCACACTAAGTTCTTGCGCAACCCGTTCTTCACGCAGTGGCTGTTCGATTTCAACACCGACACGCTGCAATATTATGTGCAGGACAAGATCAGCCTTGGCGATCTGACTATCAACCTTGGTTGGAAGGGTTTCCAGGTCAATAATGAATCCGACCCACGTATTCAGGGGTCGTTGGCTGCCGGCAAAATCAAGTCGCAAGACTGGTTCCAACCGCATGCAGGCGTTGCATATAAGATGACGGATAAAGCCGAAATCTTCGGTGGTTTCACGCAAGTCACCCGCGCGTTTGTTTCATCAGCCACAAGCGGACCATTCGCCACAACGCAAGCCGGCTTCAACGCCTTGGTCACACGTGACCTGAAGCCAGAAAGCTCGGACACGTTTGAGCTGGGCGCACGTTACAACGACAATGTCTTCAACGGCGTGATCGGTTTATATTATGTCAACTTCCGCAACCGCCTGCTGGGTGTACAAACCGGCGCAGGCATCGTCGGGAACCCTGCCATTCTGCAAAATGTCGGCAGCGTCCGCTCGCTCGGCTTTGAAGCCGCAGGCGATGTACGTCTGGGCGGCGGCATGACCTTGTTCGCATCATATAGCTACACAGGTGCAACATATCGAGAAAACGTCATCACCCCAACGGCGGTTATCGCCACGAAGGGCAAGGAAGTCGTCGACACGCCAAAGCATCTGCTGCGCGGCGAAGTGGCTTATGACAATGACGCATTCTTCGGACGCGTTGGTGCCAATTACATGAGCAAGCGTTACTTCAACTATTTGAATGATCGCTCGGTACCCGGCCGTGTCCTCGTTGACGCCACAGTCGGTTACCGCCTGAATGCGGGGCTTCGTGCACCGCTTGAACTGCAACTGAATGCCACGAACCTTTTCGATAAAGAGTATGTCTCTACCATTGGTTCAAACGGCTTTGGCAACAGCGGCGATAACCAAACCTTGCTGGCGGGTTCACCGCGTCAGGTTTTTGTAACATTGAAAGCTGGTTTCTGATGAAATCGGCTTTGCTGATTGGCAGCGCGCTCCTTGTGAGCGCGCTGCCATCGGCGGCTTCGGCTGAGCCGGTGCTGCTGATCTCAATTGATGGTTTGCAGCCCGCAGACATTCTGAAGTCCGAAGAGCGCGGCATACAGGTTCCCAACCTGAAACAATTTATCACGAACGGAACCTACGCGGACAAGGTGAAGGGCGTTCTTCCGACCGTCACTTATCCCAGCCATGCAACTTTGCTAACGGGTGCTAGCCCCGCAAAGCACGGCATTGTCGGCAATAACAGCTTTGATCCCATGCAGATCAACCAAGGCGGATGGTATTGGTACGCCACAGATTTCAAAGTCCCCACCTTGTGGGATGCGGCTGCGAAGGCTAGACTGCGCACAGCAAATATTCACTGGCCGGTCAGCGTTCAGGCGAAAGCCGTTACATGGAACATCCCGCAGATATGGCGGACGGGGCATAATGATGATGCAAAGCTGCTAAAGGCGCTTGCGACACCGGGCCTTATCGAAGCGCTTGAAACAGAACTTGGCAGCTACGCGCCAGGCATTGACGAGAGCATAGAGGGTGACGAAACCCGCGGCCGTTTCGCCGCCGCGCTTATCACGCGCGAAAAACCCGATTTCACAACTGTGTATCTGACCGCGCTCGACCATGAGCAGCATGAAAAAGGTCCAGACACAGCCGCAGCTTATGCTGTTTTAGTTCGGATCGATAAGGTCGTTGGCCAGATCGTTTCCGCGCAAATGGCAGCGCATCCCGATAGCGTCATTGCTGTTGTATCGGACCATGGCTTTTCCAAGGTCGACACCGAAATCAACTTGTACCGTGCGTTCATCGACGCTGGCCTGATTGTGCTCGACGGTAACGGCAAAATCAAACGCTGGGAAGCCAGCCCCTGGAACTCGGGCGGATCGTCAGCGATCATTTTGGCACGTCCAGATGACGCCGCGCTGAAAGCGCGTGTCGCAGGTGTGTTAGCTACGCTCAAGGCCGATCCGAAAAACTGCATCGCAGAAATTGCAGAGCCCGCAGAAATAGCGCGCCTTGGCGCAAATCCGGAAGCGAGCTTTTACATCAGCTATGCCCCCAATGCGTATGCAGGCGGCTTCAAGGGACCGGATGCGCCATTGGTGAGCGCGTCTGGCAGCAAGGGCATGCACGGATATTTTCCCCATAGCCCATTGATGCGGTCAAGCTTCATGATGATAGGTAAAGGCGTTGCCAAGGGACGCAGCCTGGGCGAAATCGACATGCGCTCCATCGCACCAACGCTTGCCAAAGCCATGGGTGCGCTTCTGCCTGACGCAGAGATGCCTGCGGTCCGATAATGACAATTGGCAATTCTTAATGGCAAAAAATCTGTCATTGATCTGCCACGCACATGACTCATCCCTCGTTTAGGGTTTCATTAAGACACCGAGGGATGGGCAGTATGACAACCACTGAATTAAGCGACAGCCTGCTTTTTAAAAGCGACGAAAAAGGTCCAAAACTGCCGGCATGGTTCGATAAGCCCGAACCCAAAAGCTACCAACCAAAGATGCGGTTTCGCACGGTGTGGATTTCTGATGTGCATTTGGGGACAGCAGGGTGCCAGGCGGGACTGCTGAGCGATTTTCTGCATTCCATCGAATGTGAGACGCTTTATCTGGTCGGCGACATTGTCGATGGCTGGCGGTTACGCAAGGGTTGGTATTGGCCAGACCAGCACAATGAGGTCATCAGACGGGTGTTGAAAATGGCGCATCGCGGGACCCGCGTCGTCTATATTCCCGGCAATCATGACGAAATGTTCCGCGATTATGCGGGCCTGAGCTTTGGCGGGGTCGAGGTGCAGTTGGAGGCGATCCATCACACCGCCGACGGCCGTGCCTTGCTTGTAACGCACGGCGATGCCTTTGACGGCATCGTGCTATATGCCCGCTGGCTCGCCTTCTTGGGTGACCAAGCGTATACGTTGCTGTTGAAAGCCAACGTCGTTCTCAATGCAGTGCGCCGCAGGTTGAACATGCCTTATTGGTCGCTTTCATCCTATCTGAAAATGCGCGTCAAAAACGCAGTGCAGTTTATCGGGCAATATGAAGAAGTGGTGGCGCGCGAGGCCGCGCTTCGCGGTGTTCAGGGCGTTGTGTGCGGTCACATCCATTCTGCAGAAATCCGGCAGTTTGGATCGATTACCTATTATAATGACGGCGACTGGGTCGAAAGCTGCACCGCGCTGACCGAGGCGAAAGACGGATCCATGGCGATTATCGATTGGGCCGAGCATGTCCGTAAAGCTGCCGAAAAGCGGGCTTCGATCGCGGCGTGAGGATCGCCATCGCAACGGACGCTTGGCTGCCGCAAGTCAACGGCGTTGTCCGGACGATGACCGAAACGGTCAACCGGCTGAAATCGCGCGGACATACCGTCGAAGTGATCGCACCGGACCGGTTCACCACCATTCCCTGCCCCGGCTATGCGGAAATCCGCCTTGCGCTGGCACCCCGCTTTGGCGTGTGCAAGGCTTTACATGCCATGGCTCCGGACATTGTCCATATCGCGACCGAAGGCCCAATTGGCTGGAGCGCACGGGCATGGTGCCTTGCGCATGATGTGCCCTTTACCTCGGCATTTCATACCCGCTTTCCGGATTATCTTGCTGTACGAACGGGGCTATCCGCTGAGTGGTTCTGGCCAATCATGCGGATGTTCCATAAGCCATCTCGCGCCGTCCTGACCGCGACAAGGGGTCTTATGGATGAGCTTTCAGTGCGGGGCATCCCCAATACGCGCTTATGGTCACGCGGCATCGACCATGGCCTTTTTCATGGAGATCAGCCCGACCATCCCCGGTTGGCAAACCTACCCAAACCCGTCATGATTTCCGTGGGCCGTGTTTCCGTGGAGAAAAATCTGGAAGCCTTTCTATCTGCGGAAGTCGCAGGCAGTAAGGTCGTTATAGGCGACGGCCCTGCTTTGTCTGAATTAAGGATAAAATATCCCAATGCCATTTTCCTGGGAACGCTCAAGGGAACTGAACTGGCAAGCGCCTATGCCAGCGCAGACGTTTTTGTATTTCCAAGTCGAACCGATACATTTGGGTTGGTGATGATCGAAGCGTTGGCATCTGGACTTCCGGTCGCTGCATTTCCCGTCCCTGGTCCGTTGGATATTATCGGTCCGGATGGCCGCGGTCCCTGGTCCGAATTGCCACGACCGATCGGATCTTTAAGCGACGACCTGTCCTCTGCGATTCAGAACGCGCTTAATGTGCGCAAAGCCGACGCTGCTGCATATGCGCAAAGTTTCGATTGGGATCGATGCACCGACCAGTTCATCGGCGCATTGAGTGAAGTCACCAATCAAAATGCCTGACGTATAATCCCCTATATGAAAGGACCGGTTCTTTTCATGAAGTACCCAACAATCACGTCCACAGAACACGCCTAGCCGCACAAGACCGTTAACGGCACGTGGTTTCGCGATCAGTAGCTGCGCGATAAGGTACAAACGGCCGCCGCTCGCGACAACCGTTCGCACACATGACTGTTGATCGGCGCTTAGAGCTTAAGCCTTGGCCTTCAGGCTTTCTGCCACCGCAACGCCATGCCGCTCAAGTGCTTCGACGATCTTGCCAGCACCTTCAAGATCACCCCAGAACATGGGGCCGCCGCGGTAAATGGGCCAGCCATAGCCATAGATCCAGACCACATCGATATCGGATGGCCGCTGGGCTTTGCCTTCCTGAAGTATTTTGTAGCCTTCATTAACCATCGGATAGAGTGTGCGTTCGACAATCTCCTGATCGCTGATCTCGCGTTTCGGCAAGTTAGAGGTCGACCGGAACTCTTCTATGATAGCAAGCGCCTCAGCACTTGGCGTGCCGACGCGCTTTTCATCATAATCGTAAAAGCCCTTGCCGTTTTTCTGACCAAAACGGCCGGCAGCGCACAAGGCGTCACGGATCGTTTCAATTCGGCTTGGGTCGCGGTGCCAGCCAATATCAAGGCCAGCGAGATCGCTCATCTGGAATGGCCCCATCGGCATGCCAAAATCGGTATGGACCTTGTCTATTTGCGCAGGTGTTGCGCCTTCCAACAACAATTGCATCGCTGGCTGTTGGCGCGTTGACAGCATCCGGTTGCCAATAAAGCCGTGACAGACGCCAGCGACCACCGCGACTTTGCCGATTTTCTTGCCGATGGCCATCGCGGTTGCGAGCACGTCATCCGCAGTCTTTGCACCGCGCACGACCTCCAACAATTTCATCACATTGGCGGGCGAGAAGAAGTGCATGCCAACCACGTCTTGAGGACGCGAGGTGCTATCCGCAATTTCATCGACATCGAGATAGGATGTGTTCGACGCCAAAATTGCCCCCGGCTTACAAATGGCATCAAGCTTGCCAAACACCTCTTTCTTGACGTCCATGCTTTCATACACCGCTTCAATCACGAGGTCGCAATCGGCGAGGTCCTCAAGCGCGAGTGATGGCGTCAACAGACCCATCATGCCCTCAACTTGTTCGGTCGTGAAGCGGCCCTTGGCGGCACTATTTTCGTAATTTTTGCGGATGACACCCACACCGCGATCCAGATTTTCCTGAACCATTTCGACGATGGTCACGGGAATCCCCTTGGATAGGAAATTCATCGATATGCCGCCGCCCATCGTGCCTGCGCCAATAACGCCGACTTTCTTAATGTTACGCAGTGCCAAATCCTTGGGCAGTCCGTCAATTTTCGCCGCCTGTCGTTCGGCAAAGAACATGTGGCGCTGCGCAGCCGATTGCGACCCGCCCATCAGCTTAAGAAATTCAGTGCGCTCGAATTTCATGCCTTCATCAAATGGCAGTTGCGTCGCGGCCTCAACGCACGCCAAATTGGCGTAAGGCGCGTCAAAGCCGCGCCATTTTTTCGCATTGGCAGCCTTCAGCTGTTCAATAACCCCGACGTCGCCAGAAATAGGCCGATCGCGGGTGGGCCGAGGACCAACCGAAATCAATTCACGTGCATAAGCGATGGCATCTTCCGCCAAGCTGTCTTCACCGGCAAGCCGGTCGACTAAGCCAATTGCCTGGGCCTTGGCGGCGGGCAAATGCTCCCCAAGTGCGCACATCGTTGCGGCAGCCTCAATCCCCACGACACGAGGAAGCCGTTGCGTGCCACCCGCACCCGGCAAAAGGCCAAGCTTGACCTCTGGAACGCCAAGCCGGGCCGATGGCACCGCGATACGGTAATGGCAGACAAGCGCTGTTTCTAGACCACCGCCCAACGCTGTGCCATGAATTGCTGCCACAACCGGCTTCGGCGCAGTTTCGATGATTCTGAGAACCACGTTGAGGTCAGGATCTTGCAGTGGCTTTCCAAATTCGGTGATGTCGGCGCCTGCAATGAAGGTTGATCCCGCACAACGCAGCACAATCGCTTTGACCGAGTCGTCGGCAAGTGCCTGTTCAAAACCGTCCTTCAGCCCCTGCCGGACATGCCATGACAGCGCATTAACGGGCGGGTTATCGACAAGAACAACAAGGATATCATCGATTTTCTGCGTGGTGACTGACTGCACGGTAAGCTCCTCAATATCAGCGCAGGCCATTTTCGATCTGCTCGCTGGGTAAAATTGAATGTCTCGATGGTTCTAGAATGTTTTGGGTCGCGCTGGCAATCCCGCTGCATCACCAAAGCGCAGTGCCCAGATGTCTGGCGTTAGTTTTTCAGGCTTTGAATGATCGCCGAAAAGTCGAGGCCGCCTTTTCCGTCTGCATCAAATTGCGCATATAGTTCGGCCGCCCGCGCGCCCATGGGCACATCGGCGTTGACGGACTGCGCGGCTTCCATCGCCAGCTTAAGGTCTTTCAGCATCAGTGCGGTCGCAAATCCGCCCTGATAATCATTATCCGCAGGCGATGTCGGTCCGACGCCGGGAACCGGGCAATAGCTGGTCATCGACCAGTTTTGGCCAGAGGCTTTCGACGAAATGTCGTAAAAGGTTTGAAGGTCGAGCCCGAGCTTTTCCGCCATGGCAAAAGTTTCGCACGTCGCAATCATCGATGCACCCAGCAGCATGTTGTTGCATATCTTTGCCGCCTGACCGGCCCCTGATCCGCCAGCTTGAATGACAGCCTTGCCCATCGCCGACAGGATCGGCTCTGCCCGCGCAAAGGCAGTATCGGTGCCACCCACCATGAAGGTCAATGTGCCCCCATTTGCAGCCGCAATGCCACCCGAGACGGGCGCGTCAACCATGTCATAGCCGGCTGCGACAGCATCCGCCGTCACCTTGCGCGCGGTATCAACATCAATCGTCGAACAATCGAGCAATATCGCGCCTGTGGGGGCATGGCCCAATACATCGGTTTCAAATACGCTATCGACGATTTTGCCATTGGGCAGCATCGATACGACCGCGTCAACACCATCGACCGCATCACGCACCGACGTAAAGGTGGCGCAGCCATTTTCCTGCGTCCGTGCCAATGCGTCGGCCGATAGGTCAAACGCATTTACCTTGTGCCCTGCCTTAACGAGGTTGGCGGCCATGCCGCCGCCCATGTTGCCCAGACCGATAAATGCGATTTTCATGTGATTTACCCCATGGTGGGAATGACGAACGCGTTGCCACCGTCGGGCGAGCCATCTGGCCAACGCTGGGTGATTGTCTTGACCTTGGTCCAGAACTTCACGCCTTCCATGCCGTGCTGGTTGGTGTCGCCAAAGGCAGAGCGTTTCCAGCCGCCAAAGCTGTGATAGGCAACCGGCACCGGGATCGGCACGTTAATGCCGACCATGCCGACATTGACGCGTGCCGCGAACTCACGGGCGGCGTGGCCATTGCGGGTGAAGATCGCGACGCCATTGCCATATTGGTGCTTCGACGGAAGCGCCAAGGCCTCTTCAAAGTTGGCCGCGCGGACGATCTGCAGCACTGGGCCGAAGATTTCTTCCTTATAGCTTTCCATGTCGGTGGTGACGTGGTCGAACAAGGTTGGTCCAATGAAGTAACCTTCTTCATGCCCCTGCAGCTTGAATCCGCGTCCATCAACAATCAGCTCGCCGCCTTCATCAACGCAGGTCTGGATCCAGACCTCAACCTTTGCCTTATGCTGTGCGGTTACAACAGGACCATAATGCGCTTCGGCATCGGTCGAGACGCCGACGCGTAGTGCTTGTATCGCTGGAATGAGCTTCGCCTTCAGGCGTTCTGCGGTGTCGTCGCCAACGGGCACGACGACAGGAAGCGCCATGCAGCGTTCACCGGCTGAACCAAAGGCCGCGCCCGCCAAATCATTGACGACTTGGTCGAGGTCTGCGTCAGGCATGACGATGCCATGGTTCTTCGCGCCACCCATGGCCTGCACACGCTTGCCGTTGGCAACGCCGCGATTGTAGACATAATGCGCAATGTCGGACGACCCGACGAAGCTAACCGCACCGATGGCGGGATGGTCAAGAATGGCGTCGACCATTTCCTTGTCGCCATGCACAACCTGGCAAATGCCTTCGGGCAAGCCAGCCTCGATAAACAGTTCCGCCAACCGCACAGGAACACTGGGGTCGCGCTCGCTTGGCTTGATGATGAAGGCATTGCCCGTCGCAATCGCGGGGCCACACATCCACAAGGGGATCATGCCGGGGAAGTTGAACGGGGTAATACCTGCACCAACGCCAATAGGCTGACGCATCGAATATACGTCAATGCCGGGGCCAGCGCCTTGGCTATATTCGCCCTTCATAACATGCGGGATGCCGCAGCAGAATTCGATGACTTCCAACCCGCGCTGAATGTCGCCCTTGCTGTCGGCAATGACTTTGCCATGTTCGGACGAAAGCATATGCGCCAGATCGTCCATATTGGCTTCAACCAGACGCTTGAATTCAAACATCACGCGCGCACGGCGCTGCGGGTTAGTCGTCGCCCACGCCGGTTGCGCGGCCAATGCTGCCTGCACCGCGCGTTCCAACACAGCGGCATCGCCCAATGCAACGCGGGCCTGAACGCCGCCATTGTTTGGATCCATTATGTCGCCAAAACGCGATGCGCTGGCGCCCGTGCCACCGCTAATGAAATGATCGATTTGACGCATAGCTCTTCTCCTAATTCCGTGCGCCGCCAATGCCCGTGTCGGACCATTAATGCAACCTCGGTATATTATGGTTCAAAAATTGCTGACGGTGCATATATGGGCTTCAGAACGCCGCAATATCCTTATCCTTCATTTTTTGGGAACCTGCATGATCACGCTGTTGGCTCGCACCTCGCTATTGGCGTTCGTCATAGGTGCGCCTGCCGCGTATGCGCAGGAGAGCGCCGAACAGATTATCATTGTCACCGGAAAAGGGCTCGACCAGACGAAGGGTGACCCGGCTTATGGTTCGGTGGAAATCGACCGCGCGCGCTTAACCAGCGAAGCGTCTGGCCGCATCGAAAATATCCTCGCCGATGTTGCCGGATTTCAACAGTTCCGGCGTTCGGACAGCCGTTCAGCCAATCCATCGGCACAAGGGGCCACCTTGCGCGCGCTTGGCGGCAATGCGTCAAGCCGCACGCTGGTGCTGCTTGATGGCGTGCCTCAGGCCGACCCGTTTTTTGGTTACATCCCCTTTAGCGCGATCACCCCCGAACGTTTATCCTCCATTCGCGTCACGCGCGGCGGCGGCAATGGTGCCTTTGGTGCAGGGGCCGTCGCAGGGACCATCGAACTGAACAGCGCGGGGCGGGCCGACCTGCCCGACGCGGCATTGTCCGCCTTTTACGGCAGCGGCAACGCCAGCGAATTGTCCGCTGGCCTCGCGACTGATCTCGGTGCCGGATTTGTCAGCATATCGGGTCGGTGGGATCGCGGCGACGGGTTTTACACCGCGCCAAGCGCCACCCGCCAGCCCACCGACGTCCGCGCCGCCTACGACAGCTGGTCAACCGGATTACGCGCCGTTGCGCCGTTGGCGGACGGTGTTGAACTGCAGTTGCGTGGGCTGATTTTTCAGGACCATCGGACGTTAAGATTTGCAGGCGCAGACAGCAGCTCAGAAGGACAAGACGCAAGCATCCGCATCGTGTCGCAGGGCCGCTGGCAAGTCGACGCGCTGGCCTATATTCAGGCGCGCAACTTTACCAACATCGTGATCAGCGCAACGTCGTTCCGCAAAACGCTCGACCAAAGAAACACGCCATCCACGGGCGTCGGCGGTAAAATTGAGGTCAGGCCACCCGTTGGCGGCGATCATCAATTGCGCATGGGCGTCGATGCGCGGCTATCCGAAGGCGAGCTGTTTGAAGATGTCTACAGCGGCGTCACTGGCCTCGTCACCGCACGCCGCAACGCCGGTGGCAACAGCGCGACATTTGGTGTTTTCGCAGAGAATGATTGGACGCTTGGCAATCTGACGCTCACCGGCGGCATCCGCGCAGACCGTTGGAAGATAACCAATGGCTTTTTTGCGGAGCGCGCTACGAATGGAGCCGTCGTGCGCGATGATGCCTTTGCCGATCGCGCACGTTGGCAGTCCAGCGCTCGGGTCGGGGCACTCTATGCGCCGACCGATGGCATCGCGTTCCGTACCGCGGCCTATACTGGTTTTCGTTTGCCCACTTTGAACGAACTCTACCGCCCATTTACCGTCTTCCCCGTAGCAACGCGCGCCAATGAAGCGCTGAACGTGGAAAAGCTGCGCGGTGTCGAGGCGGGGTTTGATGTCCAGCCCGCCACTGGTGTGACACTTGGCGCAACATTATTCTACAACAGGCTCAACGATGCCATCGCCAACGTCACGATTGGCAATAATATGCGCCAGCGCGGCAATGTCGATGCTGTCATTGCCAAGGGCGCCGAGCTCAGCGGCGAAGCGCAATTTGGTGCGGTCAGCATTGCCGCATCTTACGCGTTCAGCCACAGCAAAGTGCGCGCATCAGGCATCGCCAGCGGCCTCAACGGGCTCACCCCCGCCCAAAGCCCCCGCCATGCTGCAAATGCGACCGTGCGGTGGACGCCACGCGCCGGAGCAATATTGTCCGCAACAGCCCGTTATGTCGGCGCACAATTCGAAGATGATCTTGAGGCGAATATTTTGCCATCGGCGCTTACCTTTGACGGCTTTGCACAAATCCCCCTCACCCGGCAGATCGCATTGACCGGCCGGGTTGAGAATATCCTCAATGAAGAGGTTGTGACCCGCAAAGTGGGAACATCCATCGACCTTGGAACGCCCCGGATATTCTGGATCGGCCTGAAATTTTCAGCCCGATAGCAGCGTCGCGATACTGTTCGGGGTTTCCCGACAAAAGCTTGACGGTTTCGATTGCGCCATCGGGCGAAAAGCCAGTGACGTGAATTCATCTGCGCCGACCAATAACTGGCATAGGTGCGTCGCATTAAAATCGCTTCACATGGCTGGCGCACAGGCATACGGTCCGCAGCAATTATACGGAGAGTTTATGAAAAGCATTTTGAAAATGGGCGTCGCAGCCGTCTGTGCCAACCTGATTTTGCCAGCCAGCTTTGTATATGCCCAAGCCCCGGCCACGTCCGTCGGCATGGCCAGCGAAGATGCGCGGCTAACCGCATTTCTGGATGCGGAATTCAGCGAATATCTCAAGCAACAGCCCCAAGTGGCAACGCGCCTTGGCCTGAAAGACGGCGGCGACCGCTGGAATGATATCAGCGACAATGCGGCAGCCGAACAGGTCAAATGGCGTCAGGCAAGCGTCGCCCGCATGAAGGCCGCATTCAACCGCGCCGACCTTTCGCCCGAAGCACAGGTGAATTTCGACATCTGGGCGTTGGAAGCCGACCGCGCTGTCATAAGCGAAGCGAACCGGATGTACCGCCCGCCTTTCTACTCGCGTCTATATTCGGTGCACAGCCAGCTGGCAGATTTTTTGGTCAACACCCATGGGGTCGCCGACGCCACGGACCTAAAGAATTACATCGCCCGGCTGCGCGGCATGCCTGCGGTGCTCGACATGGCGATTGAACGCACGCAAGCGAGCGAACGCGTTGGCATTCGCGCACCCAAATTTCAGGTCGAGTCCGTCATTTCCGGCAGCGAGAAGCTCACCAGCGGCGCGCCATTCACGACCGGACCAGACTCGGCGCTTTGGGGAGATGTGCAGGCCAAGACCGAAGCATTGGTCACCGCGGGCAAAATCTCGCGCGGCGATGCGGACGCCATGCGCGCCGAAGCGCGCGCGGCTATTGTTGACCTGAAGCCTGCTTATGGTCGCGTGATTGCGTGGGGCAAGGCAAGCTTGCCAGCTGCGCCAAGCGGCCGCGTTGGTGCCATCTCGCTTCCCGGCGGTGCGGACTATTACGCAAACGAACTGAAGCTCAACACGACAACCGACTATACCGCAGACCAAATTCACAAAATTGGTCTTCACGAAGTGGCGCGCATTGAAGCGGAACAGGACGCCTTAGCGCAAAAGGCAGGGTTCAAGGACCGCAGCGCTTTTTATGCCGAACGCGCCAGGCTATATCCGCCAAAGCCGTATGACGACGCCGCACGTGCCGAATATCTCGCCACCGCAAATGCCTTTGTCGCCAAAACGCGCACGCTGTTGCCCGCCTATTTCGGCATGACGCCAGCTTTCGGTATTGAAGTGGTGCGCGAACCTGCATTCAGCGAAGTCGCCGGCGGTGCCGCGCACGCGTCTGCGCCAAGCCCCGATGGCAAGCGCCCCGCCCGCACCTATGTGCACCTCGTGGGTACGACCCCCGATCCGGCGGCGCTATACACGCTGATGTGTCATGAAGCGGTTCCAGGGCACAACACCCAGGGCGACATTCAGGTCCGGCAGCAAGGCGGGCCAAAGTTCCGTTCGGTCACTGGCTATGTCGCATTTGGCGAAGGCTGGGCGCTATATGCCGAAGCATTGTGCAAGGAAATGAATGCGTTTCCCGACATTGCAGCGGATTTCATGCGGCTGGATGCAGAGCTGTTCCGTGCAGCGCGTCTCGTGACCGACACGGGCATCCACGCGCTGGGTTGGACCGAGGACCAAGCCGTGACCTATATGAACATAACGGGCCGGCAGCCGATTGAACGGTCACGTTCCGAAGTACGCCGCTATATCACGCTGCCCGGGCAAGCCACTGGCTACAAAATCGGTATGCTCAAGATCATGGCGGAGCGCAAAAAGGCTGAGGCCGCGCTTGGCGCAAAATTCGACATCAAGGGTTTCCACGACCTTTTGATCGCGTCAGGTTCGCAACCTTTGTCCATCCTTGAACGCCGGGTCGATGAATGGATCGCCGCGCGGGCGAACAATCTCAACAAATGAGTAACCAATGATACTATAAAGGTGAAATCCGAAATGACCGCTTAGCAAAGGGCATAGGCCAACCTGCACTCAGCCAGCAACTTGCGGAACTGCGCCGCAACAACCTCGTAAAAACGCGCCGTGCGTCCACGCAAATCTGGTATGATTTAGCGGATGATAAAGTCTGCTTATGCGTTCGCAACATGGAAGCCATCCTTTGGGACGAAGGCGATGTGGGGCAAATGTTGAATACCGCCCTGCAATTGAACAAGCCTGAGGCAAGTTCACCCCCAGCACGTGGCGCGGCAGGATTCGCCCGCATCATTTAACGGGGGTGATGTTGGAGCCATCAAAAACTGGCGGAGACGGTGGGATTCGAACCCACGATAGAGTCACCCCTATACACACTTTCCAGGCGTGCGCCTTCGACCACTCGGCCACGTCTCCGCATTCCCCTAAGGGATGCACGCCCCTAGCCGCTCCTTTCCGCTTTCGCAAGGCACAGTGATTTGCCATAATCGTATTGATGAAAAGATATCTGCCCCTGTTCGCCAGCGCCGCGATCTGCGCTGCTCTTCCCGTCTCTGCACAGGACGCCAAAACCTACCTTGCGCCGTCGGAGATTGTGGCGGCAGCCAAAGCGGACAACTGGGCCGCCATCGCGCCGTCGGATATATTGGTGATGGACCTCGCCCCCGATTCGAAAGGCAAGCAACGCCGCGTGGTCATTCAATTGATCCCTGCACCGTTCAGCCAGGGTTGGGTCAGCAATATCCGCAAACTCGCCGCGGCGCATTGGTGGGACGGCACCAGCATCAACCGCGTGCAGGACAATTATGTCGTGCAATGGGGCGATGCGACCGAGAAGAAGGCGTTGCCGCAAGGGTTGTCGGTCGTGGACGCGAAGGATTATGTCACCCCTGACTGGCCGACCAAGGATTGGATTTTGGCCCGGGCAGACGGAAGGCCAGACGCCTACGCGGGTGCCCATGGCTTCTATCTTGGCTGGCCGCTGGCACAAGGCCGTGAGGGGCTTTGGCCCGTGCACTGCTACGGCATGGTCGGTGTTGGCCGGAACCTCTCACCCGACACTGGAAGCGGAGCGGAACTTTACACTGTCATTGGTCACGCGCCGCGGCACTTGGATCGCAACATTGCGCTTGTGGGCCGCGTGATTGAGGGCATCGAGCATATGTCGAGCCTGCCACGCGGCACAGGCGCTCTTGGTTTCTATGAGAAGGAAGAAGATCGCGTGCCGATCCTGTCGGTGCGGCTTGGGAACGCAGCGAAGGACGTGCCAGCGTTCGAATATCTGTCGACAGACAGCAAAAGTTTTGCGGCCTATGCCGACGCGCGCGCCAATCGGCGGGATGCCTTTTTCAACATCCCCGCTGGCGGCGCAGACATTTGCAACATTCCGGTCCCGATACGCCGGAAAGGCAATTAAGCCGCTTCACCCGCCATTGGGTTCAAGCGGGTAACTCAGGGGGTTGGAACGGGAACGTTCGACGGTGCGGTCTCAACCGAGGGCGCGACGATGACGGGAACCGCGACGGGTTGAAGGATGGCGACCTGTTCCAGCCGGTCGAGCGCTTTACGCGCATCGCTGAACCGTTTGGCCCGCGCTATCCATGATTGTGCGATGGACGCGCCGGGCAAAGCCGCAACTTCCTCCACCGCGAGGTCAAGCTTCCCTGCATCGACCAGCGCTTCGGCGCGGATCAGCCGTTCGTTTGGCGCGAGTGACGGTCCGTTTTCTTTGCGCAGCACGAACAGTTCCGACAATTCCCGCTTCACCGTCGCCCATGTGCTGTCGTCTCGATTGCCCGTCAAAAGCACCGGCACAAGTCCGCGCAATTCGGTTTTCAGGGCATCAATCGTGACGGGCGCTTGCCCAGCCGATAGCACCGCGGCAACGGATTGCGGCTGGGTCGCGCCAAAACGCAGGCGCAACTGTTCGGCAAGAGCGCCCAGCGGCGCACCCTTATCAATCGTGCGGCGCACCGCATAAATGAGCAGCAGCCCATCCGCGCGCGCGGCTTCGGGCGAGAGCATATTGGGTGATGGGAAAGTTGGAACCATTTGGTCCGTAACCGGCTGTGCTATAACGCTAGCATCTGTGGTGGCCACATTGCCCGCTGCCCCAGTGGATGACTCGGCCGCCACGGGGGCATCAGATGGTGTCAGAAAACCATATTTGTCGGCGATCACATAAGCGACAATAGCGCCGCCGACGAAGGCACATAAAATAAGCAGCATGATGTGCTTGAATGTGAATCCACGGCGTGATGTCGCGGTCGCTGTTTGAAAATCGGTCATGATGCTCCTTCAATAGCGGCATTCGGCGGCGGGGCGCAATCCATCCTTGTAAAATGCTGCCCTATTGCATCCATTAACGCAGCGTCATTTGGTGAGGCGGCGACAATTATCTGTGCCCAGCCGTCGCCCGCGCTTGCGGCGATAGCGTTCGAAAACGTCGCGAGCGTGATTTTGCTCCGCGATAGGCCGCCCGCATCGCACAGACCAGCAAAGTGCGCCGCCGCGCGTGACGAATGCAGGATGACTGCATCGCATTGCGCAACCTGCGCGGCGAAGTCCGCTGGCGTTTCCAGTACCGCGCTTCGGTACACGATAGCTATATCGATATGGACGCCAGCAATCTGCGGAACAGCGCTGTGGTCTTCGCCTGCAAGCCATAAGAGCTTTTTGTGGCCGTCTGCAGCAGCAACGCCAACAAGTGCCTCCACGCCATTGGATCCGGTCGCAGCAACAGGTAAAGCCAAATTGGCCAACGCGCTGGCGGTCGCGCTACCGACCGCATAGATCGGAGTGTCGCGCGCGTTTTCCAAAAATCCGCATGCGGCGCGCGCGGCATTGCCGCTGGTCAACATAATCGCATCATATCGGTCAACCGATACCGATGGCGGCGGCAGATGTTCAATGGCGAACAGTGGCATAAGCACTGGCGTATATCCTGCGGCCGTAAAGCGGCGGGCGGTGGCATCTGCCCCTGGTTGCGGCCGGATAATCAGCACCTTCACGAAGCGAACATGCTCCGCAGTGCATCGCTGGCGTTTGCCAGCAATTGATCTGCCAATTGTGCCGGACCATCGCTGGACGCATCATAGACGATTTCGCCCGCGTGCATTTCCCGGCCATCCGCGGTGAAAACTTCACCTTTCAAGCGAATTTGGGCACCTTCGACCTGCGCCAATGCGGCGATGGGTGAATGGCAATTGCCGCCCAATGCCTCAAGCAAGGCGCGCTCGGCATGGACGGCGACAAAGGTTTCCACATCGTTGATTGCCGCCAAAAACGGGACGAGCTCATTGCGGCTGGTCAACCGGTCAATGCCCACAGCACCCTGCGATGCCGCCGGCAAAAACTGGCTCAGCGGTAATGGCGCGCCGACATTAGCCATGCCCAACCGGTCCAACCCGGCCGCCGCCAAAAGTGTCGCGTCCGCGTCACCATTTTCAATATGCGCCAGACGGGTTGCGACATTGCCGCGCAAGGGGACGATCCGCACATCAGGACGGGCACGTTGCAGTTGCGCCGCGCGGCGTGGGCTGGATGTCCCGACCCGCGCACCATGCTTCAGTTCGTCCAACGACGCGGCACCAATCAATCGGTCGCGCACATCCGCGCGCGGCAGCATGGCGGCGATGTCAAAAATGTCTGCACGCACGGTCTCAACATCTTTCATCGAATGCACCGCGATATCGATCTGGTCATCGATCAGCGCACGTTCCAGCTCTTTGGTCCACAGCGCCTTGCCACCGATTTCGGCAAGCGGCCGGTCCTGAATCTTGTCACCTGTGGCGAGCATCGGGACCAAGACCACGGCATCATCGGGCAGATTATGCGCCGCTTTGATGGCAGCCATCGTCATCTCCGCCTGCGCCAAAGCGAGCGGAGACCGGCGTGTTCCGATGCGTAACGGACGGTCGGAGGAAAACGATATCATTGTCATGCGACTTGTTCATAGCGCCACGTCCACCTATGGGAAAGCGCAATGGCAATCATCCTTGGTCTTGAATCCAGCTGCGACGAAACCGCAGCGGCAATTGTGCGTTCCGACCGGACGATTTTGAGCCATGCCTTGGCTGGCCAGGAAGATCATCACCGCGCATTCGGTGGCGTCGTTCCCGAAATCGCCGCGCGCGCGCATGCCGAGCTGATGACCCCCTTGGTGGAAACCGCGCTCGCGGATGCAGGCATGACGTTAGATGATGTCGATGCCATTGCCGCAACGGCTGGCCCCGGCCTTATTGGCGGTGTCATGGTTGGGCTTGTGACGGCAAAGGCGCTTGCCATGGCGTCGGGAAAGCCGCTGATCGCCGTCAACCATCTTGAAGGCCACGCGCTTTCGCCGCGGTTGATTGATGCAGATCTTTCATTTCCTTATCTGCTTCTGCTGGTGTCTGGCGGCCATTGTCAGTTGCTGCGGGTCAATAACGTCGGCGACTATAACCGGTTGGCCACCACCATCGACGATGCGGTGGGCGAAGCTTTCGACAAAACGGCGAAGATTTTGGGCCTGGGCTTTCCCGGGGGACCAGCCGTCGAACGCGCAGCCGCGTTAGGCAACGCGAAAAATGTGCCGCTACCCCGCCCGTTAAAAGGCGCTGATGAACCGCATTTTTCCTTTGCTGGCCTGAAAAGCGCCGTGCTGCGCGCGCATGAGACTGGACAGTATAAAGTCGAAGATATTGCCGCATCCTTTCAGCAAGCCGTTATCGACTGCCTCTACGACCGGATACGCTATACGCTGGATCGTATTGATGCGCCTGCGGCACTGGTTGTCGCAGGCGGCGTCGCGGCAAATGTACCCATCCGCAATATGCTCCAGCAGCTCGCCGCAAGCCGCGGCATGCGTTTTGTCGCGCCGCCATTGTGGCTGTGCACCGACAATGGCGTGATGATCGCATGGGCTGGCGCGGAGAGATTTGCGATGGGTCTGACCGATGGCCTTGATTTTGTGGCACGGCCGCGCTGGCCGCTGGATCCCAACGCGGCACCCGCACGCGGTGCGGGCGTGAAGGCATGAGCCAGATGCCCTATCCGGTTGGTATCATTGGTGGCGGCGCATGGGGCACCGCGCTGGCCGCCGTCATGGCGCAAATCCATGATGACGTCCTCATCTGGGCCCGCGAAGAAGAGGCCGTGCAAAGCATAAACAACCTACACGAAAACAGCCTGTTTTTGCCGGGCACATCATTGTCACCAAAAATTGAGGCGACAGCCGACCTCGCCCGCATGATCGCATGTGAAAATTTGCTCATCGTGACCCCGGCCCAGCATGTGCGTGCCACGCTGTCGGCGCTGCCGGATACGCAGGCGCCGCTGATCCTGTGCGCCAAAGGCATTGAGGCCGATACTCAAATGCTGGTGTCCGATGTCGCGGCGACAACGCGCCCGGGCAATCCGATAGCCGTGCTATCAGGCCCCACATTTGCGCATGAGGTGGCTGCTGGAAAGCCCACAGCGGTCACGCTCGCGACGGCCGATCAGACGCTGGGTTCGGCATTGATGCGCCGGATCGCCACACCGTCTTTCCGTCCCTATTGGTCTGATGATGTTGTCGGCGCGGAAATTGGCGGCGCTGTTAAAAACGTGCTCGCAATTGCATGCGGTGTCGTCGATGGCGCAGGTCTTGGCCTCAACGCGCGTGCGGCATTGATTGCGCGCGGCTTTGCCGAGATGCAGCGATATGGCCTTGCGCGCGGTGCAAAGGCTGAGACGCTCGCGGGCTTGTCCGGATTGGGCGATCTGGTCCTGACGTGCAGCTCTGAAAATTCGCGTAACTTTTCGTTGGGCCGTGGCCTTGGACAAGGCCAATCAGCTGAAAGCCTACTCGCAGACCGCAAGACGGTTGCCGAAGGCGCATATACCGCGCCGGTCCTGTTACAGTCGGCAACCACGCTTGATGTCGAAATGCCCATCGTAAGCGCCGTATGCGCACTGCTTTTGGGATCAGCGACCGTCGATGCCGTCGTGGCCGAATTGCTGGCACGCCCGCTCAAGTCCGAAAGCTGGTAACGGCGGACCTAATCCGCTAGCGTACCAAAAGAGGCGATCCATTGACTGCAGCCAGAACCGACGAAGAAGATATTCAGGCACTCGCAAAGGGTGGGCGGACGAATGTATTTGGTTTTCTTTTGCGGTTGGCCGCCCGTATCCCATTCTTGTTTATCGCGGGCAGACTTTATGGTCCCGAAGCACTTGGCCGCTTTGCCTATGCCATCCTGATTATCGAATTTGCCGCGCAGCTTGCTTCGCTTGGCCTGCGCCGCGGGCTGGCCGAATTGCTTGCGAAGGATGACCGCCCGCATGCCCACATGATTGCGGATGCGCTTTTCGCGGCGATGGCAGCATCAGCGGTCGGCGCTGCATTTTTGATCATGCTGCCCGAGCTGATGTTTCCCAACAGCGGCATTAACGGGCTCGACCGGTTTCTGCCGCTCGCCATTTTTGCCATCGTCGCAACGGACATTGCCTTGTCGGCTTTGGCCTATAAATTCGATATCGCATCGACCGTGCGGGCACGCGCCATCGTTGAACCGTGGACAATCAGCATCGCGGCGGGCGCGCTCTATTTCTATTCCGCGCGTGATGGTTTGATCCTGTCCTATGTCGCTTCGCTGGCTGCTGCATTGTTGTTTGCCCTGTGGCCCTTGTGGCGCAGCTATGGCTTTGCGCGCGGATGGCGGCCAAGTGTGAAGCGTTCTTTGGTGATTGCCCAACGCAACCTGCCATTGGCCGCAGCGGACGCCGCAGAATGGGGCAGCAGGCGGCTGGACCTTGCCATATTGGGCCTATTTGCATCGCCCGCAGTGGTGGGTATCTATTATGTCGCCCAACAGGTGGCGAGCCTGCCGCAGAAGCTTAAAACCAGCTTTGACCCGATATTGGGGCCCGTCATCACGCGCAATTTACAGACCCGCAATTATGCCGAAATCGCCAAACATGTTGGCCAGGTCGGTTTCTGGATTATCGCGGCACAGGCCGGAATTGCACTGGCGCTTGGTATCCCCGGCGAAGCGGTCATGGGATTGATGGGTCCCGAATTTGTCGGCGGAGCAGCGGCGCTTGCCTTTTTGCTGGCGGCGGAAGTTGCGGCGGCCACGGCGGTCGTCAGTGAATCCGCGTTGGTATATATGGCCCGTCACCGGAACCTGCTGATTTCAATCGGGATGTTGGCCGTGCAAACTTTGGTGAGCGTCGGCCTTATCATGCTGGTCGATGATATCCCCGTTAAGCCCGAATATGTTGGCCTATATCAGGCGGCGGCCGTTGCCTGCGGGCTGATGATATCGCTTGGTCTTGGCTCGCTCATCAAATCGCGATTGCTGTCACGGTTATTGGGACAGCGCATCCGCGTGTGGCGTTGGGCCTTGCTGGTTGCGGTCGCCGCGGCAGCATTGCTGGGCATGGCTATCGTCAGCGTCCCTGCCCGTCTGGAATGGGTGGAGCTGGCAATCGGCGTGCCTGCAGTCCTTGGCCTTTATGGCTGGATTATCTGGCGCTGGGGCTTTGGCCCGGAAGACCGGGTACTGTTCCGCAAGAAAAAGGATTAAGCCAGACGCTTGGCAACAAGCGCTGCGATATCCGCTTCTGGCCGCGCGCCATAATGCGAAATAATCTCGGCAGCGCAAACTGCACCCATGACAAGGCATTCGGCCATCGGGCGGCCCTGCGCTATCCCGGCAAACACACCTGATGCGAACAAGTCACCCGCACCTGTTGTGTCGACCAATTGGTCGACAGGTTCTGCGCCAACTTCGGTACGCACGCCATTTTCGATGGCGATGGCGCCATGTTCGCCGCGCGTGCAGACCAATAACGGAACCTTCGCCGCGATGGCCGCGACCGATGCTTCGAAATCATCGCTGTTGTTGAGCGCACAAATTTCGACTTCATTCGAAAACAATATGTCGATGCGGCCCGCTTCCATTTCGGCCAAAAAGTCTGGTCCATGGCGCGAAATGACAAATGCGTCGGACAATGTCAGCGCAACCTTGCGACCCGCGGCACGCGCGACATCGATGGCGGTGCGCATCGCTGCACGTGGCTCCTCAGGATCCCACAAATAGCCTTCCAGATATAATATAGCCGCGCTTTCGATCAGCGACTTGTCGACCAGTGTGGCAGGCAGATATTGCGACGCGCCCAAAAAGGTATTCATCGTCCGCTGCGCATCTGGCGTGACGAGAATGTAGCAACGTGCGGTCGAAGGCGCGCCATCACGTGCAGGAATATCGAAATGGATACCGCCCGCACGAATGTCATGTGCGAACACTTGGCCAAGCTGATCATTTGCGACCTGCCCGATAAATGCTGTTTTATGTCCAAGCCGCGCAAGCCCGGCCAAGGTATTTGCGGCAGAGCCACCGCTGATTTCACGGGCAGGACCCATGTGCGCATATAATGCCTGTGCACGTTCCTCATCAATCAGCTGCATGCTGCCTTTGGTCAGGCCTTCGCTGTCGATAAAAGCATCGTCGGTGTTGGCAATGATATCAACAATTGCGTTGCCAATGGCGAGGACGTCGAAGCGGCTTTCAGTCATGAATTTTCCTATATGTAAGCTCGCCGCGCCCTACTGGGGTTGGACATTTCGGGCAAGCGCTTTAGAAGCGCGACATGATACAAGCGCTCCAGCTTTCGTTCCAAAGCCTTTCGGACAGGCGCGTAGCAATGCTGCTCATCAAAGTGGTGTTGTGTAGCTTTGCCAGCTTCCTTTTATTGGGCGTCGGCATGTGGTTTGCGCTCGATCGGCTTTTTGAATGGCTCAACATTCAAAATGGCGAATATCTGTCGACCTTCTTGTCGCTGGCCCTCATCCCGATTTCGGCTTTTCTGCTTTTCCGGGTGGTTGCCGTCGCAATCACATGGATCTTTGCCGACGATATTATCGATGCGGTTGAAGACCGTTACTATCCCCAGAAAGCTGCGTTTGGAAAGCGTCCGGGCTTCGGCGCTGGCGTGCATATGGCGGTGCGATCAATCGCGCGGGTGGTGGGTTACAATCTCCTCGCCTTGCCGCTGTATATCGTCTTGCTGGTCACGGGCATCGGCACGGCGATCGCCTTCATGCTCCTCAACGCGCTCCTTTTGGGCAAGGATTTGGAAGATATGCTGATTGCCCGCCATGGCGCATCGCAAGGCAGCATCCAGAAACTGCCGCGCCTCTTGCTTGGCTTCATTGGCACCGTTGGCATGCTGATCCCGTTTTTCAACTTGCTGGTGCCCGTGCTTGCTACGGCAATGGCCGTGCACCTGGTCCATTCGGGAAGCAGAGCGATATGAAACACGCCATAAACGCAAGCGCGATCGCGTTGATTTTGGCAGGCTTTGTATCTGCGCCTCTTGCACACGCGCAAACCCGCCAGACAGCACCCGTGCAACGCACTGCGCCGCCCATTCCCGTTCGCCCTGCCATGGGACCAAGGGGCCTAGACGCAGTCATGGGCAAGGATGTCGCCACGTTGAAACGCCTTTTTGGCGAACCACGGCTTGATGTGGTTGAGGTTCATGGCCGCAAGTTACAATTTGTTGGCAAAGCCTGCGTCCTTGATATGTTTCTCTATCCCGACGGCAAGGGCCGGACCGAAATCGTTACTTATGTGGATGCGCGACGCAGTGATGGCGCTGCGGTGGACCGGGCATCCTGCATTGATGCCTTGCAACGTCGCTGACTAGGTCCTGACCCTAACTCAGCATCCATTCGGCACGAACCGACGGGTCCAGTTCGTCGGCAAAGCGCAGCTGCTTTTCACGCGCAAAAATCTCGGGCGACAGCCGCGACATCGCCCAGATTGCGGCACCACGGACGACGGGTGAGGTGTCATCCATGAGCATCTCGACCAACGGCAGCACGCCGAGGTCACGGCCATTGCCAGCCGCAGTCAGCACATTGCGCACAAAGCGGTCGCGGCCAATACGCTTGACGGGCGAGCCGGAAAAAAGTGCACGAAACTGCGTATCGTCCAAAGCTAAAAGGTCCGCAATGCGCGGCGCGACCAGCCCTTCGCGGGGCAAAAATGCCTTATGTGCTGCAGCCGTCTCGGCAAATTTGTTCCACGGGCATACGGCCAGACAATCATCGCAGCCGTAAATGTGATTGCCCATCAATGGACGTAGTTCGCGGTCTATGGGGCCCTTATGCTCAATGGTGAGATAGGAGATGCATCGGCGGGCATCGAGCTGGTATGGCGCGGGGAAGGCATTGGTGGGGCAGATGTCCTGACACGCCCGGCACGAGCCGCATGTGTCGGTCGCGGGAACCGATGGCGCTAGCTCTGCCGTCGTATAAATCGCCCCAAGGAACAGCCAGCTGCCATGTTCTTTGCTGACGATGTTGCTGTGCTTGCCTTGCCAGCCAAGTCCCGCCACTTCGGCCAGTGCCTTTTCCATAACCGGCGCGGTATCAACGAACACTTTGACCCCGACCTCTGCGGAGTGGGCCAGCCAGCTAGCGAGCCGCTTGAGCGCGCCTTTTACGACATCATGATAGTCGCGCCCTTGCGCATAGACGGAAATGCGCGCCTTTGTGTCATCGCCCGCAAGCGCCATTGGATCATGTGGCGGCGCATAGCTCATCCCCAGCATGATCACGGACTTTACTTCGGGCCATAAAATATCGGGATTGGCGCGTTCATCGACGCGGCTTTCCATCCACAACATGTCGCCATGGCGGCCTTCCTCGATCCACTGCCGCAGTCGCAGCCCCGCGCGCGGCGCAAGGTGACCAGGCGCAATACCAAAGGCGACAAAACCCTCACTCTGCGCCTTGGCCCGCAAGTCGTTAACTATATTTGTGTTGTTTCTTTTCACGCGCCAACCTTATTCAGAACCGACCATCTCTCCGGGGCAATTCAGTATGTACGCAATAGAGGCAAAGGGACTCGTAAAGCAATTCGATGGCTTTCGTGCCGTCGATGGGGTCGACCTGAACATTCCGGAGGGCAGCATTTTTGGCATTTTGGGCCCGAATGGCGCTGGCAAGACGACCATGTTGCGCACTTTGCTTGGCATCATTGATCCGGATGCCGGAACCCGCAGCCTGCTGGGTTCGGACCGCCCGATAACCCAGTCCCGCAACGTCGGATATTTGCCGGAGGAACGCGGCCTGTATCAATCGATGCGCGCGGTCGATACGATTGCATTCATGGGCGCGCTGCGCGGGCTATCGTTGAAAGAGGGTGCGAAAAAAGGGCGGGCCTTGCTCGAAGAGGCTGGCCTTGGATATGCCGCGGACCGGCAGATTAGGCAGCTTTCCAAAGGGATGGCCCAGACGGTGCAACTGATGGGGACAATCGTTCATGACCCAAAGCTGATCGTACTCGACGAACCGTTTTCGGGGCTGGATGCGCTCAATCAAGCCAAGCTTGAAAAGATGATCCACGCCCAAGCCGCCAAGGGTGTGACGGTGATTTTCTCCACCCATGTCATCGCGCATGCCGAACGGTTGTGTGAACGCATCGCCATTATCGCCAAGGGCAAAATCAGTTTCGATGGGTTGGTATCCGAAGCGCGTGACCGCTTGCGGCCGCAGGTGCATCTGGAAACCGAAACGTTGGACGGGCCATGGCGATCGGCGTTGCCCGCTGAAACCAAAGCAGAAGGGCATTGGTGGCATTTCACCTTGCCCGAAACCGGGGTGGAGCCGCTGCTGACGGCGCTGGTCGAGGGCAAGGCGGGCGTCAAATCGCTGTCGATTGAACGGCCGGGGCTGCACGATGCGTTCGTGGCCATCGCGGGTGAGGCCGTCGCCGCGGAAATGGATGACGCGCATGTGGGAGAAGCGAAATGAAGGAAATTATCCGCGCCGCCTTCGTCATTGCCCGCCGGGATTTTACGGCGATCATCTATTCCAAGGCCTTTATCTTCTTCTTGCTTGGTCCTTTCTTCCCTGTGCTTGTCGGATTTGCGGCAGGCAATTTGGGTGGGCAAATCGCCAAAGACGTGTCGCAACCCGTTGTTGGCATTGCCTTGGCCAAAGAGGAGGCGGGGAAAATCCTGTCCGCCCGCGAGTCGCTTTCGAAGACATTGGGGGACAGCTATTTCGCCCGCATGGTCGTCGTGGGCGATCCTGCAGCGGATCAGAAAGTGCCGCAAAGCTATCTTGCAAAAAAGAGTGACAATCTCAGCGTTGTCGTCACCGGCACGCTGGCGGAACCCGTGATAACAGGCACAACCAACGCCATAAAACGCGAACGTGCCGACATTGAACTGTTGGCAGGCTATGCGCAAAGCGGCGGTACGATGACGCTGCCGCGCTCGACACCCAATATTGTTGTCGAGTCGGCTAACAACGACAAGAAGCTGCGCACCGTGACTGCGCAGGGTGGGCAGTTTTTCATTTTCTTCCTGACAATTTTGCTGGCGGGCATGGTGCTGTCCAATCTGGTGGAAGAGAAATCGAACAAGATCATCGAAATTCTCGCTGCCTCCATTCCGATGGAATCGGTGTTCTTGGGCAAGCTATTCGCGATGCTCGGCATGGCCTTGCTGGGCATATTGGTTTGGACAACCGTTGGGCTGATTGGTTTTGCCGCGATCGGACCGGATTTGCCAAATTTCCCAACGCCGGCGGTTGGCTGGCCCATGTTCATTGGCCTGTGCTTCACCTATTTCATCATGACCTATTTGATGCTCGGCGCGCTTTTTCTTGGAATCGGCGCAATGGCGGCCACGGTGCGTGAGGTGCAGACCATTTCCATGCCCGTCACCATGGCGCAGTTGATCAATTTCTTCTTCGCATCTTATGCCCTGACCAAAACAGGTGAACCGATCGAGAAATTTGCTACCATTTTCCCGTTCAGTTCGCCCTTTGCAATGATTGGGCGCGCTGCCCTTGAACCAGCTTTGTGGCATCATGCCGTCGCAATTATCGGCCAGGTCTTGTTTGCGATATTGTTGCTGCGACTGGGCGTATATCTTTTCAAGAAAAACGTCATGAAATCAGGAAGCGCTGGCCGCGCCAAGGATGACGGTGCGCGGCGGTTGTTCGGCTTCATCAAAATGCCGGGATGAATGCGTCGTCACCTTTAATAGGTTGCGGTTCGAAACTGGATTGACATTTCTGTCAGTAGTGGCAGTTTCGGTGCTGAGAGGAGTCGAAAACAATGGCAACTGCCCCCCTAATCGAAAGCGATTCACTGCCTTGGGAAATGAACAAGGCACCACATCATTGGGACGTTACAAAGCCCGATATTTACACCGAGGATCGCTGGCACCCCATCTTTAAAGAGATGCGCGAAAAAGCGCCGATCAACAAGATCGAGGGCTCCGATTTCGGCAGCTATTGGAATGTCACGACGCTCAAAGCCATTCAACATGTCGAGGCGCTGCCCGACATTTATTCATCGTCATTCGAACATGGTGGCATAACCTTAATCGACGACGATGCGCTCGCCGAGCCAATCCCCGAAGACCAAAGAATCGTCATGCCCATGTTCATTGCGATGGACCGGCCCAAGCACACCGAAGAACGCCGTGTCATCGCACCGGCCTTCACACCGGGTGAAATGGACCGCATGTCGGGCGATATCCGTCGCCGCACGGGCGAGCTTTTAGACTCGCTTCCGGTTGGCAAAACCTTTGACTGGGTCGACTTGGTATCCATCGAACTGACCACACAGATGTTGGCGTTGCTTTTCGATTTCCCGTGGGAAGACCGCCGCAAGTTGACCGAATGGTCCGATTGGGCGGGCGACGTCGAGCTGTTCCGTTCCGAAGAGACGCGTCAGGCGCGACTTGCCAAAATGTTTGAAATGGGCGCCTATTTCCAGAATCTGTGGGAAGAACGCAAAAATCGCGGCGAAGCGCCCGACCTGATCAGCCGCATGATCCATTCGCCGATGAAGGACATGAGTCAATTTGAATATATGGGTAACCTCATTCTGCTGATCGTGGGCGGAAATGACACGACCCGCAATTCGATGTCGGGTTACGCTTATGGACTGAACAGCTTCCCTGACGAGCGCGAAAAGCTGGAGAAAAATCCCCAGTTCATCACCAACGCCGTCAGCGAAATCATTCGTTGGCAGACGCCATTGGCGCATATGCGCCGCACCGCCACACAGGATCATGACCTGTTCGGCGCGCCCATCAAGGCTGGTGACAAGATTGGCATGTGGTACCTATCGGCCAACCGTGATGAGACGGTGTTCGATAATCCCGATAAATTGATTGTCGATCGCGAAAACGCGCGTCGCCATTTGGCCTTCGGATATGGCATCCACCGCTGCGTCGGCGCACGATTGGCCGAATTGCAGATCCGCATTTTGCTTGAAGAAATGGCGGCGCGCCGCCTGCGACCAAATGTTGTGGGTGAACCCGACCGCGTGGCGGGCTGCTTCGTCCATGGCTATCGCAAGATGGATGTGGAACTGTCGCGCTATTGATATGAACGCTTTTGGACGTTTCCGGTATATGCATAGCCGGAGCGTCCAAAGGAACATGTCATGCAGCTGAGCAAACGCAAATTTCTGTCACTCACAAGTGCAGGGGCCGCGGTGCTGGTCTTTGGCTGCGGCAAGAGTGCGGCCGCCAAAACGCGCTATGCGGTGACATACAGCGACGCCGAATGGAAAAAGCGCTTGTCGCCTGCTGCCTACCGCGTGTTGCGCCGCGAAGATACCGAACGGCCTTATACAAGCCCGCTCAACGGCGAAAAGCGCAAGGGCACATTTGTCTGCGCGGGCTGTAACCAGCGGCTTTTTGCCTCTGTTACCAAGTTTGAAAGCGGAACGGGCTGGCCAAGTTTCTATGCGCCACTGGCCGGCGGCATAGGCACCAAAACCGACTATAAAATCGGCGTGCCACGCACCGAAGTGCATTGCGCGCGCTGCGGCGGGCATATTGGCCATGTCTTTAACGATGGTCCAAAACCAACGGGCAAACGCTATTGCATGAACGGCGTCGCGATGAAGTTTATCCCCGGATAATCCGTCCAGCGCATAGCACGCCGACGGACCTTATTTCGGTTCAGATATGCCCGAAAAATCGAGCTCGGCAGGTTTCTTTGCCGCATCGGTTTTGCCGTTATTTTCGATGATCGCAACAATCGCAGTCGCGCGTCCGTCCTGAAGCGCATAATCGCGTGCAGAATATCCCGCCCGGCTATCCTTCTTGTCCGGATTTGCACCGGCCTTCAAAAGCATGCGCACCGCTTCTGCATTGCGCAGTTGCACCGCCAAAATCAGCGCGGTTTCTCCAGCGCGATTTGTTTGGTCAATCTGTGCCTTTTTACGCGATAGCCAATCAATGCCATCGATGAAGCCCAATTGCGTGGCGAGCATCAAAGGCGTCGTACCCTTTTTATCTGCCAAATTGGGGTTTGCACCTTTTTGTAAAAGATACCCAAGCCACGACGCGTCACGGCGTTGAATGACGATATGCAGCGCGGTTTCGCCGGTTGAATTGTCGCGTGTGTTGATAATCACCGTGCCGGGCTGTGCCAGAAACTTTTCGGCTTCTTCGCCCTTGCGATCGCGCACGGCTTTCAAGAAATTATAGCTGTCTGAAAACTGGGCTTGTGCAGCAGGCGCAACCACGCCAGCGCCCATCGGCAAGATCAGCCCTGCGGCCAAGGCGAGAAAAAATGGCTTTTTCAACAAACGATGCCCCATTTAAATGTCCAACATACTTGATAACTGGTCTTTAGCAGACCATGTCTGGCCCCGCTATGAACAAAAAACTGATTTTCACGCTCTCCGCCGCGCTTTTGCTGTCGGCATGTGATTCACCCCCTGCCCAGCCACCATTGAGCGAAGCCCCTCTGGCCGGTGCAACCATTGGCGGTGATTTTACGCTGACCGATCAAAATGGCAAAAAACGGACCTTCAAGGAATTCGACGGCGCATATCGTATCGTCTATTTTGGCTACACCAACTGCCCCGATATCTGCACGCCGGACATGCAGAATCTGATGGCAGGGTTAAAGGCCTATGAGAAAAGCCACCCCGAGCTTGGCGCAAAGATTCAGCCGATTTTCATCACCGTTGATCCCTTGCGCGACACGCCAGACGTGCTGAAGCAATTCGTCAGCGCATTTCATCCGCGCGCGATTGGCCTCACCGGAACGGAGGCCGAAATCGCAGACGCAGCAAAGAAATTTGCGATTTACTCCAGCCGTGTCGAAGGGTCCTCACCGGAAAGCTATCTGATGAGCCACAGCCAGACACCTTATTTGATGGGCCCCGATGGCAAGCCTTTGGCGCTTATGCCCGCTGACGTTCCCAATACCGACATCAATGAAGGCGCGCCGAATTTGGTTGAGGCGGAATTGGCAAAATGGGTGCGCTGATTTGAACGAAGCGCCTTTTTGGGAAGCCCCGATAGAGAGCCTCGACCGCGCACAATGGGAGGCATTGTGCGATGGTTGCGGGAAATGCTGTCTCAACAAGGTGGAAGATGAAGATACCGGCCGCATCTACCCCACCAATGTCGCCTGCAAATTGCTGGATCTACAGACATGCCAATGTGCCGATTATCGCGGACGCCGCGCGATTGTGCCCGAATGTCTTCGGCTGACCGCGGACAAGATTGATGCTTATGTCTGGCTGCCTTCGACCTGCGCCTATGTCCTGCGCGCGGCGGGCAAACCACTTCCCGAATGGCATTATTTGGTAAGCGGAAACCGCCAGACGATTCATGACGCTGGCATGTCGGTCAAAGGTCGGGCTATATCGGAACTGCATGCTGGGCCGCTTGAAAACCATATTGTCGAACAGCCTCTCTGATCCTGAAGTGGTCATAGAAGGGGAAAGCGTACCCGTGCGCATTCGCCGCAACCCGCGGGCCAAGCGCATTTCGATGCGCGCCGATGCCGTGAAACGCGAAATCCGCATAACGATGCCGCATTATACGCCGACAAATGTGGCGCTCGATTTTGTTGAAAAGAAACGCGAATGGATCGCCACGCGGTTAAACAGCGCGCCTGACATTGCCCCCATTGCCCCTGGCAGCGAAATCGCTGTCGAAGGTGAAAGCCACCTGATTGAATGGCGCGAAGAATGGCCGCGCAGCATTCGCTGCGGCGAAGGCATGCTGCGCTTGGGTGGTCCAAGAGAGTCGGTCGAAGCCCGCATCTTGCGATGGCTCAAGGGCGAAGCACGGCGGATTTTCACCAAAGAAATCGCGCATTATTGCGACAAAGCCGGTGAGCCAGTCCCGCGCTTGTCGCTGGGCGATCCGCGCAGCCGTTGGGGTAGCTGTTCCAGCCGGGGGACCATTTCGCTCAGCTGGCGGCTAATCATGGCGCCTGCGTCTGTGCGCCGTTCGGTCATCGCCCATGAGGTCGCGCATATGCGGCATATGAACCACAGCCCCGACTTCTACGCTTGGCTCGATTTCCTCTTTGAAGGGAACCGCAAGGCTGCAGACCAGTGGCTAAAAATGCACGGCACGGGGCTGCAACGGGTTGGACGATAAGGAGCACAAGATGCTGGAAATGCGGGACACATGCGAACGATGCACATCGCCACTGCCGATGGACAGCGGCGACGCGATGATTTGCAGCTATGAATGCACCTTTTGCGCACCCTGCGTGAATGGCCCGCTGAATGGCCGCTGCCCCAATTGTGGCGGCGACCTTCAGCCAAGGCCAAAACGCATTAAGACATAATCAGGTCAGCCTTTGGCGATTTCGCCACCCAGCGCGCCATATTTCTTTTCAAAACCGGCGACATCGCCCGCTTCGAGATACTTGGCCTGATCAATCCAGTTGTCGCGGCTGATGCGGCCCGCAAATGCGCCAAGCTTGCCATCAATTTCCGCAACATCAGCGGCCGTCCAACTCGCCACTTGGGCAAAGCTGGTTACGCCCAATGCCTTGAGCATATTGTTCACTTTCGGACCAAGGCCCTTCAACAATTCGAGATTGTCAGGGACCGATACCTTAGCCTTGGCCGCTGGTTTGGCGACCTTGGGCTTGGGTGCGGCTTCTGCCTTCACCTTCGCCGCGGCAGCTTTCGGCGCGGATTTGGGCGCAGGCGCGGCCTTTGCCTTTGCTGCTGCAGGCTTTGCCGCTGGCTTGGGTGCTGGGACCTTCGCGACTGCGGCCTTCGGTTTAGCAGCCTTGGGTGCAGCAGGCTTCGGCGCTGCGGCTTTCGGAGCGGCTTTTGGGGCAGCTTTCGGCGCAGCCTTAGGTGCAGCTTTCGGTGCAGGCACCTTCGCCGTTTTAGCCTTTGCCGCAACTGGCTTCGCGGCAGCTGCTGGCGCGGCCTTTGTTGCCGCAGCTTTCGCTGGTGCCTTTACCTTGGCTTTCGCGGTTTTCTTCGCTGGCGCAGGACCGTCCGTCAACTTCGGCGCAGCAGGCGCCTTCGCAACAGCTGCCGCAGGTGGTGGCGAAGCAACGTCTTTCGGCTGCGCAGCTGTCTTCTTCGCACCGTTACGCGCGAGCAACCACAAACCTAAAATGGCAATAATGGCCACCGCAATAATAATAATCAGTAGATTGTTGGACATAATATTCCTCCCAGAAAATCCCTCAATGTGGCCAACGGGTTACGCAATTTTTGCAGGGCGTGAAAGCGTTAATCCGCCGCGCCAACATTTGCGCGATTTCGTTAGTTCCCGGCTTCGCGCGCAACCTCACGCCAGCCAATGTCGCGGCGGCAAAAGCCATCGGGGAAAACGACCTGATCCACCGCTGCATAGGCCTTTGCCTGCGCGTCGGTCACGTTTGCCCCTGTTGCGGTAACGTTTAGCACACGCCCGCCCGCTGCCACCAATTGCCCGTCCACTTCAGCCGTGCCTGCATGAAATACCTTCGCGCCGGACACAACTGCCAGATCAATCGCGCCGCCCTTTTGCGGCACATCGGGATAGCCGTTCGCCGCCATGACGACCGTCAATGCCGTGTCGGACGAAAAGCTTGGCGCCGCCGCTTCAGAAAGCTTCCCAGTCGCAACCGCCAACATCAAAGCGGCAAGGTCGCCGTCAAAACGTGTCATAAGCACCTGGCACTCGGGATCACCAAAGCGCGCATTATATTCGATGAGCTTTGGCCCCTCATCGGTCAGCATGAGACCCGCGAACAAAACGCCCGAATAAGGCATGTCATGCGCCGCCATATACGCCACTGTCGGCTTAATGATGCGGTCCATCACTTCCGCCTGCAACGCAGGCGTCAGAACAATTGCGGGTGAATATGCGCCCATGCCGCCCGTGTTGGGCCCAATATCACCATCGCCGACACGTTTATGATCCTGCGCAGAACCGAATGCGACCACGTCGCGGCCATCGGTCAGTGCGAAAAAGCTGGCTTCTTCTCCGGTCATAAATTCTTCAATGACAACGGACGCGCCAGCATCACCAAAACCGCCACCGAACATATCTTCAATCGCGGCTTCAGCATCAATGCGGGTTTCCGCGATAATCACGCCTTTGCCCGCAGCAAGGCCGTCTGCTTTAATGACATAAGGTGCTTGGAATGCGTCGAGGCCCGCCAGTGCCGACGCTTTGCTATCATGCCGGTAATAGCCCGCTGTAGGGATGCCCGCTGCGGCACATATGTCTTTGGTAAAGCCTTTCGACCCTTCCAATTGTGCCGCCTTTTGGTTGGGGCCGAAAACGGGAATGCCCGCATCGCGCAGGCTATCGCCCAGGCCGGCAACAAGCGGTGCCTCTGGACCGACCACGACCAACCCGACATCATGCCCAGCGCAAAAGGATATGACCGCCGCATGGTCGGATATGTTCAATGCAGCCAGATCAGCCTCTTCCGCAATCCCGGGATTGCCCGGCGTGGCAAAGAGTGTATCGCAATTTGGCGATTGCGCGAGCTTCCACGCCAGCGCATGTTCGCGTCCACCCGATCCGATGAGCAAGATATTCATGTCCGCAAATGACCCCTTTGAAAATGCTGACCCGCAAGTTGCCCGCCTGTTAGCCGAGGAGCGGCCCGGCGACAATGCCCAGGCCATGAGTGTGTCGGAGTTATCGCTGGCGTTGAAGCGCACGGTTGAGGACCGCTTCGGCCATGTCCGCGTGCGCGGGGAGATTTCTGGTTTCAAACGCGCGGCGTCGGGCCATATTTATTTCTCGCTCAAAGACGAAAATGCGCGGCTGGACGCGGTCATGTGGAAAGGTGGAGCGGCGCGCCTGCCCTTCGCCCCGGAAGACGGGCTGGAGGTTGTCGCCACGGGCAAATTGACGACCTATGCGGGCCGGTCCAACTATCAAATCGTGGTCGAAAGTCTGGAAGTCGCGGGCGAAGGCGCGATGATGCTTTTGTTTGAAAAGCTAAAGGCGCGGCTCGCCGCCGAGGGTTTGTTTGCACCTGAACGCAAGAAAAAGCTGCCGTCTCTGCCGCGTACAATTGGCGTCGTAACCTCGCCCACCGGCGCAGTCATCCGTGATATCCTGCACCGTCTTGCTGATCGCTTTCCAAGCCATGTGATCGTGTGGCCCGTATTGGTGCAAGGGGAAGGCGCCGCCGCCCAAATCGCGCGTGCGGTCCATGGATTTTCGGCCATGCCCCATGAGGGACCCACGCGCCGCCCGGACCTCGTCATCGTCGCGCGCGGCGGCGGGTCTATTGAGGATCTATGGGCCTTTAATGATGAGGCCGTGGTACGTGCCGTCGCGGATTGTACGATACCCATCATATCGGCAGTCGGGCATGAAACCGATACAACTTTGTGCGACTTTGCCGCAGATTTGCGCGCGCCGACGCCTACGGCCGCGGCCGAGATTGCCGTTCCCGTGCGCAGCGATTTGCTGCAACGTGTGGGACAATTCGGGCTGCGCATGTCCAATGTCGTCCGCAAAAAGGTCGACCTTGCGGCCGAACGGCTTGAGGCACAGCGGCGTCTGATGCCGCGTCTGTCAGACCTTTCCGCCCCGCATCAGCAACGTACAGACGACCTGTCCGAACGGCTTCGCCAATCGCTTCGGACCAGAATTGGCAAGGCTGAAGTGGCTTTTTCTGCGCCAGCGATGATGCTGCACCCGCGCCTCCTGCTCCGGCGCGCCGAGCAAGGGCAGCAGCGCCTTGATGCGTTGACGCGGCTGGTGAGCACATTGCATCCTGAAGCCCCGCTTAAGCGCGGCTTTGCGCGCGTGACCGATGCGAACGGCAAAACCATCATGACACGGGAAGCCGCCGTGAAAGCGGGTGACGTGACGTTAAGGTTTGTCGATGGCGAAGTCGGCGGGCAAGTAAGTGGCGGACCTGCGCCGCGAATATCCGCGGCGAAGCCAGCAAAAGCGGCTGTCAATCAAGGCAATTTGTTTGACGGGTAAAGCCGTGCATTGCCCATTCAGTATCGATGCGCCATAATGTCCACATGTTGATGTCTTCCAAAAATAAAGTCGCCCGCCTGCATTATATGGCAAACAGTTTTCGTATGCTGACCGCAGGCGACCATGTCCTGTGCGCCGAAACGGGGCAGGCCATTCCATTGGAAGAATTGCGCTATTGGAGCGTCGTCAAACAGGAACCCTATGTCAGCGCCGATGCATCCGTTCGCGCGACGATGAAAAAGGGCTGATGGATTGCAGCGTTCCGGCTGGATTTTTTTAGCCGCCCTCGCGGGGATCGCCGCGCAGCCATTAAGCGTCGCGGCCGCACCAACCGCAAATACCCAACAGCCATCTGCCCCCACAGATTTCTGGATGTCTGCGCCAGCGATACAAGGGGGTCTCGTCATCGCGCGAGCGCCAAGCGGTGCACTGTCCGTCACGCTTAACGGCGTTGCCCTGCCGCTGACAGCCGACGGCTTTTTCCTGATGGGTTTTGACCGCGATGCAGAAAGCAGCGCGATCCTGACCGCGACATTCGCCGATGGCCGAACGCTGGATCGCACTTTGGCCATAACACCGGGCAACTGGCGGATTGAACATGTTTCTGCGAACCCGACGGGCGGCGCAAAAACAACGGCAGAGTTTGCGGCAAGACGCGGCGCGGAGCTCGAACGCATAAATGCAGCGCGGGCCAAAACCACGCTGGGTAATGGCTGGCGGCAGGCATTTATGCGCCCAGTGGCTGGCCGGACGTCTGGCCTATTTGGCGCGCAGCGTATCTATAACGGGATACCCGGCAGCTATCATAGCGGCATGGACATTGCCGCACCGAATGGGACAGATTTTGTCGCACCGGCGGACGGTGTCGTGACGCTTGCGGCCACAGATGCCTTCACGCTGGAGGGGCATTTGCTGATGATTGATCATGGCATGGGCCTCAACAGCGCATTTTTACACTGCTCCGAACTGCTCGTAAAAGAAGGCGATTATGTGAAGCAGGGGCAAGTCATCGGGCGTGTTGGCGCGACGGGACGGGCAAGCGGCCCACATCTGCATTGGGGCATGAAATGGAACAATGCGCGCATTGATCCAAAGCTGTTAATCCCCGCAACATAAACAGCCTTAGACGGGCAGACTGAACCACAGCAGATGCGTGACGGGAAGAACGACACGCCCGCAAGCTAAGCCAGCGGTAACGAGGATTTTATCTTGCATGTCGTCTGCACAAAGAAAAACACCCCAGCCATAAGCCGGGGTGTTTAGGGTGCCGGTCTAATGGTGGGGGGGGAGACCGGCGGGGTAAACTGTTTTACGCGAACCTTCGCGCACGATTATGTCATTCAGATAAGGCAAACGTCCTTTAATAAACTTTGTTCCCGAATAACTATGCGGCTTCGGAATTTATATCGATTTCACGATGCATCAGCAGCGCCTGACCGATGGTTGCAATGACCGTTGCGGGCTCAAACGGCTTTGTAATCAGATATGTCGGTTCTGGGCGCTCGCCAGTAAGTAGCCTTTCCGGGAACGCTGTAATGAAGATCACTGGCACGGTCTGTTCGGCCAGAATATCCTTTACGGCATCTATACCGCTTGAGCCGTCCGCAAGGCTGATGTCCGCCAAAATCAGTTCAGGCCGTTCATCGCGGGCCATTGCAACTGCTTCTGCGCGTGTCCGGACGATTGCGATCGCTTCATGCCCCAGATTTTCGACGATCTGTTTGATATGCAATGCGATGATCGTTTCATCTTCAATAATGAGCACGCGCTCACAAAGCGCATCTTCAATGGCGCTTCGGGCAGCGACAACATGGCTGTTTACGTCGGATTCCGAAATGCCCTATATTTTGGCCACTTCATGTGCCTTGAATCCTTCAACCGTGGACAAAAGCAGGCTCTGACGGCGCTTTATCGGAAATTCGGCGATGACACCGCTGCGGCCGCGTGATTGGAGCGGCACGATCATGTCGCTACGCCAAATGCGGTGAAATGTTCTGAACAACTCCGTCTTCACCGGTGCTGCGTCATCCCACTCTTCGGGTGCTTCCAACAACGCTTCGAGCGTTTCGCGTACTGCTGCGTCCCCCAATGTCTGTGACCCCGTCAGTGCACGTGCGTAACGCCGTAGGTATGGCAATTGCATTGCCAGTTGTTGCCTAAATGACATGATCACTCCCTTTGTTATCCAATGCTATACGTTTGAAACGCTTTTTTGTTCCCTGCGATGGAACATTATCTCGCGTCGTGACTTTATCGCATATGAAAATGCATCAGTTTCAGCCCGGTCCATGGTATTGAACCATGGGAATTCCTTCAGGACATGGTCACCCGGAGGCGGTCAGATTTTCCGATGCAGTAAGCACCTGGGAGGGTCAACTAGTGAGCAGTAATAAGGGCAAGCAACCGCTTGGCGCGATTGGTGAAGACATGGATTTTGAATTCGATCCATTGACCGCTGCACTGCGTCAAATGCACGAGAGCGTTGCCAATGAACCTATCCCTGACGATTTTTTGAACCTGCTGGATATGATTGACGCAAAGATGTCGGCGTCGAAGAAGTTCCAGTGAGTAGTTCCGCGACGGAACCGATCCCTAAGTCCGAAAAGTCGGATGCATCCGCTGATTTTCGCGCACAAATGATCGCGATTATTCCGTCGTTACGTGCGTTTGCGCGTGGCCTGTGCGGAAATCGGGAGCTTGCCGATGATCTTGCGCAAGAGGCCATGATGCGGGCGTGGGCCGCGCATGAAAGCTTCACTCCTGGTACCAACTTTCGCGCCTGGATGTTCATGATATTGCGCAACCAGTTTTACACGACGATGCGCAAAAATGCGCGCATGACAAGTTGGGATCCCGAGGCCGCAGAACGGCTGTTGGTCGAGGCTCCGCCGCAACAGCACTATATCCATATGCAAGATGTCGAAAAGGCGTTGCAAAAATTGCCCGCGGAGCAGCGCGAAATCCTCATGATCGTTGGTGCAGGTGGTGCGAGCTATGAAGAGGCGGCCGAAATCACGGGCTGCGCTATTGGGACAGTAAAAAGCCGGCTTGCGCGTGGCCGCGTTGCCTTGACCGCGCTCATCAATGGGCCTGATGAACCACTGCGCGTGAAAGCAGCGCCACGCAAACGCGCGAAGGAAGCGGCAAAAGATACTCCACAACCCAAGCCAAGCATATCACCATAAATCGCCTTTGCTGAGCGCTTCATAGGCACTTAACCGACCTTTGGCATCCGGCGGCAATAAAATGGCCCGCCAGTTTCCCGGCGAGCCCTTTTGTTCGACTAAGAGACGTTTTATTTGTCTTGCTTGTCAGCGGCATCTTCCATCGCGTCAGCCTTTGCGTCGCCCTTTTCACGGACCGCTTGTGCATCGGCTTCCATTTTGTTTTCAGTGGCCGTATCCATGCCGTCGACTTTTGTGTCAGTCGCATCGGCTTTTTCTTCCATAGCGTCTGCTTGGACTTCCGCGTTCTCACGAACGGCATCAGCCTGATCTTCTTGTGCATTTTCGGTTGCTCCGTCACATGCGCCAAGTGTGGCAAGCGACAAAGACGCGGCGAGAATCATAATGGACTTTTTCATAGATATTTCCCTCTGTTCAAAATTAACGGACGCTACCGCGACGTAAGAGATTAACGATCGCCAATAGAACCACCGCGCCAAGGAACGATGCGATCAACGACCGGATGTCGAAGGCACCGCTGGTCACGGGCGCGCCGCCGATAAGTGGCGTGATGATGAATCCTGCAAGGAAGGCACCTACAATGCCGACGATGATGTTCAGGAAAATGCCTTGTTGACCGTCGGTACGCATGACGATGCTGGCAAGCCAACCCAAGATACCGCCGACAACCAAGAGAATAATGATATTCATGTTCGTTCTCCCTTTCAGAGTGCGGGGGAAAACAGTGCTCGTGCCGATTGGTTCCAGCTTTACGGCCAAATCGTTCAATCGCCCTTAATGGAAGGTGTAGCGCGGAACGATGCCTCTGCCGACTTGTTAACATTCATTGAGCAAACCAAAGTCACCAGGAAAGCGAACATCATGGCCAATTCAGATACGCAGAAGAAATCGATGAACAATAGTAACAACGGATCCGCGCAAGGCACGGCAACCCATAAAAGTAAGCTGAGCCAAGCGTCGCGTCCCAAGACCACAGCCAAATCCGCCAAAAGCCGAGGGGGTCGCCCAAAAGGTCAACGCACATCGCGGTTGCCATCTTGGTTCGGCACCGTTGCCTCGGTCGTAGGCGCAGTCGTCGCCGTTGGCGCCGGCCTATATGCCACCCGTAATCAATGGTTACCGAAGGCTGAAGAGTGGAAAAATGAATTTTCCGCAGCGTTCGCAAATGACGAAACTGACCGAGAAAATTTCGATCAAACGCGCCCCGCTGGGGCTAAATTCATGCGGGATAATCCCGGTGACGATTGGGGCGATGTTGATGACATGTCAGATGCATCCTTCCCCGCCAGCGACCCGCCATCGTTCAATCCGGGAACGGCAGGCTGAAACACGCTAAAAGTCCAAGCAGGGCTGTTCGGTTCATCCGCGCAGCCCTGTTGGTTTTGCCATCCTAATTTGGATCAGTGACCGGCGGTTCCATTGGCGTTTCGTTGGGAATGCTTCCGGGGAAATCGGTATCGCCTTGGCCCGGGATGACTTCATCGGGCGAAGTGCCCGGAACTTCATTTGGTGGGCTATATGGTTTTGGATCGGGATCGATCAGATTTTCAATATTGGTCATAGGGACTCCAAATAAACAATGAACATGGCCACAACCGCAAGGGTCAGCGAAGCAGTCAGAACGTACCGCACGCGTATGCAGCCTCTCCTCACATGCTGCGCCTTGGGATAACGCCCGAAGGTCATCTTGGTTCAAATCCGGACACAATTGTTGCCGCCAAGCTTGCCTTCAATCCACGTTCCCGAAAGATGTTCACGCAGAGGCGCAAGCGCGGCATTGCGAGTATCTAAATCTTCGGCGTCACCACCGTCCGCGTGCTGCGCGGCGGGTCCGTGACGGTGAATGGCGAGCCCGATATGCGGATATTGCGCAGCGCGCTGCGGAGCGAGGATGAACGCTGGTACCGTGATGCGCGTGAATCCTCCCCATCCACTTGCGATGGGGAGGATTATGGCGGGACTGCTAAATTGACAGACTGGACAGTTACACCCCTGTCTTTGCGTGAAGCTTGTCAATGTAACGCGGGGCGGTGGCGATCTTTGGCGGCGACCTTATGCCTTAAGCAAACCAATCTCGATCAAACGTTCGCGCAGATAATCATCGGCGAGAATCGGGTCGGGATAGCGATTCCGGTTTTCGGCGCTCACGCATTGCGGCAGCGTGGCGATTGGGAAGTCAGACCGCAGATGCAGGAAGAATGGCATGGAGTAGCGGCTGAACCGCGAACGATCGCCCGTCGGGTTGACCACACGGTGCGTCGTCGACGGCAACATATGGTTGGTCAGCCGCTGCAACATGTCCCCCACATTGACCGCCAAACCGCCCTGAGGTGGCGAGACGTCCATCCAGCTGCCGTCGGGGCGCAAAATCTGCAGCCCGGCCTCTTCGGCACCCAGCAAGAGCGTTATCAGATTGATATCCTCATGCGCGCCGGCGCGGATGCAGCCTTCGGCGTCACCGGCGATTGGTGGGTAATGCAGCAACCGCAAAATCGAATTGCCATCCTCAATCGTCGGGTCGAACCAGTCCGCGGGCAAATCGAGATAGCGGGCGATCGAGGACAATATCCGCGCGCCGACCTTATCCATTTCGGCAAAGAGCAACTGGAACGTCTCTTTAAACTCGGGAACATCTGGCCAGATATTCGGCAACATCGATCCCGCCAATGGGCTGTCCGGCGCGACATCACGCCCGACATGCCAAAATTCCTTCAGATCATGATAGTCCGCGCCCTTGGCTATTTCCGTTTTGAACGGGGTGTAACCGCGCTGGCCCGCAATTGCGGTATCGAACCCCTTCATCTTTTGCGACTCGGATTGTTCGAACAGCTGTTTCGTCAGCGCCCAGGCCTTGGCGACCAGATCCGGATCAAGTCCATGATCGACAACGGTCGCAAAGCCATAGGTCTGGAAAGAGCTACCAAGCTGCTGGCCAAGCGCGTCGGCATCGCCGCTGCGCAAAGAAATAACGGGCATATGTGTCATGGACAGCGTGTTACTGCCTGCCTTAAAGGCTTGCCAGCGAAAAGGAGTAGATAGTGGCAAAACAATTTTGGCTGATGAAGTCCGAACCCGACGTGTATAGTTATGATGATTTGGTGGCCGAAGGCGAAGGCACCTGGGACGGCGTGCGCAACCATAGCGCGGCGATAAACCTGCGCACGATGAAGGTCGGCGACCAAGCTTTTTTCTACCACAGCAATATCGGGCTTGAGATTGTTGCTATCATCACGATCAGCCAAGAACATTTCATCGACCCAACAGATGAAAAGGCGCGCTTTGTTGCGGTCAAGGTCAAGCCGTCACGCAAGTTGGCCCAATCGGTGACGCTAAAGGCCATAAAGGCGAACCCAAATCTGGCCGAAATGGAAATGCTGCGGCAATCGCGTCTGTCGGTAGCGCCCGTGCGTGAATCCGAATGGAAAGAGATATTGAAGATGGCGGGTGAATGACCGTGCCAAAGATCGCGATTCTCGCCCCCGTCCCCGAATATGAAGAAAACTGGTCGCATATAGAGGCGGACTACACGCGGCTGTTGGGCGATCAGGCGACCTTTATCGACTGGACCAAGGCGGACGACTTGAGCGGCTTTGATTTGGTCACGCCATTATTGGCATGGGGATATCCGCGCGATTGTTCGCGCTGGTTTGCCCTGCTTGACCGGTTGGAGGCAGAGGGCATCCCCGTGTCCAATCCGGTCAGCATCTTGCGGTGGAACAGCGATAAATCCTATCTGGCAGAATTGGATGCGCTCGGCATATCGTCCGTACCAACATTGGTAAGTGACGCGCTGGATGCCGCCGCGCTTGACCATGCCCGCGCCAATTTTGCCGTCGACACGCTCGTGGTCAAACCGCCTATTTCGGGCGGTGCCGACGGGACGTTCCGGCTGACGCTTGGCGAAGGCATTCCCGGCTCGGTCGCCGGGCAGCGCATGATGATCCAACCCTATCTGCCAACGATAGCCGAGGAAGGCGAATATTCGCTCTTCTACTTTGGCGGCAATTTCAGCCACGCCATCATTAAGCGTCCAGCCGCGGGCGATTTCCGCGTGCAGGAACAATATGGCGGCTATGAAGCGGCGGTGACACCGCCTGCCGCAGCGCAAGATCTGGCACAGCGCGCCTTCGCCGCCACCGCATCCATCACCGGCACGGGCACGCTGGCTTATGCCCGGGTCGACATATTGCGCGATGGCGATGGTATATTCCGTTTGATGGAGCTGGAGCTGATCGAACCATCGCTTTTCCTGCGCTTTGCGCCCGACCATGGCACCGCATTCGCTGAAGCGTTGCTGGCAACAGCCTAACGGGGGCGACGGCCGGAACCAAAAACGCTTGCGCCGATTTTAACTGATGTACTGGCCAGCAATTTCCGCGCGGCCAGACGACGCAGAAAGGATTTACGCTATGGGCGAAATGACAGACAAGGCCAAAGGCCTGGGCAATGAAATCGCAGGCAACATCAAGCAGGCTGCGGGCAAAGTCACACATAACGAGCACCTGAAAGACGAAGGCATAGCCCAAGAGCACAAGGGCGAAGCCCAAAATCTCAAAGGCTCGATCAAGGGCGTTGCCGGCGACAAGGTCTAATTCAAATTAGGCAGCTAAATAAGGTCGCCCATTTTGGGCGGCCTTTTTTAGGCCTGACGGTAATCGGCGATGATTTCGCCGCAGGCCTGCAATTCTGCTTCATGCCCAGCCTCGCGCCAGCTTTCGGTCAGCGCATCCTTTTCCCACGCGCGCATGGCGGGAAGGGCGAGGATATGGTGCACCCATTCTTGTCCAGCATGGCCGACATCAAGACCGTAGGTGCGCACGCGAAACGCAACGGGCGCAAAAAATGCGTCGACGGCGGTGAAATGCGGCCCCGCCAGAAACGGACCGCCAAAGCTATCAAGACCTTGCGCCCAAAGCTCGGCTATCCGCGCGACATCGCGTTCCAAGGCGGCGGACATGGGCTTTGGCTTCACCCGAACGCCGACATTCATCGTGCAATCATTGCGCAAAGCAGAAAAGCCGCCGTGCATTTCGGTCACGGCGCATTGCGCCCATGCGCGTGCGGCAGGATCCTGCGGCCAGACACCTTCATGCCGGTCAGCCAAATATAAAGTGATACCGAGCGAGTCCCAGACAGTCCGTTCGCCGTCCAACAGCACAGGCACTTGGCCCGTCGGCGAAAATGCGCGGAAGGCTTCGTAATTAATATCAGCCGTAAAAGGCTCGATCCGGTCTTTGAACGGGATGCCCAGCATCGTCATCAACACCCAAGGCCGCAAGCTCCAGCTGGAGTAATTGCGGTTTGCGGTAATCAGCGTGTAGGTCATTGGAAACGGCCTTTCCCGTGAAAATGGGCTATTGGGTGCGCCAGCTAATCTTTGAGTTCCAGCCAACGCGAATCTGTGCGCTGATGATAGCTGTCGAAAACGGCGAAAGGAATGCGGAAGGGCGTGCCCCAGTTGCTGTTCCACATGGCGACAACGCCCGTGCGCGTTGCGGGTTCGAAAATCAGCGTTGCCCGATATCCATCGACCGCGCCCGAATGGCCAACAAACTGCCGCCCATCATAAGTGAAGCTGCGCCAGCCAAGCCCGTAATGGGTATCTGAATTTGCCTGCCGCAACTCTCCGCCATAGATTGGCGCCGTATTGACGCGCGGGGCCTGCGCCAATCGAAGCGTTGAAGCAGGCAGCACATCAGGGCGCTCGCCCATCGTCGCCTGCAACCAGCGGGAGAAATCAACGATATTGCTTTCGACCCCCGCCGCAGCCGGCACGCGCCAATAGCTTTCCTTTAATGTGCGGACGCTGCTGCCGCTGTGCGGCCGGGCCCAATCCTTCGCGCCGGTCAGTCCTGCCATGCCGTAATTCGCGCTGGTCATACCCAACGGCAAAAAGAAACGCTCGCCGACCAGATCGGGAAAGGACCGCTTGCCCGCCTTGGCCAATATCTCACTGGCCGTGTCGAACGCTAGATTCTGATAGGTGTGGCAAGTCCCGGGCGTACATTGCAGCGGCGCTTCTGCCAGACTGGCGCGAATAACGCGCGGGTCCTGCCCATCCTCCAGCTTTTCATCATACGCGTTTTTGGTGAGACCGGTCTGCTGCGCCAGCAACTGCGCAAAACTGATCCGCGACTCCGCGCCATCGGGCAAACGCAGCGAACTATGCCAGCTCGACACCGGCTTGTTCAGATCAACCGCGCCTTCGCTCGCCATCGATGCGGCCAGCGTGCCGGCGACGGTCTTGGAGACGGAAGCCCATCGGAACACGGTATTATTGGTAACAGGGACGTCGGTGGAACGATCAACAACGCCATAGCTATGCACAAAGCGCAGTTCGCCCTCCTCAACGATTGCCACCGCGAGCCCAGCCATTTCGGAACGCTGCGTCAGCGCAGCAAATTGCTGGTCGAGTTTGCCATAATCGATCCGACCGCGCCATTCGTCCGGCTGGTCGGGCAAATTCGGGGGTGCCTTTGCCAATTTGCGCAGCACCACCGCGACCTGGTTCGTCTCCGGCGCCGAGTGTAAAAGATACCAGCTGGCCAGCCCCAATGCAGAGGCTGCAATCAAGGATATAATGAAACGCCGCATCGTACCGATTAAATCGCGACCTCATAAACTGCAGTCGTTTTGCCTGCGACTTCATCAACGGTAATTCCCGGCGCGACTTCAATCAGCTTGAACGGCGACGATTTGTCGGGGCGTTGGAACACCGCCAAATCAGTGATGATCATATCGACGACATTTTTACCCGTCAGCGGCAATGTGCATGCGGGGATGAACTTTGGCGAACCGTCCTTGGCATTATGCTCCATCACAACGATGATTTTCTTCACGCCAGCGACAAGGTCCATTGCCCCGCCCATGCCCTTGATCATCTTGCCGGGAATCATCCAGTTGGCGATGTCGCCATTCTCCGCGACTTCCATCGCACCCAGCACGGTCAGGTCAATATGCCCACCGCGGATCATGGCGAAGCTAGCGGCGCTATCGAAATAGGCGGTCTGCGGCAGCTCGCTGATGGTTTGCTTGCCTGCATTGATAAGGTCAGCATCCTCTTCCCCCGCAAAAGGGAACGGGCCAATGCCCAACATGCCATTTTCGGACTGCAGCGTCACTTCGACGCCAGCCGGAATATGGTTGGCCACCAGCGTGGGGATGCCAATGCCCAGGTTCACATAATATCCGTCGCGCAATTCCTTTGCAGCGCGGGCGGCCATTTCGTCACGGGTCCAGCTCATGCGCTTTCCCTTTCGCGGACGGTGCGGAACTCGATTTTCTTGTCATAAGGCGCGCCAACGATCATGCGCTGCACATAGACGCCGGGCAAATGGATGCAGTCGGGGTCAAGGCTGCCAACCGGCACCACTTCCTCCACCTCAACCACGCACACCTTGCCGCAGGTGGCGGCGGGCAGATTGAAGTTGCGGGCGGTCTTGCGGAAGACAAGGTTACCGCTTTCATCGGCTTTCCATGCTTTGATGATCGACAGGTCAGCAAAAATACCGCGTTCGAGGATATATTCCTCTCCGCCAAAATCTTTCACTTCCTTGCCCTCGGCCACTAAAGTGCCGACGCCTGTCTTGGTATAAAAACCGGGTATGCCAGCGCCACCCGCGCGCATCCGTTCGGCCAGCGTCCCTTGCGGGCAAAACTCCACCTCAAGCTCGCCCGCCAGATACTGCCGTTCAAACTCTTTATTCTCACCCACATAGGATGAGATCATCTTCTTCACCTGCTTGGTGCGCAGCAGCTTGCCGATGCCTTCATTGTCGATACCGGCATTGTTGGACACAAAGGTGAGGCCAGTCACGCCACTATCGCGAACAGCGTCTAACAACCGTTCGGGCAAGCCGCACAGGCCAAAGCCGCCGCTGGCAATCAATATGTCGTTTTTGAGCAGGCCGTCGAGCGCGGATGCTGCGTCCGGGAAAAGTTTTTTCGCCATGAAGTGCTCCAATAGTTGGGAGAGACGGAACAGCTCCCGCCTAGACGTCAACGGGTGTGAAGGTCAACGCCAATAGCGCACCCAATTCGCCGAGCGCCTGTGCGCCACTGGTGACCTTGATCGCAGCCATGCCCATTGCTGCTGCGGGTTTGCAGTTGATGCCAAGGTCATCAAGGTAGATGCATTGTCGCGGAGAAACGGCGAGCGCATCACACATCATATGATATATGCGCGGGTCAGGTTTGCGGACGCCCGCCTTGCTCGATTCAATGATATGGTCGAACCGGCCCATCACCGCCGCCACCGCAGCCGCATTTGCGTCGCTCACCGCCATGCCTGCGCCTTTGCCCGACGGCACATTGTTTGTGATGCACCCCAGCGCAAAGCCAAGCGATTTGAGTTGGTCGAGCGCCGCCACCATGTCTGGACGGATTTCGCCAGCAAGGCAGGCGATAACCGACGCACCGTCCAATGCATGCCCCAGTGCCAGCGCTTCGGCAGCAAACAGCGCGTCAAATTCACTTGCGCTACATTCGGCGCGTTCGAATTTGGCCCAGGCATTATTGTCCGGATTTACCGAATTCACCCGTCGGACGAAGTCCTTAGGCAAGCCGCGTTCGGCCTCCATCCGGTTAAACGCCTCAAACGGTGACGAAGTGATTACCCCGCCGAAGTCAAAAATTACCGTATTAAATGTCATGCAATGCCTCAGGCGATTGTTGTGCCGAACAGCGATCCGATCGCTGCAGTTGCCGCCATTGCAATTGCACCCCAAAAGGTCACCCGAAAAATAGCTTTACCCATAGGCGCCCCGCCCGCTTTCGCACCGACACCGCCCAGAATGGCAAGGAACAACAGCGCCGCAATCGACACGGTCCAGCTGAGCGTGGCGGCAGGTGACAAGGGCACCATGGCCAAGGGCAGCGCCGCGCCAATCGCGAATGACCCAGCCGAAGCCAAAGCCGCCTGCACGGGGCGCGCCGCGCTATGCGTTGCCATGCCAAGTTCATCGCGCAGATGTGTCGCGAGCGCGTCGTGGGCGGTCAGCTTGTCCGCAACCTGCTCCGCCAGCGCCCGGTCGAGCCCGCGCGCTTCATAAATGCCGACCAGTTCCTCGCGTTCCTTGTCCGGGATAGTCGCCAGCTCTTCGGTCTCGCGGGCCCGATCGGCATTTTCGGTATCGGACTGCGAACTGACCGACACATATTCGCCAGCGGCCATCGACATCGCACCCGCCACGAGGCCCGCAATTCCTGTCATCAATATGGTCGCGGGTGACGCTTGCGCCGCCGCCACGCCGACGATCAGGCTGGCGGTCGAAACAATGCCGTCATTCGCGCCAAGGACGGATGCACGCAGCCAGCCGATGCGGTCAATAAGATGCGCTTCCTTGTGCCGTGGCATGTGCGATAATCCGATCTCAATATTGCAGCTTAAGCCCCGGCCGCGCCCAACGGGTTTTAACCAGACGCCCACTGCCCGACAGGCAGATATAGGCGTCCATCATATCGCCTCCGCCCCACGCAATGTTGGTCGTGAAGATATCATCGGTTGCGACAAATTCGACCAGCTCGCCATCCGGAGAAATCACGCTGATCCCGCACTCCCCAATCGTTGCGACGCAGATATTGCCGTTTGCTTCGATGCCAAGGCTGTCGAAAAATTTATACCCGGCTGGACGATATACCGGAATCCCCGGCCCGCCCGGACCCGCATCCGGCGCAACTTTGCCTGGCGACGTGATGTTAAACTTCATCAACCGGCAGGTATAAGTTTCGGCGGCATATAATGTCTTGCCATCGGGCGACAGGCCAACGCCATTGGGGTTGTTCGACGGAAAGATGACCTCTTCCAAATGGCTGCCATCTGCCTTCGCATAAAAGATGCCGACGACATCATGGCTGCGCTTGGCATAATCGATCTTGCCATGGTCGGTGAACCAGAACCCGCCATGCGCATCAAAAACAATATCGTTCGGGCCACGCAGACTGCAGCCAAAGTCACCCGATTTATAAAGTATCTCGACTGCGCCGGTATCGATATCGATACGTTCAATCCGGCCGCCGGAATAATCCTGCGCAATGCCGTGCGGCGCGAGAAAGCCATTGGCTTCCATATATTCAAAGCCGCCATTGTTGCAGCAGTATAATTTGCCGTCGGGACCAAGCGCCAAGCCGTTGGGGCCGCCGCCCGTTTTCGCAACGACCGACTTGCTGCCGTCGGGCCGCACCCGCGTGATCTGCCCCTCGGCGATTTCGACCAAAATGACGCTGCCGTCGGGCATGACGACTGGGCCTTCCGGGAAGCGCAGGCCGTCGGCGACCAATTCAAACTCTGCCATCATCTTCTCTCCTTCACCCCGGCTCGCGCGCTGGCGCGGTCCGGTCTCCCTCTCCAAGCTCGGCCTGCATGTACACGCTGTCAAGCCAGCGGCCAAATTTCCGACCAACCGATCGCATCCGGCCGACGAAAGTGAATCCCATTTTCGTATGTAGCGCCACCGACGCAGGCTCTCCGCCGCCGATCACGGCAATCATTTGACGAAAACCACATGCGTGCGCCTCATCAAGCAGCCGGCGCATCAATGCGACACCGATCCCTTGCCCGACAACTTGCGCGCGCACATAAATCGAATTTTCGCAAGTGAACCCATAAGCGGGCCGGTCGCGGAATGCCGTTGCGTAGGTATAGCCCAATATCACCCCTTCGCGTTCGGCAACCAAGAACGGCCAGCCATGGGCCAAAATGTCCGCAATCTTCTGTTCGGTTTGCTCCAACGTACGCGGCACGGTGTCGAAACTGGCGGTGCCGTTCACAACATGATGGGCATAAATGTCGGCTATTGTTTGAGCATCGGTGACGCGCGCGCCCCGCACGATCACATCGTTCTTCGCCTGTCCCGCGTCATCCATCCGTGATCGCTGACATAATATATCGGCCTTTGGAAGCATTTTGCGGTGTTTGATATCGATCAAAGACTTTGCTCGGCATCGGCCTAGACACAATCGCATCAATCTGAGTCGGCCTATTCTGGCGTAAGAAAAGGAAATGATGATGAAATCTATCATGGTACATGCTGGCGCAGACGCAGCCTTTGAAAGCCGGTTGCAGGCCGGGCTTGATCTTGCCCGCCGTTTCAACGGACATATGACGCTTGTCTTGCCGCGACCAACGCAGGACTATGTGGCGTTTGATATGTTCGGCGGAGCGCATTTCATTGCCGAAGCCTTTGATGCAGCCGAAACCGAACGCGGAAAGCTGTGCGCACGCACCGACGCGCATTTAAAAATGGAGGATGTGCCCTGGGATTGGCAGATATTTGACGGAACGACATCCGATGCATTGATTAACGCAGCGCGACTGGCGGACATATTGGTTATGTCGCTGGATGAAGCCGGCGCACCCGGCACCGCGCGCGCATGGGTCAGCGATGTCGTCACAGCGTCGCGAACGCCCGTACTTGCGGTGCCTGCATCGACAAAGCGCATCTCATGGGACCGCGCGATGGTGGCATATGACGGCGGATTTGAAGCAGCCAACGCCTTGCGCGCAGCATTGCCGTTGCTTCAGGCGGCATTGCATGTGCGGATTGCAGAGGTCGAAACCGTACCCGAAGAATTCCCTGTCACCGACGCTGCGACCTATCTGTCGCGCCATGGCGTCCGCGCCGAAATAGCGGTTGCGGCCAAGGGTGATCACAGCGTCGAAGAACGGTTGCTGGCTGAAGTAAATGCGTGGCGACCCGATTTACTCGTCATGGGCGCCTATAGCCATGGGCGGTGGCGCGAAACCTTGTTTGGCGGCGTGACACGGTTCATGCTGGGCGAATTGGGCATCCCTGTGTTGCTGGCGCACTAAACAAAGATTGGCTTTTGCCCTTTTTCCGTGCCAGCTATGGTACCGAAACAGGGGAATTTAAGTGACGCAGAATACAGCCGAAGCAAGCCGTCCGATGGGATTTTGGATGGCACTTGCGCTCGTCATGGGCAGCATGATTGGGTCAGGCGTATTCCTGTTACCCGCGAGCCTTGCGCCCTTGGGATGGAATTCCGTTATTGGATGGTTGATCACCATTGGCGGCGCATTGTGCGTGGCATCGGTGTTTGGCGCATTAAGCAAGGCCTTGCCAAAGGCAGGCGGGCCTTATGCGTATACGCGCGCTGCCTTCGGCGACGGCGCGGGCTTCGCGATTGCATGGGCCTATTGGATTTCGATGTGGGTCGGCAACGCCGCCATCGCCACCGCTGCGGTAAGTTATCTGAGCCAATTGTTTCCGGTTGTCGGAACGCATGGCGTATCGTCGGCAGTAACGATCGCGATTATTTGGGCATTTACGCTCATCAACATTCGCGGAACCAAGCTTGCGGGGCAAGTTCAGATCGTCTGGACGATCGCAAAGCTGCTGCCTCTGGTCGCGGTGATCGGGCTTGCTGCCTATGTCCTTGCGACCCAAGGCACGGCGCTTGTCCGGCCATTTGTGACCGCAGACATTTCCGCGACCAGCATTTCCACCGCGACCATATTGACCCTATGGGCCATGCTTGGGCTTGAGCTCGCGACCGTGCCCGCCGACAAGGTGCAGGACCCCGAACGCACCATCAACCGCGCGACGCTTTTTGGAACCGCTGGCGCTGGCGTGATTTATATCCTCGTCTGCTCCGCGGTGGTCCTGATGCTGCCTGTCGCCATCACCAGCGTATCGGCCGCGCCATTTGCGGACTTTGTGAATATATATGCGGGCACCAATGCCGGCACCGCTATCGCCGCGGTAGGCGCGATCAGCGCACTTGGCGCGTTAAACGGCTGGATCATGTGTCAGGCCGAGATGCCCGCCGCTTTGGCGCGCGACGGACTGTTCCCGGCATTTCTGGGCAAAGCAGGCGCCAATGGTACGCCGCGTAACGCCCATCTGTTTACCTCAACACTCTTGACGCTGGTCATCCTGATGAACAGCAGCCGGTCAATGTCGTCGATGTTCGAATTTCTCATCTTACTCACCACGGCCATTGTTCTGGTAATGTATTTCGGATGCGCCGCAGCTGCTTTCCGTTTGATGACCAAAGGACAGTTGCCGGGCAAAGCGGGTTTCAAAGCCATATTGTTGCTCGCCGCACTATATTCCTGCTGGACGATCTATGGCGCAGGGGCCGAAGCCTTGATCTGGGGCGTTGCGTTATTGCTGGCTGGGTTCCCGGTTTTCTGGCTGTTGAAGCTTGCAAGGGGTTCCAAACCCACCAGCTGACGCCTACATACAGAAGACAAGAAATTTGCGGGACATTCGATGAGCTATACTACCGATCTCGGCCTTTATATTGATGGCAGCTGGCGCAAGGGCGAAGGCCGCGATTGCCACACCGTCATCAATCCGGCCACTGGCGAAACGCTCGCTGCGTTGCCGCTGGCGACCGCGGCAGACCTCGATGAAGCGCTTGCTGCGACCGCAAAGGGTTTTGCATATTGGCGCGGCGTTGATGTAAATGCCCGCGCCGCGATTTTGCATAAGGTTGCAGATCTCATCCGTGAGCGGGCAGAGGGCATCGCCGTTTTGCTTACGACTGAACAGGGTAAGCCACTCGCCGAAGCGCGGACCGAGGTTCTGTCCTGCGCCGCGCAGTTTGATTATTTCGCTGAAGAGGCCAAGCGCAGCTATGGCCGCGTCCTCGTCCGGCCAACGGGGCAACGCGCGATTGTGCTGAAACAGCCCGTGGGACCCGTTGCCGCATTTTCACCGTGGAATTTCCCGGTCAATTTGTTGTGCAAGAAAATGGCTGCGGCGCTCGCTGCGGGCTGCTCGATCATCGCCAAACCACCGGAAGAAACGCCAGCAAGCACAAGCGGCATTATGCAGTGCGTCATCGACGGCGGCGTTCCGGGCAATGTTGCCCAGTTAATTTATGGCGTTCCCGATATGGTGAGCCGCCACCTGATCGCATCACCGATCATCCGCAAGGTCAGCTTCACAGGGTCTGTACCCGTGGGCAAACATTTACTGAAGCTTGCGGCAGACGGCGTTAAGCGGACCACCATGGAATTGGGTGGCCATGCGCCTGTGCTCATTTTCGATGATTGCGACCTTGAAAAGGCCATCACTTTGTCGGCGACCACCAAGTTTCGGAACGCCGGACAAGTGTGCATTTCACCGACGCGTTTCTATGTGCAGGAAGGCGTCTATGACCGCTTTGTGGCGGGCTTTGCTGCGCATACCAAGCAAGTTCAGGTCGGCAATGGATTGGACGCTGGCACCGTCATGGGGCCATTGGCCAATGCGCGGCGGCCATCGGCCATCGCCGCCCTCGTGGAAGATGCAACGTCAAAGGGCGCGAAGCTGTTGGCGGGTGGCACACGCGGGGAACAGGGCTATTTCTTTCAGCCCACAGTGCTCGCGGACGTTCCCATGTCGGCCGACGTCATGGACAATGAACCATTTGGCCCCGTTGCATT